>NZ_JBSFWK010000015.1:0-169863 GCF_053594815.1 Streptomyces sp. NPDC002577 | reverse complement strand
TTGATAGGCCAGATATGGAAGCCCAGTAATGGGTGGAGTTGACTGGTACTAATAGGCCGAGGGCTTGTCCTCAGTTGCTCGCGTCCACTGTGTTGGTTCTGAAACCACGAACAACCCCGCGTTGCCACAACGTGGTGCGGTTGTCAGTTTCATAGTGTTTCGGTGGTCATAGCGTGAGGGAAACGCCCGGTTACATTCCGAACCCGGAAGCTAAGCCTCACAGCGCCGATGGTACTGCAGGGGGGACCCTGTGGGAGAGTAGGACGCCGCCGAACAAATTTTGAGAAAACCCCCGCACCTTCCGGTGCGGGGGTTTTCTGTTTTTATTGCTTGCGAGTTTATTGCCTTGCGAGGGTGAGTCGTCTCCCCGACCATCAGGGTATGAGTCCCGTCATCCGATCCATACGTTCCGACGAGTGGCCCACGGCCAAGGAGCTGCGGCTCGTTGCGCTCCAGGACCCGGCTGCGCCGCTCGCCTTCCTCGAGACGTACGAGGACGCAGTCGCCAAGCCTGATTCCTTCTGGAAGCAGCGGACAGCCGGCGTCGCCGAAGGCGCCACCGAGGGGCGGCAGTTCATTGCCGAGGCCCCAAACGGCCAATGGGCGGGGACGGTGGTCGTGCTGGTCGAGGAGGCCGGCGCGAAGGATGCGTTCGGGGGTGTGGTCGAGCAGCGGCAGTGCCATCTGGTGGGGGTCTTCGTACGGACCGAGTACCGGGGACGCGGCGTGATCGACGCCCTCTTCGATGCCGCGTTGGAGTGGGCCTGGAGTTTGGGCGTTGAGCAGTCGCGGTTGTTCGTTCATGAGCGGAATGCTCGTGCTGAGAGTTTCTACCGCAGGGCCGGGTTCATGCCGTCGGGCAATACCGTGCCGGTGCCGGGGGATGCGTCTGCTGCCGAGCTGGAGTTCGTGATCAAGCGGCCTTAATGCCCTGACCGGGCCTGTGGCCCGCACACCACGCGGTACACGAACGAGGCGGCGTACTCCGACGAGGTGTCGGTGTACGCCGCCTTCGGGTGGGACGGGGTGGGCTGTCGGGCCCGCGTGCTCATGTCGCTTACTTGGGGTCGCGGTTGAACTGGGCCTTCGACCAGCGGGAGCCGAGGACGGTGAGGCCCACGCACCAGACGATGGCGATCCACCAATTGTTGCCGATCTCGGTGCCGAGGAGGAGTCCGCGCAGGGTTTCGATGGCGGGCGTGAACGGCTGGTACTCGGCGATCGGCTGGAACCAGCCGGGCATGGTGTGCAGGGGGACGAAGGCGCTGGAGATGAGCGGCAGGAGGATCAGCGGCATGGCGTTGTTGCTGGCGGCCTCGGCGTTGGGGCTGCCCATGCCCATGCCGACCGCGATCCAGGTGAATGCCAGGGAGACCAGCGCGAGCAGCCCGAACGCCGCCAGCCATTCCAGGACGGTGGCGTCCGTGGAGCGGAAGCCGATGGCCACGCCGACGGCGCCGACGAGGACCACGCTCATGATGCACTGCAGGACGCTGCCGGCGACGTGCCCGAAGAGCACGGAACCGCGGTGGATCGCCATCGTGCGGAAGCGGGCGATGATGCCCTCGGTCATGTCGTTGGAGACGGAGACCGCGGTGCCGATCGTGGTGGAGCCGATGGTCATCAGCAGGATGCCGGGGACGATGTAGGCGATGTACGCGGAGCGACCCGCGCCGCCGCTCATCGCGTCGCCGAAGATGTAGACGAACAACAGCAGCAGCATGACCGGGGTGAGCAGCAGGTTCAGGGTGAGCGACGGATAGCGGCGGGCGTGCAGGAGGTTGCGGCGCAGCATCGTGGAGGAGTCGCGCACGGCGAGGGAGAGCGAGCTCATCGGGCAGTCTCCTTGGGCTGGTTCGGCTGGTTCGGCTGGTTCTGCTGGTTGGGGATGTCGGCGTCGCCGGTCAGGGCGAAGAAGACGTCGTCGAGGTCGGGGGTGTGCACGGTGAGTTCGTCGGCCTCGATGCCGGCGGCGTCGAGCCAGTCGAGGATGGAGCGCAGTTCGCGCTGGCTGCCGTCGCTGGGGAGCTGCAGGGCGAGGGATTCGTCGTCCCGGGATGCCTCGCTCAGGGCGGAGGCGGCGCTCTGGTACGCGGCCGGGTCGGTGAAGCGGAGGCGGACGTGTCCGCCGGGGATGAGCCGCTTGAGCTCCTCGGCGGTGCCTTCGGCGGCGATCTTGCCGTCGTTCAGCACCGCGATGCGGTCGGCGAGTTCGTCGGCCTCCTCCAGGTACTGGGTGGTGAGGAAGACGGTGACGCCGCCCGTGACGAGTTCGCGGATGATCTGCCACATGTTGTGGCGGGAGCGCGGGTCGAGGCCGGTGGTCGGCTCGTCGAGGAAGATGATCCGCGGTTTGCCGACCAGGGTCATGGCGATGTCGAGGCGGCGCTTCATGCCGCCGGAGTAGGTGGAGGCGGGCTTCTTGGCGGCCTCGACCAGGTCGAAGCGCTCAAGGAGTTCGGCGGTGACCTGCCGTCCCTCGGGCTTGGAGAGGTGGTGCAGGTCCGCCATGAGGAGCATGTTCTCCTCGCCGGTGATTAACCCGTCGACGGCGGAGAACTGCCCGGTGACGCCGATCGCGGCGCGTACGGCCTGCGGGTCGGTGGCGAGATCGTGGCCGCCGACGCGGATCTCGCCGGAGGCGAGGTCGGGGGAGATGAGGGTGGAGAGGATCTTGACGGCGGTGGTCTTGCCGGCGCCGTTCGGGCCGAGCAGGGCGAAGATCGTTCCTTCCGGGACGGCCAGGTCGATGCCGTCGAGGACGGTCTTGTCGCCGTAGGACTTACGCAGCCCGTTCGCCGCGATGGCCACATCGGTCATGAGGAGTGCTCCTTGTGTCGGGGTGCGCGTCAGAGGCTGCGGGCGGTGATGTCGCCGTGGGCGGTGCTCGCGTGGATGTCGAGTTCGGCGGTGCCATCGTTCTTGAGGGCGTTGCTGATGCGGCCGTTGGTGGTGCCGGCGTCCAGGGCAGCCGAGACGCCGGCAGCGGCGCCGACCGAGATGTCGCCGGACTGGGTGCGGAGCACGACCGTGCCGCGCACGGCCTCGGCGATCCGGATGTCGCCCCTTGCGGTGCTGATCTCCGTGGGGCCGCCCAGCCGGCCGACCTCGACGTCGCCGTCGATCGCGGTGAGGCGGACGCTCGCGGCCTCGTCGATCTTGATCTGGCGGTACGCGCCTTCGAAGGCGACGTCGCCGAGCCGTCCCACGCCCCGCAGTTCTGCGGCGGCGGCCTTGGCCTCGATGCGGGAGCCGGCCGGCAGCTGGACGGTGACCTCGACGGACCCGGAGTTGCCGAGGATCCGGTTCTTCGCCTCCGGGGCCTCGATCCGCAGGACGCCGTCGCTGTAGGCGACCTCGATCTGCTCCGCCGCCTTCACGTCGCGGCTCTTGGCAGCGTCGGAGGGCAGGACCTCGACCGTGGTGTCGGTGCGGTCGGCGGCGATGAACTGGATGCGTCCGGCGGGGATGTCCAGGACGGCGGTCACCGGGGCGGAGGTGTCGAACTTCTGCATCGCTTGCTCCTTCATCTGCTCGGCGGGCCCCTTCCGGCCCGTCGTTTCTGATGACGGAAACGCTACGTTGCATTCGATGCCCTGGCAACAAGCTTGTAGCGCGAAATCCCCATCAACACAGGTGAATGCCGGGATTTCGTTGCAACGGTTCTAAATCTAATGCAACAATCCTCACCTCGGTTCGTTGCAATGGATTGGAAATGAACGCTATGCTGAGGCCGCCACGTACCTCGCACCACGAAGGAGATCGCGATGCCGGGAGGCAGGCTCACCCAGCAGGAGCGCCAGCAGATCGCGCTGGGACTGGCCGACGGCCTCGCCTACGCGGAGATCGCCAGACGCCTGGAGCGCCCGACCTCGACCGTCACCCGTGAGGTGATGCGCAACGGCGGTCCCACCGGCTATCGCGCCGACCTCGCCCACCGCGCCACCGAACACCGCGCCCACCGCCGCAGGCAGGCCGCGCCCCGGGGCGCGAACACACCCGCGCTGCCCCACGGACGCGACGCAGAGGCCGTGCGCGAGTACGAGGAGGCGTTCACCACCGTCTTCATGTCACAGGGCCTGCCCAAGATGGCGTCCCGGGTGCTGGTCTGCATCTACACCACAGACGCGGGCAGCCTCACCGCGTCCGAACTCGTCCAGCGCCTCCAGGTCAGCCCGGCGACCATCTCCAAAACGATCGCGCTCCTCGAGAACATGGGCCTCATTCGCAGGGAACGCGACGAACGCCGCCGCGAACGCTACGTCGTCGACAACGACGTCTGGTACGAGGGCATGATCGCCAGCGCCCGGTCCCACACTCAGCTTGCCGCGACCGCACGGCAGGGTGTCAGCCTCCTCGGCCCCGATACCCCGGCCGCCGTCCGCCTCGAGAACATCGCCCGCTTCGTCGACTTCGTCGGCGAGAGCATGATCCGCGCCGCGGAGCAGGCCCGCGACGTCCTCTACACGAAACCCGAAACGACCTCAGGCGGCACTGCCACGCCCAGTTCAGATCGCGGGTAGTTCGTGCTGCGGCCACCTGGCGCGGGCCTGTTCGCGGGAGCGGAGGAGGGCCAGGGTGGGGAGGCCCTGGGCCGGGCCTGTGGTCAGGAGGTCCGGCAGCTGGGGCAGGGGGGCCACCGCGGCTACGTCGTCCAGGACCAGGGTGAGTGGTGGGTCGAGCCGACCGGAGGATGACCGTTCGGCCATGCGCCGGCCGTGCTCGACCACGTTTGAGGTCAGGGCGGTGAGCAGCGGCATCGCTCCCGGGTTCGTCTTCGGGTCCTCGATCGATTCACCCACCACGTAAAGCGTGCCCCCTTCGTTCGCAAAGGAATCCAGGACAAGGGCATCAGTTCGGTTTGGGGTGCAGGACTCGCGGACGTTGACCGTGAAGAGCGAGGAGAGGGCTCTGGCCGTCAACTCCTGGGCGATGTCACGGCGTTCCGGGTGGGAGGTCAGGGCTGCTTCCAGTTCGCCCGCTGTGCCCGGTGCGGCCTTGGGGTTCGTACGCAGGGTGCGTACGGCCTCGTGTACCTGGGTGCCCTGGGCCCAGCGGTGTACCTGTCTGAACTGGCGGCCGTCCACGGCCGCAGCGTGCAGGAAGCTTCGGAGTAGCGTTTCCGCGGTGTCTGCGACCGCGGCGTCCAGTTTGGAGGAGGGGCGGACCGGGGCGAGGAGGGCGGCTGCTCGTTGGGCTGCGATCGTCTTGTCCTCGCAGCCGGTGCTGGGGGACCAGTGGAGGCGGGCCGGGGTGTCGCACAGGTGGGAGGGGTCGTAGAGGAGGACCGGGCCCAACTTGGCGCGGGCGTCCTTCGTTTCCGCCCATAGGGCGGGGTTCGACGTGACGACCAGGGCTGCGCCCTCGGCGTCTCGTACTGCCTGGGTGGCGGTGCGGTGTCTGGTTTCGGCGGGGGCGAACTGTACGGGGCCCTGGGGTGCGGGTTCTGGTGCGGGTGCGGGTGTTTGGGGTGCGGGTTCCGCCGGTGCGGGTTCCGCTGTGCCCACCCTCCCCCACTCTCGGCTTCGCTCGAGCGGGGGGACCCCCATCGCCCCAGCGGAACGACTGCCCACAGCGGCGGAGGCGGCGTCCACAGCGGGGGAGCCGGCGCCCACGGCGGGGGAGCCGGTGCCCACAGCGGCAGAGGCGGCACCCACAGCGGCGGAGGCCGCCGACCGTCTTGCCCTCCAGCGTGCCACCACCCCTATCACGAACACCGTCAGGACGATCAGGATCATCAGCTGGCCGATCAACAGGCCCCAGAACAGGCCGTAGCCCGACAGCTGTTCCGGTGGGGTGTTCGGCCAGGCGCCCGGTACGTCATGCGGCTGGGCGATCAAGTGGTGCATCGCGACCGGGGTGTGGGTGACCGTCACATTGCGGGGCCAGGAGCCGTGGGCGCAGAAGCCCGCCAGCCCGGTCGCCGACCACACCAGCAGCGTCATGCCCAGGAGGAAGACGAGGACGCCGATCAGCAGGCCGTCAGGGATGCCGCGCTGCTCAGGACGGCCTCCCCGGTTGCCTGGGCCTCCCCGGTCCTCCCATCCCTCCCGGCCTTTCTCGCGGTACTGCTGTCCCGCTCCCACGTCACGCCACCGTGGAGTCGTTCATCTGTTTCATCTGCTGCTCCATGAACGCGGCCCGCTCCTCCGCCTCCAGTTCGGCTGCGTGCAGGGCGTCGTCGGACAGGTCGGCGGACGACTCGGTCATCGCGCGGTCCGTGAAGACCAGCGGGCGTTCCGTCTCCGTGACCAGGTGTTTGACGACCTGGACGTTGCCGTTGACGTCCCAGACCGCGATGCCGGGTGAGAGGGTCGGGATGATCTCCACCGCCCATCGCGGCAGGCCGAGCACTCGGCCCGTCGCCCGCGCCTCGTCGGCCTTCTGGGCGTAGACCGTCCGGGTCGACGCCATCTTCAGGATCGCCGCCGCCTCCTTGGCGGCCGCGCCGTCCACCACGTCGCTCAGGTGGTGCACGACCGCCACGAACGACAGGCCGAGCCGCCGCCCGAACTTCAGCAGGCGCTGGAACAGCTGCGCCACGAAGGGCGAGGCGATGATGTGCCAGGCCTCCTCGACCAGGAAGATGCGTTTCTTCCGGTCGGGGCGGATCCACGTGTGCTCCAGCCACACGCCCACGATCGCCATCAGGATCGGCATGGCGATCGAGTTGCGGTCGATGTGGGACAGGTCGAAGACGATCAGCGGGGCGTCCAGGTCGATGCCGACCGTCGTCGGCCCGTCGAACATGCCGCGCAGGTCGCCGTCCACCAGCCGGTCCAGGACCAGGGCGACGTCCAGGCCCCAGGCCCGTACGTCCTCTATGGCGACGTTCATCGCCTCGGCCGACTCCGGCTCGGGGTGGCGGAGTTGCTCGACGATGTCGGTCAGGACGGGCTGGCGCTCGACGATCGTCTCGTTGACGTACGAGTGCGCGACCTTCAGCGCGAAGCCGGACCGCTCGTCGAGACCGTGCCCCATGGCGACCTCGATGATGGTCCTGAGCAGCGCGAGCTGCCCGGTCGTCGTGATCGCCGGGTCCAGCGGGTTGAGGCGGATGCCGGTGTCCAGGGCGGCCATCGGGTCGAGCCGGATCGGAGTGATCCCCAGCTCCTCGGCGATGAGGTTCCATTCGCCCACGCCGTCCTCGCCCTGCGCGTCCAGGACGACGACCTGCCGGTCGCGGAACCTCAGCTGCCGCAGGACGTACGTCTTCTCCAGCGCGGACTTGCCGTTGCCCGACTCGCCGAGCACCAGCCAGTGCGGGGCCGGCAACTGCTGCCCGTACAGCTGGAAGGGGTCGTAGATGTAGCCCTTGCCCGAGTAGACCTCGCGGCCGATGATCACGCCGGAGTCGCCGAGGCCGGGTGCGGCCGTCGGCAGGTAGACCGCCTGGGCCTGCCCCGTCGACGTACGCACGGGCAGCCGGGTCGTCTCGACCTTCCCGAAGAGGAAGGACGTGAAGGCTTCGGTGAGGACGGACAGCGGATCCCGCATGAGTTCAGCCCTACCTTCGGATGCCGGTCGCGAACGGGAGCGTGTTGACGAAGGCCCTGTGGTGCTCGCGGTCGCACCACTCCAGCTTCAGATACGACTTCCCGGCCGAGGCCCGGATGGTCCGCTTGTCGCGCGCCAGCGCCTCGGGCGTGCGGGAGGACACGGTGATGTAGCCGACGAGGTTGACGCCGGCCGCGCCGCTCGCCAGGTCCTCGCCGCGCTGGTCGAGGCGCGAGTGGGCGGCGATGTCGCGCGGGTCCACGGTCCGGTTCATCTTGGCGGCGCGGCTGGCCTCCGCCACGTCGTTGGTCTTCTCGGTCAGCATCCGCTCGATGGCGACCTCCGTGGGCTCCAGGTCCATCGTGACGGCCACGGTACGGATCACGTCCGGGGTGTGGACGAGCAGCGGCGCCAGGAAGTTGACGCCCACCGGCGTCATCGGCCACTCCTTCACCCAGGCCGTGGCGTGGCACCAGGGCGCGCGGCTCGCCGACTCCCGCGTCTTGGCCTGCAGATACGTCGGTTCCATCGCGTCCAGCTCGGCCGGCCAGGCGTTCCGCTTCGTCATCGCCTGGATGTGGTCGATCGGATGGTCCGGGTCGTACATGGAGTGGACGAGCGAGGCGAGCCGGCCCTGGCCGAGCGGCTGGCGAACGCGGATGTCGGCCTCCTGGAGCCGTGAGCAGATGTCGGTCAGCTCGCGCGCCATGACCACCGCGAGCCCGGCGTCCCGGTCGAGCTTCTTGCCGCCCCCCGGCCGGGCGGCGCGCGCCATCGCCTGCGCCTCGGCGGCCAGCTCCCGGGTGTAGTGCATGCAGGCGACCAGATACGCCCGGTGCTGCTCGCTGCTCGTCGACACCATGGACTGCAGCTGGTCGTACGACTGCTGGAGCCAGCCCGGCGCCCGCTCGTCGCCGCGCACCGCGACGTCCTTGGCGTGCGCGTCCGGGTCGGCTGGCAGCGTACGGGCGAGCATCTGCAGGCGCGTCACGAAGCCGTCGCCGTTCGCGACGTGCTTCAGCAGCGTCCCGAACCGGTCGACCAGCGCCTCCTGGTCCTCGCTGTCCCGCAGGCCCACGCCCGGGCCCTCGATCTCGATGGCGGCCGTGACCGTACGCCGGTCCGCGTGCAGCAGTACGGCGATCTCGTCAGGACCGAAGGGCGCGGCCAGCCAGCTGATACGGCCGATCCCGGGCGGCGGCCCGACCTCGACCTCACGGCCGTCCATACGCGTGCCGGCCTCCATGGACCCCGACCGGTAGGCGACGCCCTGCCGCAGCGTCCGCTTGTACGAACGGTTGATCTCGAACCACTTGTAGAACGTGCGCCGCTTGTACGGGACGTAGACGGCGGCCAGCGCGAGCAGCGGGAAGCCCATCAGCAGCACGATCCGCATGCTGAGGACGGGGACGAGGAGTCCGCACATCATCCCGAGGAACGCGCCCGCGATGATCAGCGCGATCTCGCCCGTCTCCCGGTTCCTGCCGACGATCGCGTTCGGCCGGGCGCGGCCGATCAGATACGTACGGCGGGGCGTGACCGGATGGGACAGGTGAGACGCATGGGAATCAGTTGTCAACGCCCTTCACCTCCCGTGCGGTTGGTACGTCCGGAGCTGCTCGCGGCGGGTCCGGCGGTGCGGGTGTTGCTTGCGTGCGGGGTGTTGACCGGGCTGGTCCGGGGCGGGGGTGCGGCGGAGGGGACAGATCCGCCGCCGCCCGTGCCGGTGGCCGACCCACGCGTGCCGTGTGCGGCCACCCCTCCACTCGCCGGGTTCGCGGGGCGCGGCTGGCTGCTGCCGCCCCCGCCGCCGTCCTCCGCCCGGCCGCGGGCGCTGTGGGTCTTGATGCCCTGGGACACGAGGGCGGCGGGGGAACTGATGACCGCGGCCGCCTTGTTCTCGGCACCCTGCATGATGCGGTTGTTGCGGGAGTTCGCGATCTCGTCGCCGAAGCCCGGTACGAACCGGTAGATCATCGCGCTCGCGAAGATGGCCAGCAGGATGATGGCGAGGCCGGACACGACGGCCGCGAGCGAGTCCGGACCGTCGGACGTGGTCAGTGCTCCGGCGAGCCCGAGCACGATGACGATCACGGGCTTCACCAGGATCACCGCGATCATGATTCCCGCCCAGCGGCGGACATGGCCCCAGAGGTTCTTGTCGACGAGCCCTGCGTAGACCACGACGCCGAGCAACGCACCGACGTACAGGAGCACGGCCCGCAGATACAGCTCCAGATAGAGCACGCCGGCGGCGAGGATGGAGATCAGCGACACCAGGATCAGCATGATCGGGCCGCCGCCGATGTCGGTGCCCTTGCTGAGAGCCTCGGAGAACGTCCCGAAGAACGTGTCCGTCTGGTCGCCGGTGGCATTGGCCAGCACGTCGCTGACGCCGTCGGTCGCGGAGACGACGGTGTAGAGGATCAGCGGCGTGAACGCGGACGACAGGACGGTGAGCCAGAGGAAGCCGACAGCTTCGCTCAGGGCGGTGGTGAACGGCACACCGCGCACGGCACGCTTCGCCACCGCCAGCAGCCACAGGACCAGGGTCAGGATGCTCGACGCCGCGAAGACGATGGCGTACTGCTGCAGGAACTTCGGGTTCGTGAAGTCGACGTTGGCCGTCTCCTTGATGGCGTCGGACAGCACGTCGACGGTCCAGGAGGCGGCTTTGGCACAGCCCTTTGCGAGGGAGGAGAGGGGGTCGAGGGTGGAGGTGAGGGGGTCGGTGGTGGAGACGCCTCCGCCGCCGGTGGAGCCGCCGTCGCGTTCGCAGTAGTTCTTGGCGGGGCCGACGATGAGGTCGCAGTTGTCGTCGGACGGCTTCGGTGTGGGTGCCGCGACGGCACGCGCGGCGAACAGGAGGACTGCGGCCTGTGCGGCGGCCAAAGCGCCGGTGACCTTGATCATGCGCTGGGAGTTACCGGGCATACGTGAACCCTCCGTACTCCTCGACGGCCTTCGCGATCTCGTCGGACGGGGACACCTTGTTGTCGCCGTTCACGGGGGCCGGTCCCTCCTTCTGCGAGAAGCTCCCGACCTTCCAGTCGCCGTCGGTCCACTTGAGCTGGAGCGTCATCGTGAACCAGTCGCTGGTGACGGGGTTGGTCGAGTCCTCACCGGCGGTGCCGAAGATGCCCGTGCACCAGACCTCCACGGTCGCGGTGCTGTCCGAGTACTTCGTGACCTTGGTGCCGACCGGCATGGTGCGCGAGACGTACGTCTGGCCCGCGGCCGCGTTGCCGTTCTCGTCCAGGCCGACCTTCGCCAGGAAGTCCTTCGAGTACGCCTTGTCGAACTTCGCCTCGAGTTCGGACACCTTGTCGGCGACGAACACGGCCTTGACGATCTCGCTACGCCGGGCCGGCTTGAGGATGTCGGCAGACACCAGGACCACGGCATAATTCGCCGCCGCCGACTGCGCCCCCTCCCGATCACGCCCAAACCCCGAAGGAACCCCGCCGTCCTTGGCGCTGACAGGCTTCTGCCCGGACGCGGCCGTAGGCGCCGCGTCCGCTCTGTCCCCGCTCCCCGCAGAGGAGTCGCCCCCGCCCCCGTCCCCGCCGCCACGGTTCGCGAAAGCGATCGCTGCGATCAAAAGGACCACCACGCCGACGATCGTGATGAGGCTTCGCGAGGAGGAGCGGCCGGGGCGGCGCGCGCCGCCGTAGATGTCGCCGCGTCGCTCGGGGAGACGGGTCCGGGTCTGGCCCGAGCCGCCGAAGTCGTCGTCCGCGCGTGCGGAGCGTCCGAAGTCGTCGTAATGGTGCTCGTCGCCGAGACTCATGCCGCGTCAGCCCCCTCAGGCTCGTGCAGAACCGCGTAGTACGACGGTAGCCCTGCCGGTCCCCAAGTGGACGCGGTGTGGTGACTCGACATCAGCAATGCCACGGACATCTGGGACATCAGGGAAACGCAACCTCAGCCGGTGGGCGCGACGGACGGGTGGGTTAGGTGGGAGGGCCGGGCGCACCCGGACGACTGACGGAGCGTTGGGGGCCGCGGTGCCGGTCGGGGGCCGGACGCGGCCGCAGCTAGACGGCCATGCCGTACACGATGGTGAAGAGCGTGCCCAGCGATCCGATGATGAATACCCCGGTCAGGCCCGCGATGATGAGGCCCTTGCCCTGCTCCGCGCTGAAGGTGTCGCGCAGGGCCGTGGCGCCGATTCTCTGCTTGGCGGCGCCCCAGATCGCGATGCCGAGACAGAGCAGGATGGCGACCGCCATCACGACCTCGACCATCACCCGTGCTTCGTTGCCCAGGCTCCCGAAGGGCCCCCAGTCCGGGGCGATCCCGCCGATGATGGTGGTGATGTCGCCCTTTTCGGCTGCCATAAGCATGTAACTCACCGCCCCTGTATGGGTTGTTCCGCACCCCCTGCCAGTGCGCGCAGAGGTCCAGCCTCATTCTTGCCGACGATGGCGCTGTCGGATGTCGACTTGGCGCCATTGATTGGCGGGTTTCGTACGGATCTCCGGCTGCCGGCCCCCGCGAGCCCCTCGCGGGGGGAGTAGGGCGGTATACGAAGGTACGTATGGTCACTCTGTGTATCACGAGGGTTGACCTCGGGCAATGATGGCCGGTCGGTGGCACCTCGTCACACGACCGGCGCCCCTGGGGCGTCCAGGGGCGCAAGGGAGCAAGGCGGCGCGGGCCGAGCGGACGGCACGGCGGTGAGGGCGCGTCAGAAACCCTCAGCGCGCGTCAGGCCGTCGAGGACGGCAGGCCGAATCCGCTCTCGACGACGTACGTGCACTGCGTGTAGGTGTAGCCGGGCTCGATCTTGCTTCCGTCGGCATAGGACTGTGCGTACGCGCTGTCGCCGTCGTCCGAGTACTTGACCAGGAAGTGGTAGTTGCCGGAGGGCAGGCGGAGCGTGGTCTTCGGGTAGTTCACGCTGCTGTCCTTGCAGGCCGACAGGTTGCCCGCCGCGTAGCTGGAGTACGTCTTGCACTTCCCGCAGGCTCCGAGGTGGAGCGTCCCGGTGACGGGGCCTGTGTAGAGGATCTCGACCGCGCTCGGGGCGTCGTTGCTGAACTCCACCGGCATCCGGACGCCACCCGGGCTGCTGGACGGCGGCAGGTTCTTGCCCGCGGCCGGGCGCTCCGTCGCGATCTCGGCGGCGATGGCGATCTGCCGGGCCCTCTTCGCTTTCTTGTTCCCCTTGTACGTGTCGGCGAAGTCGTACAGCGTCTTGCTCGCGTCCTCGAACTCGCCGTCCTTGAACTCGTCGACCCCGCAGGCGTAGACGCCGGACTCCACCGCGCTGTCGGCGTCCTTGCGCAGCCCGTCGCCCGGATCGTCCGGGAACCCGTCCGCCGTCTCGCCGATCTGGCGCAGCGCATCGGTGACCGTGCAGGGGTCGTTCCCGTTCAGGGCCGCGGAGCGCTCCTCTATCTCGTTCTGCACGGCAGGCCCGACCTTCGCGGCCTGCTCGGACTCGGGGAACGTCCGCAGCAGCTCGCCCAGCTCACCGCCGTTCGATCCCGAGTCCGCGCCGAGCCGGGAGACGCCGCATTCGTAGAGCGAGGTGGCCAGCCGGTCGTCGGGCCAGCCGGCCAGGGAGCCGAGCCGGTCCTTGCCCATGGTCTTGGGCAGCGTCCGCAGATACGTCAGCGGCTCGACGGCGTCGCAGTACTCCTTCTTGCCGTACGGGGTCGCGACCGCCTCGTAATACGCCTTCAGGCGGTCCGGTACGAGCTTCGCCGCCCGCGAGTCCGGGTGGTCGTCGCTGAGCGCCCGGTACCCGGCCAGCGCCGACCGGTAGTCCTTCTCCGCGCCCGAGAAGTCCCTCTCGGACGCCGCCGCGACCAGCTTGTCCGTCTTGGCGAGCCGGTCGAGCAGCATCTGCTCGATCGCATCGTCGCGCGCCGAGTCGTACGCCACCGCGCCGCCCGCCGGAACCGCGAGGAGCACCAGGCCCAGTACGGCCGCCAAGGGGGCGCTCAGCGCCGGGCGCAGGGGCGTACGGAGCGCGGTGCGCGCCCCGTCGGCCGCGGCGACCACCACCACGACGGCGTACCCGACGAGGGCCCCGCCCGGTACGCCGTCGATGTCCGCGGGCAGCGCGACCAGCAGCAGGACCGCCGTCGCCGCCCAGCATGCGACGGCCCGCAGCCAGCGGCCCAGCAGTACGTAGCCGAGGCCGAGGCCCGTGAGGTTGAGCAGGCCGACCGCGACGGCCCGCCAGGGGTCGGGGTCGGCGAGCGGCATCCCGACCGTCGGCGGTTGCTGCGGTGGTGGCGGTACGGTCCACCCTGCGTTGTTGCCGCTGTCGTACGGTCCCCAAGCGCCCATTTTCGGCTCCCCCCAGCCGTCTTTATGTGAGCCCTACGATCCGCCGAGACGGGGGGTCCGTCAATCGGTTACGACGCCCTCCACGAAGTGGTCGAACTCGCCTGCCTGGACGCCCAGTACGAAGGCGTCCCACTTCTTCTGCGTCGTCGTCACCACGTTGTCCGGGTCGCTGGTCTCGCGGAGGTAGACGGCATCGTCCTCGCCGAAGGCGATCTCGATCCAGGGGCCGGGGCCGACGGCGTCTTCCGGGGCGGCGCGGACCCAGTCGAGGTTGGGGGGTACGTCAGCCACGGGTTCGGTTCTCCTTGAGTACGTGGATGAGGGCGCCGAAGGCGCGGGGGGTGGTCGCGAGTATGGCTTGGTCGGGGTCGCTGCTTTCGGTCAGGTGGAGCCTTCCGGTGGCGGCGGCGACGTGTACGCAGGAGTTGCCCTGAGCGCAGTACGACGACTTCTGCCAATTGAGCTTGGGCATCTTGGTTTCCTTCACAGGTCCTGGATGACTTTGTGGATGAAGTCCCGCGACTCCTCGGGGGACAGCGCCGTGGCCTCCATACGGTCGAGCAGGACCTGGTACTTGTCGAGCTGGGCCTCGGCATCGAGGAACATGGGGCCGTGGGACTGGTCGAGATTGACGGTGTCCAGTTGCGGCACCGCGCCCTTGGCGTAGTAGATCGACTGGCCTGAGCCGGGGAAAGCTCCGGCGCTGAACGGGATGACATGGATCGTGACGTGGTCCCGTTCGCTCATGTCCAGGAGGTGCTTGAGCTGGGCTCGGGTGACTGTGGGACCACCGAACTGCATGCGCAGAGCGGCCTCGTGGACGATGGCCTGGTGGGGTGTCGGCGAGTCCTGGAAGAGCACGGCCTGCCGCTTGATCCGGAACGACACCCGGTGCTCGATGTCCGGAGGTGAAAGCTCCGGTACGTCCTGCCGGAAGATCTCGCGGGCGTAGTCCGTGGTCTGGAAGAGGCCCGGGACGTGCACAGTGACGGCTGAGCGCAACAGCGTGGCGTGGTGCTCGACCTCGGCGAGGTCCAGGAGTGCTGCAGGGAGGATCTCCCGGTACTCCTCCCACCAGCCTCGCTTGCGGCTGCTGGCCATCTCGGCGAGCGCATCGACGAGAGCCTTGTCCGAACAGTCGTAGTGGCAGGCCAGCGTATGGACCCGCTCCGGGCTCACACCAAGCCGTCCGGATTCCATGTTGCTGATCTGGTTCTGCTGCTTGAGGCCGAGCAGTTGACTGGCCTGGGTGGAGGTCAGGCCGGCGCGCTCACGAAGTTTGCGCAGCTCTGTGCCCAGTCGGAGTTGACGACCCGTCGGGTTGTTCCTCATGGGCGAGCCCGCCCTCCTTGTTCTAGCTGGTCACCCACACGGGTGGCAGTACTGACGTTTTCGCCGAATCGGTAAAGAGCTTAACTCCGCCCGAGTACCTTCTTATCTAGGCGCCCCGCCCAGAAGTACCCCGCTCGACGGAGCGGCCGCGGTCACTGGGCACTGCACAACAACCATCCAACTCCCCTCCTCGACCGGAGACTTCCGATGTCAACCGTAGCCCCGTCCTGGACCTACACCCTCGAACTTCCCCGCGACCCCCGGGCCCCAGGTGTAGCCCGCGCAACCCTCCGTACCGTCCTCGCTGCCCACGGCCTCGCCGAACTCACCGCCACCGCCGAGCTGCTGGCCGCCGAACTGCTCACCAACGCGTACCGCCACACACAAGGGCCGTGCGCGCTCCGCCTGCGCTCGGCCGAACCGGACCGGCTCCGGGTCGCCGTATGGGACTCGGACCCGACGATCCCGCCCGGTTTCGGGGGCCCGCCGGGGGCGCTCGGCGTACCGCCCGAGGACGCCGAATGCGGCCGTGGCCTGCACCTCGTACAGGCGTGTGCGGACGCATGGGGCGCGTATGTGCTCGGCGACGCGGCGAACGCGTGCGGCGGAAAGCTGCTGTGGGCGGAGTGCGGCCGGCGGGATGTCAGTGGCGTCACGTACCGTAATGACGTGTGCTCGGACCGTGAAAGAGGGGGTCGGTTGTGGTCGAGGTCGAACGGCGGCTGAAGGCGCCTGCGTGCACGCGGACACAGCGTGGGGCGCGGACCGTGGACGAGGCGCAGCAGTACGGTGGGGGCGACGCCGAGCGGGACACGGGCCCTCCCACCCCACCTGCTCGCGCGGCCGCAGAGGCGGCAGAGGCGGAGGAACGGAGGTCGCGAACCATGACCGTGCCACGCGGCTCCGGTATGTATCCGCGTCCCCGACCGGGGAACCTGCGCGAGGTCGCCGAGAAGGTCGAGGAAGCGACGGGTCTGCGGGTGCAGATCGTGGGAGGAAAGCTCGTGATGTCCCCGACTCCGCGTGGGAAGCACGCGGGTGTGGTCGCGCGGCTGCGCCGACAGCTCGGCGAGGCACTGCCCGAAGGGCTGGCGGCGTACGAGATGTCCTCGATCGCACTGCCTGACGACCCGGACGACTATGTGACGCCGGATCTGATCGTGCTGCCCACCGAGTGGGAGGAAGACGACGACTGGCTCGCCGACCCCGTCGACGTGGCGCTCGCGGTGGAGGTGATCTCGGGCTCCGAGAAGTCCAGGGAGATCAGGGACAAGACCGACTGGTACGCGGTGGCGCGCGTCGCCGTCCTCCTCGTCATCGATCCCCGGAAGGGCACCTGGGCGCTGCACACTCGCCCGGACAACGGCAGTTATCAGGGCGTGCTGCCCGGCAAATTCGGGGAGACGGTGCCACTGCCCCCGCCTTTCGGCTTCGCAGTCGGGACAGCCGGCTTCCCGGTGTACGGGGCGCCGCCCCGCCGCGCGGCACGTCCCGAGAGCGGCTGAGTGGGAGGCGTCCGATGCTGCTCGACAGCAAGGGCCGGGTCACGATCCCGGCCGCACTTCGCGCGAAGTTCAACCTGCGGGCGGGCGACGAGGTAGACGTCGTAGAGGTGGATGGCACTCTCCGAATCGTCCGGGCCGAGTCGTCGCTCACTGCGGGGCAGCGCGCGGTCCAGCGGCTGCGTGGTACCGCGAACAGCAAGGATGTGGAAGGCATGTCGACCGACGCGATCATGGCGCTCTTGCGTGGCGAATGACCGGCGGGCCGGCCCGCATCCGTGCGGTCGCCCGACCAGGCGCCCGCACGGGCTCCACGCCAATAGGCCGAATAGCGGTGCTCGGGCAACGGTCACACGGCCGAAACGGCCTTGAACAGGGCGCGGATGGGGGAGAGTTGGGGGGTGCGCAAAGTCTGGATGGTCTCGGGGATCGGGATCGGGTTGTGCCTGAGCTTCGTCGGGCTGCTTGTCGTCGGGACGTACGTGGCGGCCGGGAGCCTGGCCGGCGGGCTCGCGGGCGGGGCCGTCGGGCTCGCGAAGGGTGCCGTGCCGGCCGCGTACCAGACGCTGGTGCAGAAGTGGGGCAATCTCTGCCGGGCGATCAACCCGGCGTTGCTGGCGGCGCAGTTGTACCAGGAGAGCGGATTCAACCCGAACGCGAAGAGCCCGGCGGACGCGCGTGGCATAGCGCAGTTCATTCCGGGCACGTGGGCCGCCCACGGCGTGGACGGGGACGGCGACGGCGACCGGGACATCTGGGACCCGGCGGACGCCATCCCGTCCGCGGCCTCGTACGACTGCAAGCTCGCGTCGTACGTGAAGGACGCGCCGGGCAATCTGACGGAGAACATGCTCGCCGCGTACAACGCGGGTGCGTACGCCGTGATCAAGTACGGAGGCGTGCCGCCGTACCGCGAGACGCAGAACTACGTGAAGACGATCACGACGCTGGAGAAGAGCTTCGCCAGTCCCGTCGGGCGGGTCTCGCCGTCGCGGCAGGCGGCCGGGGCGATCTACTACGCGCAGAAGAAGCTCGGCACCCCGTATCTGTGGGGCGGGGACGGGACTGCCGCCGACGGCGGGCGCTTCGACTGCTCGGGGCTGACCAAGGCGGCGTACGACACCGTGGGGATCAAGCTGCCGCGGGTCGCCAACGATCAGTACAACGCCGGGCCGCATCCCGCGCGCGACGAACTGCTGCCGGGAGACCTCGTCTTCTTCTCGGACGACCTGACCGATTCGCGGGCCATCCGGCACGTGGGAATCTATGTGGGCGGCGGGTACATGATCGACGCACCGCGAACGGGCGCGGTAATCCGTTTCGACCCGATCGACACGCCGGACTATTTTGGTGCGACACGGGTCACGGAAGACGGCGCGAAAGCGCTGCCGACGCAGAAGCCAGGGGCGTGATCCAGGCCTTGACTTGGCCGGAAGTGTTCGTCGACACCGCCTCTGAGCTGCAAATATGGTCTCTCTTGGATAACGTCTGAGTGATCATTCCGTGGAGGATGGAACGGATGCTGCGGGAGTGTGCGTTCCTTTTCCTGAAGCGGATCGACGACCACGGGGGTTGGTGGAGAGGCGCACGCAAGGGTGCGCCCGCAGGAAGGACGAAGGGGCCGCAGCACGATGGCTGGACTCGCTACATCCGGGTCGAACCCCGACGTCAGCCTGTTGTACGACATCAACGGCCTGGCCGACGACGCCCCGGGCTGGTTCGACCGGATCATGGAATTCATCGGTGAGTACGGGCTGCTGCTCGGCATGGTGCTGCTGGTGCTGTGGTGCTGGTGGACCATGCGGAAGCGGGCCACGACGCTCGACGACGCGGCCACATCGCTGGCCGCGATCGTCTGGGCGCCGCTGGCCGCCGGGATCGCGGTCCTGATCAACATCCCGATACGCGGGTTCGTCGAACGGCCGCGGCCCTTCGTCGATCATGACGGGCTCGCCGTCCTCGTCGACGGCAAGAACGACTTCTCGTTCGTGAGCGATCACGCGACGCTCGCCATGGCGATGGGCGTCGGGCTGTTCGTGGCCAACCGGAAGATCGGCGTCGCCGGGATCGCGCTGGCGGTGCTGGAGGGCTTCTGCCGGGTCTACATGGGGGTTCATTACCCGACGGACGTGATCGGCGGATTCGCGCTCGGTACGGCGGTCGCGCTGCTGCTGTCGCCGGTGGCGATGGCGCTGCTGACGCCCGTGGCGAAGGCTATGGGGAGGTCGGGGCGGGCTGGGTGGCTGGTTCGGGCGCGGGGGTCCCTGGGGGTTGTTGTGCCGGAGCAGGGGACGGGGCCGGAGTCAGGGGCTGGGGCTGAGCCGGGTTCGGGCCTGCCGGGTGGGGGTTCGGAGCGGGATCTGGCGGCGTAGCCCCGGGAAGTCTTTGGGTGCGCTCGGACTGGGTGCGCTCGGTTCGGGTGCGGGGTCTGCGGTCTTTGCGTAGCAGGGCCAGGCCGGTTGTGCCTGCTGCGGCTGCTACGGCTGCCGACGCCAGGGCCAAAGGGCCCGATTCGGGATGGGGGGTGCCGTCCTTTTCCAGGATGGCGGCGGTTGTTGCTGCCAGGGTCAGGGTTGCTGCGGCTGCCGCGGTGGCGGTTGCTATTCGTATTCCGGTTCCGGTGTTCCTTGCTGAGTCCATGTCCTCAGCGCACGGTATTCGCCTGCGGCGGGCCAGTGGGGGGCCTTGTGCGGGAGCCGTACGGGTTGGTGTTGGGGCCGTACGGGGGACTGTGCGGGGTCAGGTGGCCGTGCGTCGTGGGCAGTGCCCACCCTCCCCCAGCTACCGCTGGGAGGTGCCCCCAGCCCTGCGGAACGCCTGCCCACAGCGGGGTAGGGGGCGCTCCTACAGCGCCTGCGGGTAGGTGAAGAACCTGTTCGGGTCGTACTTCGTCTTCAAGGTGGTCAGGCGGGAAGCCGCCTCGCCGTAGTACGCCTGGCGCCAGGTTGTGAGGGTGGGGTCCGTGTAGTTCTGGTAGGCCGCTCCTGAGGCGTGGGGGGCCAAGGCCTGGTGGGTTGTGGTGAGCCAGGCGCGGGCCGTCGTGCCCGCGGTGCCGGGGCGCCAGGCCGCTATGTACTGCGCGAGCATGCGCGAGCGGCGGTGGACGAAGGCGGTGGCCGTCGGGTCGACGCGGTTCACGGCGCCGCCGAGGGCGGTGAGCGCGATGCTGCCGGAGCCGCCGCTGACGGAGCGGATCCGGTTCAGCATCGTCTGGACACCGGCCGCGGAGATGGACCTGTCGAAGAAGTCCGATGCGGCGGCGTACGTCTCGCGGCCGAGCGAGCCCTGCGGGTTCCGGCCGGGTGTGGAGCCGGGGAGGTGGCACATCGCGTCCTCCGGGTAGGCGGAGCAGCCGGCGTAGACCTCCATCGACTGCTCGTACGACCGGCGTTTCAGCGAGACGTTGCTCGCCGAGGCGCCGATCGCGTGGGCCAGCCGGTCGACGGCGTTCTGCAGCTCGCCGTAGGTGCCGAGGGAGAACGCGTTGACGGAGACCGTCGGGGTGCCCCCCGCGGCGTTCTCCAGATGGCAGGCCGACCAGATCTCGTCGGGCTGGTCGGGCCCCCACTCCTGCCATGCCGTCAGGACCGCGGCCGCCCGGGACCACGGCCAGCTCATATAGGCGGTGACGGCCTGGGGCGCCGGGTGCGTACGGAAGCGGAGCTCGGTGACGACGCCGAAGTTGCCGTTGCCGGCGCCGCGCAGGGCCCAGAAGAGGTCGCTGTTCTCCGTCTTGTTCGCCGTGAGTTGCCTGCCGTCGGCCGTGATCACCGTGGCCTGGGTGAGGCTGTCGCAGGTCAGGCCGTATGCGCGGGAGACGACGCCGTGGCCGCCGCCGAGGGTGAGGCCCGAGACGCCGACGGTGGGGCACGAGCCGGCGGGGATCGTCACGCCCTTCGCCGCGAGCCCGCGATAGACGTCGATGAGCTTGGCGCCGGCGCCGACGACGGCCTCGCCGGAGGAGGCCCGGATCGTGGCGAGCTTCGACACGTCGAGGATGAGGCGGCCGTCGCCCGAGGACCAGCCGGCGTAGGAGTGGCCGCCGTTGCGGATGGCGACGCGGATCTTGTGGGCGCGGGCGTAGGCGAGGACCGTGCGGATGTCGTCGGCGCCTGAGACATAGGCGACGGCGGCGGGCTTCAGACCGTCCCAGCGGGTGTTGTAGAGCTGGTGGGCCGTTGCCCAGGCGGAGTCACCGGGCAGGACGAGCGGCCCGTCGAGGTCCTTGGAGAGGGCTTTCCAGCCGGCGGCCGGGGATCGGGTGGTCGCGGCGGCGGATGCGGTGCCGGTGTCCGTGGTGTTCGCGTCGGCCGTGGCTGCGGAGGTGTCGCCGTTGCCGGCGTCGCCGGTCGTGCTGCTGCAGGCCGTGGCGGCTCCCGCGGCCAGCGCGGCCGGTACCGCTGTGATGAACGTACGCCGCAACATCTGGGCCCTCCCCGTGGTGTCTCTTGGAACGAGACGGGGCTCGGCGGACTTGGGTTCCACGGGCGCGCGTCGTGTTGTGTGACGTGGTCAGGGGGCTGTTCTGTGGGACTCCGCGTCAGCGCGGGCCAGGCTGCGGGCTCTTCGGGCCGGGCCGCGCCAGCCACAGGTGCAGTGCGCGACGCAGAAACGGCCCTTCTCGACCGTCGTCGTGCGGTGTTCGTCCGGTATGGGGGGCTCGGCGGCCTGTTGCTGTTGCGCCACGGATCAACGGTACCCACTACCCGTACGCACCAGGCGCCCTTCGTGCACACCGGATTCCCTCCGGGCACCCGGGTCCCTCCGCGCACACCGGGCGCGTGACGACCTTCCCCAGCCGTCGTTAAGCGGAACGACAGGGGGTCCGACACGCAGAGACAGGGCTTGGGGGTCGGTAGGCGATGGTGGTGCAGCAGCGTAGGAGGAGGGCCACGGTGTTCGCCGCGGCCGCCGCGGCGATGGGACTGATGTCCGGCGCCACCGGCTGTTCCGGAAGCGGAGCCGCCGCCGAGAGCCAGCGCCCTGCCGATCCCGTCGACGTCGTGCGCGAGGCCGCCGACATCCTGGTCCAGCAGGGCACTTCCAAAACGCGTACGGCGATGGAGATGGCCACCGGGGGCACGCGCGTGACCATCCGCGGCGAGGGCGTCTACGACTACAGGGCGCGGCTCGGGCGGCTGAAGGTGGTGCTGCCGCAGGACCCGGCCGGCGTCGACAAACACCGGCCGATCACCGAACTGCTCGCACCCGGCGCGCTGTACATGAAGAACCGGGGCGCGGGTGTGCCTGCGGACAAATGGGTGCGCGTGGACACCACCACACTGTCCGACGGGAACCTCGTCACCGGCGGTGCCACCGATCCGCTGGCCGCTGCCGAACTGCTGCGGGGCGCCCAGGATGTGACATATGTGGGGGAATCTGAGGTTTCCGGGACGCCCGTCCGGCACTATCGGGGCACCGCTGTTCTGGCGCAGGCCGCGAAGCTGGCGTCGGCTGATCAGCGCGGGGCGCTCAAGGCGGCGGCGAAAGGGTTCGCCAAGGGGGAGGTGCCGTTCGATGCGTACCTCGACGACCAGGGGCGGATCCGGAAGGTTCGGCACCAGTTCAGCTTCGCCAACGGCGGGGGCAAGGGCGGGAAGAAGACCGACGTCGATGTGGCGTCGACCACATTGCTGTACGACTTCGGGGCGCCTGTGAGTGTGGAACTGCCGGACGCCAAGGACATCTTCGCGGGGAAGATCGCCGAGGAGTAGGGGTGCACCGCGCGCCTCGGTGCGGCGCCTCGTGTCCGCTTTCGTGCCCCGGTCGGGCGGCTGGAAATGGTCCTTCCGTGCCATGCGCGGTGCGTAGGGCTTTCCCTACTCTTGGGAGTCGGTGACGGCGGGCGGCAGGAAGAGGTGATGAACGTGGCTCCGGTGCGCGGCGGTACGGCTGTTCAGGACCACGTTGCCCTTGCCGAGATCGAGTTGTGTGGGGAGCTCATCATCGCGGCGTCCGCTTCGCGGGAGGAGCGGCTTAGTTTTGACCTCATTGATGAGGTTTTGCGGGTCGCTGATGAGCGGGTTCTTGGCTTGGGTTCGGCTGAGTACTTCTGTTGATCGGGGGGCGGTGGGGCGCCCTGACGTTTGAGGTGCTGTGCGTCGTGGGCTGTGCCCACCCTCCCCCATTGCCTTAAGGGCATGGGAGGTACCCCCATCGCCTGGGGGCACCTCCCAGCGTTAGCTGGGGGAGGGACGACCGCCCACAGCGAATAGGCAAGCCCTTATGTGCGGAGTAGGCGGGCGATGGCCTTTGTGGCTTCTTCTACCTTTGCGTCGATTTCTTCGCCGCCCTTGAGGGCTGCGTCGGCCACGCAGTGGCGGAGGTGTTCCTCGAGGAGCTGGAGGGCGAAGGACTGCAGGGCCTTGGTGGATGCCGAGACCTGGGTGAGTATGTCGATGCAGTAGACGTCCTCGTCGACCATGCGCTGCAGGCCGCGGATCTGGCCCTCGATGCGGCGCAGGCGCTTGAGGTGCTCGTCCTTCTGCTTGTGGTAGCCGTGGATGCCGCGGTCGTGGTCCGTCACGATCTGGCCACTTGCGATTGTCGCGTCCGTCACGGTGGAGTCGCCCGTGGCGTCGGTGGCGGCGGAGGGCGCTTCGCCGGTCGTCGCGCCGGCCTTGGCGGTCGTCATCGCGTCCTCCTGCTGGTCTGGCTTGTTCCATATACCCCTACTGGGTATATGGTACCGAATTTTCATGGGTACTGAACGGTTGACGGGACCCTGTGCTGGCCGCTGTCCTTCATGGGCGACACTGGGAAACGCCGGTTCGCCGTGGCCGGATGATGCGCCTAGCATCACCCTGACCGACATCAGAGCACCGACCGAAACCAAAGCACCCCGAGGATCCCACGTGCGCTTTCGTCTGACCCCCAGGGAGACGAGCTTCTATGACATGTTCGCCGCGTCCGCGGACAACATCGTCACGGGCTCCAAGCTCCTGATGGAACTGCTCGGGGCTGACGCCTCCGCCCGGGCCGAGATCGCGGAACGGATGAGGGCCGCGGAGCACGCGGGAGACGACGCTACCCACGCGATCTTCCATCAGCTGAACTCCTCCTTCATCACGCCTTTCGACCGGGAGGACATTTACTCCCTGGCGTCGTCCCTCGACGACATCATGGACTTCATGGAGGAGGCCGTCGATCTGGTCGTGCTGTACCAGGTCGAGGAGCTCCCGAAGGGCGTCGAGCAGCAGATCGAGGTGCTGGCGAGGGCCGCGGAGCTGACCGCCGAGGCCATGCCGAACCTGCGGACGATGGACAACCTCACCGAGTACTGGATCGAGGTCAACCGCCTCGAGAACCAGGCCGACCAGATCCACCGCAAGCTGCTGGCCCACCTGTTCAACGGCAAGTACGACGCCATCGAGGTGCTGAAGCTCAAGCAGATCGTGGATGTGCTGGAGGAAGCGGCGGACGCGTTCGAGCACGTGGCCAACACGGTGGAGACCATCGCGGTCAAGGAGTCCTGAGGCTTCGTGGACACGTTTGTGCTGGTCGTGACCATTGGGGTCGCGCTTTTTTTCACGTATACGAATGGTTTCCACGACTCGGCAAACGCGATCGCGACATCTGTCTCCACGCGGGCGCTGACTCCGCGCGCGGCGCTCGCGATGGCCGCGGTCATGAACCTCGCGGGTGCGTTCCTTGGCAGCGGGGTCGCCAAGACCGTCAGTGAGGGCCTGATCGCGACGCCCCATGGCGACAAGGGGATGGGCATCCTCTTCGCCGCGCTCGTCGGCGCGATCATCTGGAACCTGATCACCTGGTACTTCGGGCTGCCGTCGTCCTCTTCGCACGCGCTCTTCGGCGGCATGGTGGGCGCGGCCCTCGCCGGCGGCATCACCGTGTACTGGACCGGAGTCATCGACAAGATCATCATTCCGATGTTCCTGTCGCCGGTCGTCGGGCTCGTCGCCGGTTATCTCGTGATGTGCGCGATCATGTGGCTCTTCCGCAAGGCCAATCCGCACAAGGCCAAGCGCGGGTTCCGTATCGCGCAGACGGTGTCGGCGGCGGGTATGGCGCTCGGGCACGGTCTGCAGGACGCGCAGAAGACCATGGGCATCGTGGTGATGGCGCTGGTCATCGCCGATGTCCAGGACTACGGCGACGCGATTCCGGTGTGGGTGAAGATCGTGTGTGCGGTGATGCTTTCGCTCGGGACGTATGCGGGTGGGTGGCGCATCATGCGGACGTTGGGGCGGAAGATCATCGAGTTGGATCCGCCGCAGGGGTTTGCTGCGGAGACGACTGGGGCGTCGATCATGTTCGGTACGGCGTTTCTTTTTCACGCGCCTATTTCGACTACGCATGTGATTACGTCGGCGATTATGGGTGTTGGGGCGACGAAGCGGGTTAATGCCGTGCGGTGGGGGGTTGCCAAGAACATTGTTCTTGGGTGGTTCATCACCATGCCTGCGGCCGCCGTTGTTGCTGCGCTCAGCTATTGGGTTGTGCTGTTGGCCTTTGGCTAGCCCGTCATAGGTGGGTGCCCTAGTTCGTGGGGTTGCCCGCCGTCGTGGGCTGTGCCCACCCTCCCCCACTCTCGGCTTCGCTCGAGCGGGGAGACCCCCATCGCCCCGGCGGAACGATTGCCCACAGCGGTACGGGCGCCTGCCCACAGCGGTACAGCGGTAACGCGCGCCCACAGCAGTAACAAATGGGCCCGCCCCCCGGGAGCCAGGGGGCGGGCCCTTTTCCTTGCGGTGGCACCGCCATGCAGCACCGCAAGGGGTTCGGTGGGATCAGCCGAAGCGGCCCGAGATGTAGTCCTCGGTCGCCTGGACGGACGGGTTGGAGAAGATGCGCTCCGTGTCGTCGATCTCTATGAGCCGGCCGGGCTGGCCGACCGCGGCGAGGTTGAAGAACGCGGTGCGGTCGGAGACGCGGGCGGCCTGCTGCATGTTGTGCGTCACGATGACGATCGTGAAGCGCTCCTTCAGCTCGCCGATCAGGTCCTCGATGGCGAGGGTCGAGATCGGGTCCAGGGCCGAGCAGGGCTCGTCCATGAGCAGGACCTCGGGCTCGACCGCGATCGCGCGGGCGATGCAGAGGCGCTGCTGCTGACCGCCGGACAGGCCCGAGCCGGGCTTGTTCAGGCGGTCCTTGACCTCGTTCCAGAGGTTCGCGCCCTTGAGGGACCGCTCGACGATGTCGTTGAGCTGGCTCTTCTTGTACGAGCCGTTCAGGCGCAGGCCCGCCGCCACGTTGTCGAAGATCGACATCGTGGGGAAGGGGTTGGGGCGCTGGAAGACCATGCCGACCGTGCGGCGCACCGCGACGGCGTCGATCGAGGAGCCGTAGAGGTCCTCGTCGTCCAGGAGCACCTTGCCCTCGACGCGGCCGCCGGGGGTGACCTCGTGCATACGGTTCAGGGTGCGCAGGAACGTCGACTTGCCGCAGCCGGACGGGCCGATGAAGGCGGTCACGGAGCGGGGCTCCACGGTCATCGAGATGTCCTCGATCGCCTTGTGGGAGCCGTAGTAGGCGGTGAGGCCCGATACGTCGATTCGCTTGGCCATGTGGATCTCTTCTTCTTTCGGTTCGCTGTGGCCCCACTCGGCGGAGCCGAATGATGTCGCCTTAGCGACCGGTCTTCGGGGCCTTCCAGCGGGCGATGCCGCGGGCCACCAGGTTCAGGATCATGACGAAGGCGATGAGGGCCAGTGCCGCAGCCCAGGCGCGGTCGAACGCCGCGGGGTTGCCGGCACTGTTCGCGTACTGCTGATAGATGTACAGCGGCAGTGAGGCCTGAGCGCCTTCGAAGGGGTTGTTGTTGATGAAGCTGCTGCCCCAGACGAGGAGCAGCACCGGGGCGGTCTCACCGGTGATACGCGCGACAGCGAGCATCACACCGGTCGTGATGCCGCCGATCGACGTCGGCAGGACGACCTTGAGGATGGTGCGCCACTTCGGGACGCCCAGCGCGAGGGAGGCCTCGCGCAGCTCGTTCGGGACGAGCTTGAGCATCTCCTCGGTGGAGCGGACCACCACCGGCATCATCAGGATCGACAGCGCGAGCGACCCGGCGAAGCCGGAGAAGTCGAACTTGAGGATCAGGATCCAGAAACTGAGGATGAACAGGCCCGCGACGATCGACGGGATACCCGTCATGACGTCGACGAAGAAGGTAACGGCCTTGGCCAGACTGCCGCGGCCGTACTCGACAAGGTAGATCGCGGTGAGCACACCGATCGGCACGGCGATCAGGGTGGCGATGCCGACCTGCTCCAGGGTGCCGATGATCGCGTGGTAGATGCCGCCACCGGGCTCGGTGTCGGCGACCACGCCCATGGAGTGGGTCAGGAAGTAGAGGTCGAAGACCTTCACACCGCGCTTGACGGTCTCCCAGAGCAGGGAGACCAGCGGGACGACGGCGGCGATGAAGCAGACCCAGACGAGGCTGGTCGCGACGCGGTCCTTGGCCTGGCGGCGGCCCTCGACGCGCGCGGCGATGCCGTACGTACCGAGGACGAAGAGGACCGCGGCGATCAGGCCCCACTGGACCTTGCTGTCCAGGCCCGCGCCGAGACCGATGGCCACGGCGACGGCCACGGCACCCACGGCGATGGCCCACGGGGACCACTTCGGAAGGCTGGCGCCGCGCAGCGTGCTGGGGCGCTTCTGGGTGAGGGGTGCGGTGCTCATGCGTTGGCCCCCGAGTACTCCTTGCGGCGGTTGATGATCATGCGCGCCGCGCCGTTGACCAGCAGGGTGATGACGAACAGGACGAGACCGGAGGCGATCAGCGCGTCCCGGCCCAGCGGGGTGGCCTCGTTGAACTTGCTCGCGATGTTCTGCGCGAAGGTCCCGCCGCCCGCGTCGAGCAGGCTGGCGTTGATCTCGAAGGTCGGCGAGAGGACCGTCGCCACGGCCATCGTCTCGCCGAGCGCGCGGCCGAGGCCCAGCATCGATGCGGAGATCACGCCGGAGCGGCCGAAGGGCAGCACCGACATGCGGATGACCTCCCAGCGCGTGGCGCCGAGGGCCAGGGCGGCCTCCTCGTGCATCTGCGGGACCTGGCGGAAGACCTCACGGCTCACGTTGGTGATGATCGGCAGGATCATGATCGCGAGCAGGATGCCGACGGTGAGCATCGAGCGGGGTGGGCCGTCCTGCCACGAGAAGACGCCGGTCCAGCCGAGGTAGTGGTCGAGCCAGCCGAAGAGGCCGCTCATGTGCGGTACGAGGACCAGGGCGCCCCACAGGCCGTAGACGATGGACGGCACGGCGGCCAGCAGGTCGATCACGTACGCGATGGGGCCGCCGAGCTTGCGCGGTGCGTAGTGCGTGATGAACAGCGCGATCCCGACGGCGAGCGGGACCGCGATCACCATGGCGATGATCGAGGAGACGATCGTGCCGAAGGCGAGGACCGCGATGCCGAAGACCGGCGGGGTGAGGCTGGTGTTCCACTCGAAGGTGGTGAAGAAGTTGCCCTCGTCCTTGGAGATGGCGATCGAGGCGCGGTAGGCGAGGAAGGCCGCGATGGCGGCCATGATCACCAGCAGCAGGATGCCGGAGCCCCGGGACAGGCCCAGGAAGATCCGGTCACCGAGGCGGGTGGCGCCGCGCGAAGCGCGCAGCTGCGCGGCCGGGGAAGGAGGTTCCGGCGCGGCGGTTTCGGTGGGGTTCTTTGTTGATATGTCCATCGGGTTCTCCGGTCTGCGGGGCCGCTGTCGGGCGGCTCCAGGCGGCGGTGCACCGGACGGTGCGGGCGGACCGGGTGGTCCGCCCGCACTCTTGCGTCAGCTCAGGCCGGCGACGGTGTCGCGGACCTTGGTGGCGATCTCGGTGGGCAGCGGGGCGTAGCTGTTGTCCTTCAGCACCGCCTGGCCGTCCTCGCTGGCGATGTAGGTGAGGAAGGACTTGGTGGCCGGCAGGGTGTCGGCCTTGTTGCCCGTCTCACAGGCGATCTCGTACGTGACGAGGGTGATCGGGTACGCGCCCTCGGCGGTGGGCTTGTAGTTCAGCTGCAGCGCCAGGTCCTTGCCCTCGCCGACGACCTTGGCCTCGGCGATCGCCTTGGAGGCGTTGTCGACGGTGGCCTTGACCGGCTCGGTGGCCTCGGTCTTGATGTCGACCGTCTTGATGCTGGTGCCGGCGTAGGAGAGCTCGAAGTAGGAGATCGCGCCCTCGGTCTGCGTCACCTGCTGGGCCAGGCCGGAGGAGCCCTGCGCGGACTGGCCGCCCTTGGCCTGCCAGGCCTTGCCGCCCGAGTACTTCCAGTCGCTGGGGGCAGCGGCCTTCAGGTACTTGGTGAAGTTGTCCGTGGTGCCGGACTCGTCCGAGCGGTGGAACGCCTGGATCTTGGTGCTGGGGAGCTTCGCGTCGGGGTTCAGCTTCTTGATGGCCGCGTCGTCCCAGGTCTTGATCTTGTTGTTGAAGATCTTGGCGAGGGTCGGGGCGTCCAGGACGAGGCTGTCCACGCCCGGCACGTTGTAGCCGACCGCGATCGGGCCGCCGACCATCGGGATGTCGATGGCCTGGCTGTTCGAGCAGACCTTCTTGGACTCCGTGATCTCCTCGGGCTTCAGCGGCGAGTCGGAGCCGGCGAACGCGGTCTGGCCCTGCAGGAACGCGGTGACACCAGCACCGGAACCGGTCGGGTTGTAGTTGATCTGCACGCCCTTGCAGGCGGCCGTGTAGGCCTTCACCCAGGCGTCGATCGCGTTCTTCTGCGCGGAGGAGCCGGAGGCCAGCAGCTGGCCCTTGGCGTCGTCACACTTGATGCTGCTGGAGGTCGTGGCGGTCGCCTTGGTGTCGCTGCCACCACTCGTGTTGCCCGTGTCGTCGGAGCCGCACGCCGTGAGGGCCAGGGCGCCGGAAACGGCGACAGCACCGAGGGACAGGGCGCGCCGGGTCTTGCGCTGAAGCTTCACTTTTCGGGTTTTCCTTCCAGGAGCCGCCCGGCCGGGGCGGCGTGCGATATCGGGTGGTGCGGCTGCTCCGGGGTGGGGCCCGGTGGGGGTGGGCAGCGGACTCTGCTGCTCAGCCTCCTGTTCAGCTATGCGGGCCGGGTTGCCACTCGCTTGAGCGGCACGCACCCGGTAAGGCCGAAATTAGGCAGAACAGGTGACGTGGCCGAAGGGCGTAAGTGAACGAGGGGTGAACCTCGGTGGACGGTGCGGTGAGGTCACGGAATGCTTACGGGATCTGGCGGCGCCCTATGCGGTTTTGGGGCGCCCGGGTTTTTCGGGCGCCCCCTAGGGAGGGCGTGGTCACCGGCGCTTGAGGGGTGCTGTGCGGCGTGGTGCTGTGCCCACCTGTTCCGCCCCAGCGGAACGATTGCCCACAGCGGCACAGCGGCACAGCGGCACAGCGGCACAGCGGCACAGCGGTAAAGCGGAGTGCGGTGCTACGTGAGGTGTAGGGCCGTGAGGAGGTCGTCTATCAGGTCTCGGTCGCGGGGCTGGGTGAGGTGGGGGCGCGCCTCTTCCGGGGGGAGCCAGAGGAGTTGGTCCACTTCCTCGGTGGGGGTGAAGTGGCCGTTGCCCGCTTCCGCCGCCCAGTACGTGACCAGCTTGGGGCGGCCCTTTGCGATGTAGTGGACGGTGGACAGGCGGGGGCCCAGGACGCACTCGTAGCCCGTCTCCTCCGCGACCTCCCGCACCGCGCACGCCGCCAGTCCCTCGCCGCGCTTCAGCTTGCCCTTCGGGTGCGACCAGTCGTCGTACTTCGGCCGGTGCACCAGGCAGATCTGCAGTTCCCCGTCGGCAAGGGAGCGCCGCCACAGGACGCAGCCCGCCGCCCGTACGACATCGTTGTTCACGTGGTGCTCACCGCCTCCCGCAGCCAGACCCGCTGGAACGCGAACCGGGCCGCCTCGACCTCGTGTCGCTGATCTGCGTGCAGTACCCCGAGCGCGTAGGCCGTCGCCGGGGCGATTCGGGGAGTCCGGGCCGCCGAGGCCGCGGCAGCCGCCGCCTCCGCCGCGTCCCGGTGCTGTTCCAGGGCCTGTGCGGCCTCGAGGAGGCGTACGTCGACGCCCTCCTCGCCGTGCAGCACCTCGAGTGCGTAGCGGTGCAGGCGCAGCAGCAGCCGGACCTGGTGCCAGGGGGCGTCCTGCGGCTGCGGCGACGGGTCGGCCGCGAGGCCGTGGACCAGGGCCTCCGCGTTGTAGGGGTGACCTGCCCGGTACAGGGGCAGGGCCTTCACCGCCTCGGTCAGGCGGTCCTCCGCGGCGGCGGCGAGCGGTTTGAGGGCGTTGGTGCGTGCCGCCTGGGGGGCCAGCGGGACCTCGCTGGCCAGTACGGCGACGCTGTCCGCTACCGCGTGGAAGCGGGAGGAGCCGAGCGCTTCCAGCGCGGCCGAGTGGGCCCTTGTGCGGGCCAGGGTCAGCTGGCGCTCCAACAGGGCGCCAGCTTTGGCTGCGCCCACGGTCAGGGTGCCGCGGTCCGGGGAGCCTGGGGGTGGGGTTCCTAGGCCGACGTCGTCGGGTTCCTCCCCCAGTGCCTTAAAGGCCTGGGAGGTACCCCCAGTGCCCACCCGTTCCGCCCCAGCGGAACGATTGCCCACAGCGGTAGCGGCGGCGCGGCTGCCCACAGCGGAAGCGGCAACGGCAACCGGGGCAGTCGCCGGCGGCTTGCCCGACAAGCGTTGCAGTGCGCCCAGCAAGCGGTTCAGGCGAGAGGCGTAGGCGTGTTCGCGGGCCAGGGTGCCCGAGAGCCACGCCAGTTCGGGGCGGAGTGCGTCGGACCAGTCGGCGTCGAGCAGCGGGCGGAACGTGTGCAGGGTGCCGCTGATGCGGCGGGCCGAGCGGCGCAGGGCGCGCACCGCGTCGACCGTCTCCTCAGCTCCGCCGGAAGCACCGCCGGAACCTCCGCCAGAGCCCCCCTTGGACCCCCCGTTAGAACCCCCGTTCGAACTTCCACCGGAGCCCCCGCTCTCCCTGTGCAGCCGCAGGGAGCGCAGGAACTCCGTTGCCTGACCCTGCAGATAGGCCGTAAGGACCTCCCCTGCGAGGGCTGCCTCGTGCTCATGGTGTTGCTGCTGTGCCACGCCGGCGCCTCCGGGCGTCTATGAGCATCTCCTGGACGTTCCGCAGGGGCTGGCCGTCGCCGTCGGTCGAGTGCCGGGTCCAGGCGCCGTCGGGCCCCAGGTGCCAGGAGGACGTGGTGTCGGACATTCCGGTTTCGAGCAGCCGGCTGAGGGCCGCCCTGTGGGCCGGGTCGGAGACCCTGACCAGTGCCTCGATCCGGCGGTCGAGGTTGCGGTGCATCATGTCGGCGCTGCCGATCCACACCTCAGGCTCGCCGCCGTTGCCGAAGGCGAAGACGCGCGAGTGCTCGAGGAAGCGGCCGAGTACGGACCGTACGCGGATGTTCTCGGACAGGCCGGGGACGCCGGGCCGCACCGCGCAGATGCCGCGCACCCACACGTCCACCGGCACACCCGCCTGCGAGGCGCGGTACAGGGCGTCGACGACCGCTTCGTCGACCATCGAGTTGACCTTGATGCGTACGTAGGCGGGGCGCCCGGCACGGTGGTGCTGGGCCTCCTTGTTGATCCGCGAGACCAGGCCGTCGCGCAGCGACTTGGGGGCCACGAGGAGGCGGCGATACGTTTCTCGGCGCGAGTAGCCCGACAGCCGGTTGAAGAGGTCCGACAGGTCTGCGCCGACCTGCGGGTCCGCGGTGAGCAGCCCCAGGTCCTCGTAGAGCCGGGCGGTCTTCGGGTGGTAGTTGCCCGTACCGACATGGCTGTAGCGCACGAGGGTGTCGCCCTCCTGGCGCACCACCAGCGACAGCTTGCAGTGGGTCTTCAGGCCGACCAGGCCGTACACGACATGGCAGCCCGCCTCCTCCAGCTTGCGGGCCCACTTGATGTTGGCCTGCTCGTCGAAGCGGGCCTTGATCTCGACGAGGACCAGCACCTGCTTGCCGGACTCGGCCGCGTCTATCAGCGCGTCGACGATCGGCGAGTCGCCGGAGGTGCGGTACAGGGTCTGCTTGATCGCGAGGACGTCCGGGTCGGCCGCGGCCTGCTCCAGGAACGCCTGCACGGAGGTGGAGAACGAGTCGTACGGGTGGTGCAGCAGCACGTCCCGGTCGCGCAGCGCCGCGAAGATGTCGGGCGCCGACGCGGATTCGACCTCGGAGAGGTCGCGGTGGGTGCCCGCAATGAACGCCGGGTACTTCAGCTCGGGCCGGTCGAGCTTGGCGATGCCGAAGAGGCCGGTCAGGTCCAGCGGGCCCGGCAGCGGGTACACCTCGGCCTCGCTGATCTTCAACTCGCGTACCAGCAGGTCCAGGACGTAGCGGTCGATCGACTCCTCGACCTCGAGGCGCACGGGCGGGCCGAAGCGGCGCCGCATGAGTTCTTTCTCCAGGGCCTGGAGCAGGTTCTCGGCGTCGTCCTCCTCGACCTCCAGGTCCTCGTTCCTGGTGAGGCGGAACATGTGGTGCTCCAGCACCTCCATGCCCGGGAACAGCTCCTCCAGGTGCGCGGCGATGACGTCCTCGATCGGGACGTACCGGTTCGGCGACGCCTCCAGGAAGCGGGACAGCAGCGGCGGCACCTTGACGCGGGCGAAGTGGCGGTGGCCCGAGACCGGGTTGCGCACCACGACCGCGAGGTTGAGCGACAGGCCCGAGATATAGGGGAACGGGTGCGCCGGGTCCACGGCCAGGGGCGTAAGGACCGGGAAGATCTGATGCCGGAAGAGCGTGAACAGGCGGGCCTGCTCCTTGTCCGTCAGCTCGCTCCAGCGGACCAGGTGGATGCCCTCCTCGGCCAGCGCGGGGGCGACATCTTCCTGGTAGCAGGCGGCGTGCCGGGCCATGAGCTCGCGCGAGCGGGCCCAGATCATCTCCAGCACCTCGCGCGGCTGCAGGCCGGAGGCGGACCGGGTGGCGACACCGGTCGCGATACGGCGCTTCAGGCCGGCGACCCGGACCATGAAGAACTCGTCCAGGTTGCTGGCGAAGATCGCGAGGAAGTTGGCGCGCTCGAGGAGCGGTGTGCGGGGGTCCTCGGCGAGCTCAAGCACGCGTTCGTTGAACGCCAGCCAGCTGCGTTCACGGTCCAGGAACCGGCCCTCCGGCAGCGCGATGCCGTCGTATCCCTTTTGCTCATACGCGTCCAGGTCCGCGTCGACCGAGTCGATGTCCGGCTCCAGTTCGGAGACGGCCGCCGCGAGCGTGTGCGGGCGGTGCGCGGCGATGGAGCCCACGGAGGGCTGCGCGTGCTGGACCTCTGCGTTGGTGTCGGGCTGGTTCATGGAACCATTCTTCCGCGCCGAGGGCATTACGGGCGCGTCAGAAAGTGCGGGCTCCAACGGGGAGGTGAGGCGAAGTCTCCCGTTCCGGGAGCTGGGGGGCGGGTCGGGCACCTCGGGCGTCATTCACCGAGCGTCGCAAGCCCGTCTGAATCGTCGGTTACGGCGATATGACGTGCGGGATAGCGGCGGAAGGCCCCCGGGCGACTTACGGTGCCGGGGGCCCAGGCGCCGACGCCCCTTTCCGGGGGCGACGGCACCCTACGTCATACGGTGCTGCGGCGCAGCAGACGGAAGGCTGCCCAGGCGGCGGCTGCGGCCAGGGCGAGCATGATCCCCGTCTCGGTGAACTGGACCCACCAGAAGTGGGAGTGGGGGTGGAAGTCGACGTACCAGCCGGTGATGTTGAGGTCGGCGGGGCACTTTTCCATGTCGTGAGTGCGCTGCCAGCAGGCGTCGTACGGGAGGCGCTTGCCGGAGGCGGTGACGTAGCCGGACTGCATAAGGAAAGAGTCCGGTCCGATGGTTGTCCACCGCTCTGCGTAGGTACTCGTGTTCGTGCCTGTGATCGTGCGCACCGGGAACACGTCCCACCGCACCGTGCCGACGGCTATCGGCACCGACAGCGAGACCACTCCGGCGATCGCCATCGCCGGGAGCGTGCGGCGTACCAGCAGGCCGACGAGCGCCCCAATAGCGACGGCCAGCAGGCAGTACGCGGTGAGCACGGGGCCGTACGCCTCGAAGACGCCCCGGTCCACCCAGCGCAGGTTGTGAGCGTCGGCGAAGGGTGCCCTGAGGAACTGGTAGATCCCTACCAGGGCGAGCACCAGGGCGGTCGTCGCGACGGCGGCCACCGTGAGCTTCGAGGCGAGCCAGCGTGCCGGGGACGCCGACTGGGTCCAGGCGAGCCGGTGCGTGCCGCTCTCCAGTTCGCGGGCGATCACCGGACCGGCCACGACGGCGCCGATGAGGAGCGGTAGGAAGAGGAGAACTGTGGCGGCGTAATCGGCAGTGATCCACATGAGGTCCCGGGCGCTCGAGAACCCGAGGAAGGTGTCGGTGCAGGCGCCGACGCAGTCCGTCGGCTCCTCGAACAGCTCCGCCGAGACCCACAGGAAGATCGCCACGGCCGCCGCCGCGATCACCAAGCCCAGCCCCGTCCACAGAATGGCGCGGTGCAGGCGCACGGTCGTCCAGTACAGGCCGCGCAGGCGCCCGCCCGAGGGGCGCCCCAGGGTTGCCGATGCGCTCATGCGTTCACCGCCGAGGACTGGGACGTGACGGAAGCGACCGACGGGACGGACGCGTCCTGTGTGAGCAGGGCCGGTGCGTCCGGTGACCGCAGATGCGCGAGCAAGATGTCCTCCAGGGATGGCTCCGTGGCTTCCCAGCCGGGGGCGACCGGACCCGCGGGGCGGATCAGGGCGGTGAGGCCGCGGCCGGTGGCGCGGGACTCGACGACGGTGTGCGGGGCGAGCCCGTCGGTGAGCGGGCCCCGGCCGGTGATCAGCCGGTGGGCGGCGACCAGGTCGTCGATGGGGCCGCCGAGGCGGATGCGGCCGTCGCCGACGAGGAGGAGGAAGTCGCAGGCGTGCGCGAGCTCGCCCAGGATGTGCGACGACATCACCACCGTCGTGCCGTGCTCGGCAGCCTCCGCCAGGAGGGTCCCCATCAGCTGATGGCGCGCCAGGGGATCGAGGTCGGCCATCGGCTCGTCGAGCAGGAGGAGTTCGGGCCGTTTGCCGAGGGCCAGGGCGAGGGCGACCCGGGTGCGCTGTCCGCCGGACAGGTTGCGGATCCGGGCCGCCGGGGCGAGGCCGCCGTCGGTCACGATCTTCTCGGCGAGGGCGGAGTCCCAGTGCCCCGGGTTGAGTTCGTGGCCCATCCGCAGCGTCTCGGCGATCGTGAGCTGCGGGTAGAGCGGCTTGTCCTGGGCGACGTACGCGATGCGCTCACGGACCGCGGACGGGTGGGAGCCGAGCACGGTGAGGGTGCCCTCGGTGGGTTCGAGCAGGCCGGCCGCGTGGGCGAGCAGCGTCGACTTTCCCGCCCCGTTGGGGCCGACGACCGCGCAGATACGGCCGGCCGGCAGCCGGAAGGTGCAGTCGCGCAGTGCCCAGCCGCCGCCCCGTGACGGCCCCGCGAACCGTTTGCCCAGTGCGGCCGCCTCGATGGCGCTGTCCGTCATGCCGTGTCCCCCTCGTTCATGCCGTGTCCCCCTCGATGTCGTTGATCTTTTCGGCGAACTGCTCCTCCAGAACGGAGGCGAAGAGCGCCGCCACGTCGTCCCGGTCCAGCCCGTCCGCGCGCGCCCGGGCCGCCCAGGCGGCGAGCTCGGACCGCAGCGGCGAGCCGGCGGCCGCGGCGCCCAGCGAGCGGCGTACGAAGGTGCCGAGGCCGCGGCGGGCCTCGACCAGTCCTTCGCGCTCCAGCTCGCGGTAGGCCTTCAGCACGGTGTTCGGGTTGATGGCCGTGGCCTCCACGACCTCGCGGGCCGTGGGGAGCTGGTCGCCGGGCTCCAACAGGCCCAGACGCAGGGCCTGTTTCGTCTGCTGGACGATCTGCAGATAGGTGGCGACGCCGCTGCGCCGGTCGATGCGATACTCGACCACTCGTACAACCACCCTTTCACTAATTGAGTAGTGAAAGGGTGGCGTAATGAGCCCGTGGCGTCAAGATCCGAGTTGTGTGTCAGCAGTGACGGGTGATGTGGCGGGTGATGTCCCGTCAGGGGCGCCCCGCCACCACCCCGTTACAGCTCCGTGCGGTACATCAGGTCCGCCTCGTGCGTCACGAAGCCCAGGCGCTCGTACACGCGCAGGGCCGCCTTGTTGTCCGCGTCGACGTAGAGCATCGCGGTCGGCAGGCCGGAGGCGGCGAGGTGGTTCAGGCCGATGGTGGTCAGGGCGCGGCCGAGGCCGGTGCCCTGGGTCTCGGGGGCGACGCCGAGTACGTACACCTCGCCCAGCTGCTCCTCCGCGTGGACCTTCGTCCAGTGGAAGCCGATCAGTTCGCCGTCCTCCCGCTCCGCGAGGAAGAAGCCCTCCGGGTCGAACCAGGGTTCGGCCATGCGGTCGTCGAGGTCGCGCTGGGTGAGGGAGCCCTGTTCGGGGTGGTGGGCGAAGGCGGCGGCGTTCACGGCGAGCCAGGCGGCGTCGTCCTCGCCGGGGATGAACGTACGCACCCGGACGCCCTCCGGCAGCACCGGCTCGGGGAGGCGGAGGTCCGACAACGGACGCCGCATCTGACGCAGTTCGCGGAAGAGGGTCAGGCCGAGGACCTGCGAGAGGTGCCGGGCGGCGGAGTGCCCGCCGTGCGCCCAGATGCGCAGCCGCTTGCCGGACTCGGCGAGCAGTGCGGTGCCGAGGGCGCGACCGTGCCCGTGGCCGCGGTGCGCCGGATGGACCACCAGCTCGGCGGCCGGTGCCTCGACGGGGTCGGTGTCCTCGAGCTGGGCGTATCCGGCGAGCTCGTCCTCGAGGAGCAGCAGAAGATGCCGTACGCCCTCGCGGGGCCCGCCGCGGAGCTGCAGCCGGCCCTGCTCGGACACCGCCTGCTGCCCGTCGGCGCGGGCGGCCTCCGCGATCAGCTCGAGCACGGCCTCTGCCTGGTCCGGGGTGAGCGCGCTGTGCGTCTCGATGCGGCGGAGGAAGGCGGGCGGAAGGGCGTCGTCGCTGGTCATGGATACGAGAGTACGGCGGTCCCGACGGCGGGCAAACGGTTCCCGGCGGGGTGTTCCGGCCGTTGCCCGGCACCCCGTGGGCGGCGGGCGCCGATGCCGGGCAGGGGAGTGGCTTCGGAAACCAGTCCGTAACCCTCAACCCCCTGTTGCGCTACGCGCGTTGACTCTAGGCTGCGGCACACACTCGCCACACCCTTCACGCCGAGCCGGCTGCTCCAGCCGAGCCAACTGAGCCAACAAGGGGACACATGTCCGCTAGACCCCAGAAGAAGAGGGCCGCCCGCCGGGTACTCGTCGCCGCGGCGGTGCTTTCGACCACCGGGGCACTGATCGCCGCGATGCCCGCGAACGCGGAGGAGAACCACGACGGCGCCGCCAAGACCGGCCGCTACCAGGACGTGCAACTGCTGTCCTTCAACGACCTGCACGGCAATCTGGAGCCCCCGGCAGGCTCCTCGGGGCGGGTCACGCACCTGAACGAGGACGGCACCACCAAGACCATCGACGCGGGCGGCGTCGAGTACCTCGCCACCCATCTGCGCGAGGCCCGCAAGGGACACCCGTACTCGATCACGGCCGCCGCCGGCGACATGGTCGGCGCCTCGCCGCTGATCTCCGGACTCTTCCACGACGAGCCGACCATCGAGGCGCTCAACGGCCTCGACCTCGACGTCACCTCGGTCGGCAACCACGAGTTCGACGAGGGCGCCAAGGAACTGGCCCGTCTGCAGAACGGCGGCTGCCACCCCGAGGACGGCTGCTACAACGACAGCGAGGAGTTCGAGGGCGCCAACTTCCCCTACCTCGCCGCGAACGTGACGGACGAGAAGACCGGCAAGCCGATCCTCAAGCCCTACTGGGTGTGGAAGAAGGACGGCGTCAAGATCGGCTTCATCGGCGTGACCCTGGAGGGCACCCCGAACATCGTCTCCGCCGCGGGCGTCAAGGGCCTGAAGTTCGGTGACGAGGTCGAGACGATCAACAAGTACGCCAAGGTGCTGCAGAAGCAGGGCGTGAAGTCGATCGTCGCGCTGATCCACGAGGGCGGCACGCCCGCATCGGCGGCGTACAACTACGACTGCGACAGTCCCGGCCCCGGCGACGGCATCTCCGGCCCGATCGTCGACATCGCGAAGAACGTCACGCCGCAGGTGGACGCGCTGGTCACCGGCCACACCCACCAGGCGTACGCGTGCACCATCGACGACCCGGCGGGCAACCCCCGCATGGTCACCTCGGCCTCCTCGTTCGGCCGGCTCTACACGGACACCACGCTGACGTACGACCGCGGGACCGGCGACATCGTGCGTACGGCCGTGAAGTCCGCGAACCACGTCGTGACCCGTGACGTCGCCAAGGCCGCGGACATGACGGACCTGATCAACCGCTGGAAGGCGCTCGCCGACCCCGTGGCCAAGCGGCCCATCGGCTATATCGCGGGCGAGATCGGCAACACCGGCACCGAGTCCCCGCTCGGCGACCTGATCGCCGACGCACAGCTCGCGTACGCCAAGTCCCTCGACCCCGAGGCCGACCTGGCGCTGATGAACCCCGGCGGAATCCGCGCCCCGCTCACGTATGCGGCGAGCGGCAGCGAGGGCGACGGCGTGGTGACCTACGGCGAGGCGTACACCGTCCAGCCGTTCTCCAACACCGTCAACCTGGTGGACCTCACCGGCGCCCAGGTGATCACCGCACTGCAGCAGCAGGTCAGCGGTACGAACGAGGCCTCGCCGAAGATCCTCCAGGCCTCGGCCGGTCTTACGTACACCCTCGATCTGACCAAGTCGGGCGCCGCGCGGGTCGTGACCGACTCGGTGAAGCTGAACGGCGCCGCGATCGACCCGGCCGCCACCTACCGCGTCGCGATGAACTCCTTCCTCGCGGGCGGCGGCGACGGCTTCGCCGAGCTCGGCAAGGGCGCGAACATGCTCATCGGCGGCGACGACCTGGCGGCCTTCGAGTCGTATCTGACGGCGAAGTCCTCGGCCGCGACGCCGTATCCGGTGCCGGCCGCCGACCGGATCACGATCGTCAAGTGAGGCACTGACTACGCACTGACGACCGCTGCGGGGCGGCCGACGGGACCCGAGGGTCTCCGTCGGCCGCCCCTTTTCTTGCGCTGGGGCGGCGCCTAAATGTGCGTAAGTTCTGTGTGAAAATCAAAAGAAAACGTGGCCTGGAAATCGCGGATAAATTCTGTGTGAGTGCCCGTCCGGTTCCTGAAAATGTATGAGAACAGAACTCAGCGGCAACTAATGGAGGTCTCATCGGATTTGGTCTTTTCGGATCCGGAGGGCGCGTAATGTCTTCCGTGTCGAAGCCGAACAGGGCTTACGGCAAACGGAAAAGCAGCACGGAGAAGGGACAACCCCATGAGCTTCCACAAGATCGCCCCCGTCAAGCCGGCCCGCAAGCCCGCCGCGAAGCCCGCTGTGAAGCCGGCCGCCGCGCACAAGCCCGCGCCGCAGCCGAAGCCCCGCCGGCGTCCGGTCGGCAACAAGGCCGGCAAGGACTGCTGAGCACCCGATCGGTGCCATCGAGGCGGGCCCCCCGCGGTAAGCCGGGGGCCCGCCTCGGCCGTGTTCCATGCCCTGTGTCACCGGCCGGAGAAAGGGAGTTGGGGAGTTGAGCGAGCGTAAGGGTGAGGCGAATGCCCTTCAGGTGTTCCGGCGATTCTGGCCGTTGACGCGCGGCGACCGCAGATGGCTGGTCGCCATTGTTCTGTGTGTCGTGGTCGCCGCGCTCGCCGAGACGGCAGCGATCCTGATTTTCGCGAATCTCACGGACCATGCGCTGAACGCCGGTTCGCTCTCCGCCTTCTGGTCGCCCGCCGGGCAGTGGCTCGGTGTCGCCGTGCTCGGCGCCGCCGTCGGATATGCCGGGAACTCGCTGGCCGTGTGGACCGCGGAGAGATTCGTCCTGCGGCTGCGTGCCGGTGTGTTCCGCCATGTGCAGGGACTGCCGCCGCACTTCTTCCAGAAGCACCGCCGCGGTGATCTCGTCGAGCGGCTCACGGGCGATGTCGAGGCCATCGAGCAGATGGTGGTCTCGGGCGTGGTCGGCACCGCGTCCGCGCTGTTCTCCGCTCTCTTCTACGCGGTCGCGGCCCTCTGGCTGCGCTGGGACCTCGCCCTCGTCACCTTCCTGCTCGCCCCCCTCTTCCTGCTCGCCGCCCGCCGCTTCTCCGAGCGGATCAGGTCGGCGGCCCGCGACGAGCGGACCGCCGACGGCGCCATCACCTCGGTCGTCGAGGAGTCCCTCGGCAACGTGGTCCTGACCCAGGCGTACAACCGGCGCCACGAAGAGGAGCGCCGGCTCGACCGGGAGGCGCGGGCCTGGATGCGCGCCTCCGTGCGCGGTGCCCGCGCGAGCGAGCTGTACGAGCAGTTCGTCGAGGTCGTCGAGACGCTGTGCGTACTGGCCGTCATCGGGTTCGGCGCCTGGGAGATCTCCGCGGGCCGGATGACGCTGGGCGACCTGCTGGCCTTCGCGGCCTTCATCGGCTACCTCTACCCGCCGATCCGCAACCTCGGGCAGCTCGGCCTCACCCTCACCGCCGCCACGGCCGGAGCGGAACGTATCCAGGAGATCCTGGACGCGAAGCCCGCCGTGACCGACCCCGTCTCACCCGTGCCGAGCTGGCCCGTGCACGGCCGCATCAGCTTCGACGGCGTCTCCTTCCGCTACCCGGACGCCCCCGCGGACTCGCTGACCGATGTGTCGCTGACCGCCGAACCCGGCGAACTCGTCGTGGTCACGGGCCCCAGCGGGGCGGGCAAGTCCACGCTCTCCAAGCTGATGCTGCGCTTCTACGACCCCTCGGCAGGGACCGTACGCCTCGACGGCGTGCCGCTCACCGGCGTACCTCTGGATTTCCTGCGCGAGAACGTCGCCCTGCTGCCGCAGGAGACGCTGATCCTGCACGGCACCGTCCGCGAGAACATCGCCTGCGGCCGGCCCGGCGCGAGCGAGTACGAGATCTGGCAGGCAGCCGAGGACGCGGCCGCCCACGACTTCATCACCGCCCTGCCCGAGGGCTACGACACCCCGATCGCGCCGGGCACCACCGCCCTCTCCGGCGGCCAGCTGCAGCGCATCGCGATCGCCCGCGCCATGCTGCGCGGCGCCCCCGTCCTCGTACTCGACGAGCCCACGGCCGGACTCGACGCGCTCGCCGCCCGCCGCGTGGTGCAGCCGCTGCGCAGGCTGATGGCGGGCCGTACGACCATCATGATCACGCACGATCTCTCGCTGGCGCCGGACGCGGACCGCATCCTCGTCGTGGACGGCGGCCGGCTCGTGGAGAGCGGCACGCACGGGGAGCTGCTCGCGCGGGGCGGGGCGTACGCCCGGCTGCGCAGTGCATAAGGAGCAGCGCATAAAAGAGGGGGCCCGGCACCTTGTGAAAGGTGCCGGGCCCCCTCGCCGCCGCGTCAGAACAGCGGAACAGCAGGCTGTGTCAGAACAGCAGGTCGTACTGGTTGAAGCCCGTGCCCAGCTTGATGCGCGACGCGAACAGGTCCGTCGAGGCCTTGTCCGTGCCCGGGTAGAGCCACAGCGTGCCGTCGGACGACCTGGCCAGGACGTCGGAGATGCCGTCGCCGGTCATGTCGCCGTTGGAGACGAGCGCGGTGAAGTTCCAGCCCGTGCGCGCCTTGATGCGGGGCGACCAGGGAGCCGAGGCCTTGCCCGTGCCCTTGTAGAGCCACAGGGTGTTCGAGGTGTCGCGGACCAGCAGGTCGGGCTTGCCGTCACCGGACAGGTCGCCGCGGCCGAGGACCTTGAAGCCCTTCCAGGCCCCGCTGACGACCTTGATCTTCGCGCCGAACTGGCCGTTGCCCTTGCCCGGGTACAGGTAGGCCGAGCCGTCGGCGTCCACAGTGACCATGTCGGGCCACGCGTCACCGGTCATGTCGCCGGGGATCGCGTAGGACTTGTAGCCGCCCCAGACCGAGCTGATCTGCATCCAGGCAAAGTCCTGGATGCTGTGGTCCAGGTAGCTGCGGTACAGCTTGCCGTCGCCCTTGTCCCGGACGATCAGGTCCTGGTACCAGTCGCGGTCCAGGTCGGCCTGGATGCCCCAGCTGATGCCCTCCCAGCCGTTGCTGAGGTACTTCCGCTGGGCGAGCGAGGTGCCCTTGCTGTCCTGTTCGAACAGGTTGCCCGACGGCGTACGGGCCAGCAGGTCCGCCCGGCCGTCGTACGACTGGTCGGCGTCGTCGATGCGCGGCTGGGCCGCCCACGTGTACGCGCTGACCTTGGTGAACACCGGGTACGCGCCCTGGGCCGTGCAGCCCGCGACGCCCCAGGACACCACGCCCACGATCTTGCCGCCGACCACGAGCGGGCCGCCGGAGTCGCCGTTGCACGGGCTCGTGGTGCCCTCGTCGGTGCCGCTCGCCGGGGTGCCCGCGCAGATCATCGAGCCCTCGGCGAACTGGTCGCTGCCCAGGACCGACTGCATCGCGCTGTTGCACGTCGAGTCGGCGACCAGCGGCAGGCTGGCCTTGCGGAGCTTCGTCGACAGCTCGGCGCCGTCCGCGCCGGAGGTCACGCCCCAGCCGTAGACGGTCCCGGTGGTTCCCGGGGTGTACAGCGCGCTGTCGTTGGAGGCGGCCAGGCGCAGCCAGGCCTGCTCCAGCGGGCGGTCCAGGGTGAGGACCGCGATGTCGTTCTGCAGGGTCGACTCGCTGAAGCGGGGGTGGCTCCACTGGTTCACCACGCCCGCGACGGTGCCGGTGGTGGTGTCGTCCAGGTCGGCGGTGCCCGCGAGGACGGAGCCGTTGGTCTTCCAGTCGAGGCCCGCCACGCAGTGCGCCGCAGTGAGGACCTTGTTCGGGGCGACGAGGGTGCCGCCGCAGAAGTAGCCCTCGTCGGTCGTGGAGTCGTAGTAGCCGAGCTGGACCATCCACGGGGCGGTGGAGATGGTGGTCTCGGTGCCGCCGATTATGAACGGACTCTGAGTCTTGCCGGACTCCGTCGTCGGGGTCGGCTCGGCGGTCGGGGTCGGCTCCGCGGACGAGGTCTGGCCGTCGGAGGCCGCCACCTTCTTGGCGGCCTTGACGATCCGGCTGCGGAGCTGCTTGTCGGAGGCGGTCCGCTTGGGGGACGCGGTGTGGGACAGGGCCGCCTTGGGCAGGTGGTGCGGCTCGCCGGCCGCTGAAGCGGACTCTGCCGCGACGGCACCGGCGCCGGCCAGCGCCAGTGCGAGAACTGCCGCGGACGCCGCCTTGAGGGGGCGTTTGCCACGGCCGCGCAGGGCACGTATCACTCAGTTCTCCTGGGGGTGTGCTGTGATCGTGAGCCCGAGCAGGGCATACGACGCAGACACCCCTCCTGGCACATACCTCACAGGCGAAGCCGCGGAGCCCCCTCCGGCCCGGTGATCGTAGGTCTCCCCAACCCCTCTGCACACCGGCTTCACAGGGCATAGCCAAGTGTTCGTCCACCGCTTCCGTAACTTCACCCGCCCCGCAACCCCGCGTTTTCGGAGCGGCCGATCCAGACCCCGCCCGGCCTTATATCGGGCATACGCACTTCTGTCGGGCTTCTCAGGGAGCACTCAGGGAGCTCTCATGCGGCACGGGAAAGCTCTGAACCATGACCGAGAGCATCCGCCGCGACGGCGAGTACCCCCAGGGCGACAGCCAGCAGTCCGCGTACCCCGAGCAGCAGCACGCTTCCGACGACGCCACGCAGCGGTTCGAGCAGACGGTGCCCCACCCGGGTGCCGGGCACCCCTACGGGCAGAACGCCGGGCAGCAGGCCGCGTACCAGGCCGCCCCGGCGGCGGCCGAGTGGCCGCCCCCGCCCGCGTACGAGCCCGTGCAGCCGGTGGCCGTCGCGCCGGGCACCACGGTGTGGCCGGGCTCCGGTCAGGGCGGCGACGGCGGTCATGACGGCATCGGGTCCGGCGGCGGTCACGTCTTCGCCGCCGCTGCCGAGCCGGCCCCGGCGCCCCGGCGCCGCGCTAAGGGCCCGCTGGGCCTGCTCGCCGCCGTCGCCATAGCGGCCGCGGCCGTGGGCGGCGCCACCGCGTACGCCTTCCAGGAGCTGACCGGCAAGGACACCACGACGGTCAGCGCCGGCACGAGCGTGGTCGCCGCCAGCAAGAAGGGCACCGTTGCCGGTGTCGCGGAGGCGGTCAGCCCGACCATCGTCGAGATCAGCGCCACCTCGAACTCCGGGGAGTCCACCGGCTCCGGCGTGATCATCACCAGCAGCGGCGAGATCGTCACCAACAACCACGTCATCTCCGGCGCCTCGACGATCAAGGCCACGACCAGCAACGGCAAGGAGTACACCGCGAAGGTCGTCGGCACCGACAGTTCGAAGGACCTCGCCCTGATCAAGCTGGAGGGCGCCTCCGGCCTGAAGACCGCGACGCTCGGCAACTCCTCCGGCGTCCAGGTCGGCGACGAGGTCGTCGCCATCGGCTCCCCCGAGGGCCTGACCGGCACCGTGACCAGCGGCATCATCTCCGCGCTCAACCGGGACGTCACCGTCTCCACGGACGAGAGCCAGGGACAGCAGGAGCAGCAGCCCGGCGGCGGCAGCGGCTGGCCCTTCGAGTTCGGCGGCCAGCAGTTCAACGGCGACACCGGCTCCTCCACGACCACCTACAAGGCCCTGCAGACCGACGCCTCGCTCAACCCCGGCAACTCGGGCGGCGCGCTGATCGACATGAACGGCAACATCATCGGCATCAACTCCGCCATGTACTCGCCGACCTCGTCGAGCAGCTCGTCCAGCGCGGGCAGCGTGGGCCTGGGCTTCGCCATCCCGATCAACACCGTCAAGTCCGACCTTGACAAGCTGCGCTCCGGCTCCACCAGCTGAGCGTGCACCACCACCGGTAAGGAGTACGACATGATCAAGCAGGTTGTGCACCAGGTGACCACCCCCGTCGCCCCCGCCGGGTTCGCCCTGGCCCTGGCCGTGGCGTACGAACTCCACGCTCCTCAGACCTACGAGGCCCCGGCACCGCTGCCCCGCGCGCCCGAGCTGGCGATCCCGCAGCCGCAGCTGATGGGCCTGCGCACCAGCACTGCGCGCCCCCACCGCCGCAAGGTGCCGCTGCGGCGCCTCACCCCGGCGATGTGCTGAACCGGGGCCCGATGCGGGTGGGGCCTTGTACGGCGTGGGCGTAGCCGAAGACGGCGGCCCGCGCCGTCAGCGCGTACACGCCCCCGACCCGGCAGAGGCGTACCCGCCCCGCATGCCGTGCGACGCTGTTATCTGTCCCCAAGACGACGCACCCCGAGGATGAAACCCGATGAGCCCCGCCGAAGGCGAACCGCTGCGCATTCTGATCGTCGACGATGAGCCCGCCGTGCGGGAGGCCCTCCAGCGGAGCCTCGTCTTCGAGGGATACGACACCGAGGTCGCCGTCGACGGCGCGGACGCCCTGGAGAAGGCCACCGCCTACCGGCCCGACCTCGTCGTACTCGACATCCAGATGCCGCGTATGGACGGCCTCACCGCGGCCCGCCGGATGCGCGGCGCGGGCACGACGACGCCCATCCTGATGCTGACCGCCCGCGACACGGTCGGCGACCGCGTCACCGGCCTCGACGCGGGCGCCGACGACTACCTCGTCAAGCCGTTCGAACTGGACGAGCTGTTCGCCCGTATCCGGGCCCTGCTGCGCCGCAGCTCGTACGCGGCCACGGCGATCGGCGCCCAGGAGGAGGACGCGCTCACCTTCGCCGATCTGCGGATGGACCTCGCCACGCGCGAGGTCACCCGCGGCGGGCGGACCGTCGAACTCACCCGCACCGAGTTCACGCTCCTCGAGATGTTCCTCGCGCACCCGCGCCAGGTCCTCACCCGAGAGCAGATCCTCAAGGCCGTCTGGGGCTTCGACTTCGAGCCCTCGTCGAACTCCCTCGACGTCTACGTCATGTACCTGCGCCGCAAGACCGAGGCCGGCGGCGAGCCGCGCCTCGTGCACACGGTGCGCGGCGTCGGGTACGTCCTGCGGTCGGGCGGCGCCGAGTGAAACGAGTACTCAAGCGATACCGATCCCTGCCACTGCGCTCGCGGCTGGCGCTGCTGGTCGCCGCCGCGGTGGCGTTCGCGGTGGCGGCCGTGTCGGTGACCTGCTGGTTCATCGTGCAAGGAAAGCTGCTGGACGCGGTCGACGACGACCTGGAGTCGGCGAACGGCCCGGTTCGGGCCGCACTCCTCGGCGAGGTCCTGACCGACTGCAGTGAGTCCACGCCCCAGCAGAACGATTTCGGCCCCCAGCCGTCCACCTACTACATGCAGGTGGTCAAGTCCGACGGCAGCCTGTGTGTCTTCCCGTACTCCGCGGGCAAGGTGAAGGTCGTCGACATCGACACGGACGTGGCGAAGGGCACGAATCCCGGCGTGGGGATGTTCCGCGACGGCACCGACAGCGACGGCAACTCCGTGCGGGTGCTGACCCTGCCCCTGATGGCCGACAACGGCCCAGGCGGGCGGTCGGTGGTCGAGAACCATGCCCTCCTCGTCGCCCTGCCCCTGCAGGACACCGAGAAGACCCTCAACGACCTCGCACTCGTCCTCCTCCTGGTCTCGGGCATCGGCGTCATCGGCGCCGGCGCCGCGGGACTGGCGGTGGCACGGGCCGGCCTGCGCCCGGTCGACACCCTCACCGAAGCCGTCGAGCACGTGGCCCGCACCGAGGACCTCACCGTCCGTATCCCGGCCGAGGGCGAGGACGAGATCGCGCGTCTGTCCCGCTCCTTCAACTCGATGACGTCCGCGCTGGCGTCCTCACGGGACCTGCAGCAGCAGCTGATCGCGGACGCGGGCCACGAGTTGCGTACGCCCCTGACCTCCCTGCGCACCAACATCGAGCTGCTCGTCCGCAGCGAGGAGACCGGCCGGGCCATCCCGCCGGAGCACCGCAAAGCGCTGCTCGCGTCCGTGACGGCGCAGATGACGGAGCTGGCCTCGCTGATCGGCGACCTGCAGGAGCTGTCGCGTTCGGACGCGGGTCAGCAGGGGGACAAGGCCGAGGTCGTCGCGATGCACGACATCGCGGAGACGGCCCTGGACCGCGCCCGCCTGCGCGGTCCCGAGCTGACGATCACGGCCGATCTCAAGCCGTGGTACGTGCGCTCCGAGCCGGCGGCCCTGGAGCGGGCCATCGTGAACATCCTGGACAACGCCGTGAAGTTCAGCCCGTCCGGCGCCAGCATCGACGTCGCGCTCGACAAGGGCGTACTGACGGTGCGCGACCACGGCCCCGGCATCTCCGACGAGGAGCTCCCGCACGTCTTCGACCGCTTCTGGCGCTCCCCGTCCGCCCGCGCACTGCCCGGCTCCGGCCTCGGCCTGTCGATCGTGGCCCGTACGGTGCAGCAGTCCGGCGGCGAGGTGACGCTCAGCCCGGCCGCGGGCGGCGGAACGGTGGCGACGATACGGCTACCGGGCGCCCCGACCCCACCTCCGACAACGGACTTCACCCCTGACCTCAGCCCGTCCGGTGTCTGAGGCCCCATTTCAGCCCGTCCGGCGTTTGAGGACGAGGGGGCGGAGCCCCCGATCAGGGGGTCCGGGGGCGGAGCCCCCGGTTTCGGGAAGGGGCGGGGTAGGGGAAAGAAAGGCCCTGATCAGGCGCACCCGCAGGACCGCCGCACCACCAACCGCGACGGAAACAACTTCAACCGCTCGCGTCGCGACCCCGCGACCCGCAGACTGTCGTCCAGCACAAGATCAACCGCGGCCCGAGCCATAGCCGGCCGATCCGACGCAACGGTGGTGAGCGGCGGATCAGTCAACGCCGCTTCCTTGACATCGTCGAACCCGGCCACGGCCAGCTCCCCCGGAACGTCGATGCGCAGCTCACGCGCGGCCCGCAGCACGCCGATGGCCTGGTCGTCCGTGGAACAGAAGATGGCGGGCGGCCGATCGGGACCGGCCAGCAGGTTCAGCGCTATCCGATAGGCGTCATAGCGGTTGTACGGCGCTTCGAACAGACGGCCCTCGGTCGACCGCCCCGCCTCCTGCATCGCACGCCGCCACCCCTCGACGTGGTCGGAGACCGGGTCACCGACCGAAGGCGTCTCCGCCGTACCGCCCAGACACGCGACGTACTCGTAGCCGTGCTCCAGCAGGTGGCGGGTGGCCAGCTGCGCGCCGCCCACGTCGTCCGTGACGACCGCGACGTCGTCGATCGCCTCGGGCCGTTCGTGCAGCAGCACGACGCGGGCGTCCCATGCCTCGATCTCGGCGGCCGCAAGGTCGTTCAGCGCGTGGCTGACCAGGATCAGTCCGGAGACCCGCATGCCGAGGAAGGCACGCAGATAGTGGACCTCGCGCTCCGGCACGTAGTCGGAGTTGCCGACGAGCACCATCTTTCCGCGCTCGGCGGCGGCCTGCTCGACCGCGTGCGCCATCTCCCCGAAGAAGGGCTGACGGGCATCCGGAATGATCATGCCTATGAGGTCCGTGCGGCGCGAGGCCATCGCCTGCGCCACCCGGTCGGGCCGGTAGCCCAGCTCCTTGATCGCGGCGAGAACGCGCTCGCGCGTGGCCGGGGCGACCGGCCGGGGTCCGTTGTTGATGACATAGCTCACGACGGCTGTGGACGTGCCCGCCAGCCGTGCCACGTCATCCCTGGTTACCTTGGCCACGCGCGGAGTCTACGCGGATGGACCTACCTCTGGGCAGGTCGTACGACCGCTTCCTCCGGATCGGCCTCGAGAACGGGCGCCAGGTCGGCGGCCTCGTCCTCCGCCGGCGCCACCGGAGCCTTGGCCGCGGCGTCGGCGCCGCGCTCGGCCTTCTCCGGAGTGACGAACCGGTAACCGACGTTCCGGACGGTTCCGATCAGCGACTCGTGCTCCGGGCCGAGCTTGGCCCGCAGCCGCCGGACGTGCACGTCGACCGTGCGCGTACCGCCGAAGTAGTCGTAGCCCCAGACCTCCTGCAGCAGCTGGGCGCGCGTGAAGACGCGGCCCGGGTGCTGCGCGAGGTACTTCAGCAGCTCGAACTCCTTGAAGGTCAGGTCCAGGACCCGGCCCTTCAGCTTCGCGCTGTACGTCGCCTCGTCCACCGACAGGTCGCCGTTGCGGATCTCCATCGGGCTGTCGTCCGCGGTGATCTGCTGGCGGCCCATGGCCAGCCGCAGCCGCGCCTCGACCTCGGCCGGACCGGCGGTGTCGAGCAGCACGTCGTCGATGCCCCAGTCGGCGGTGACGGCCGCGAGACCGCCCTCCGTCACGACCAGGATCAGCGGACAGCCGGGCCCGGTGGACCGCAGCAGCTGGCACAGGCTGCGCACCTGCGGCAGGTCGCGGCGGCCGTCGATGAGGATGACGTCGGCACCGGGGGTGTCGACGAGAGCGGGTCCCTCCGCCGGGGCCACTCGCACGTTGTGCAGGAGCAGGCCGAGAGCGGGGAGCACCTCCGTCGAAGGCTGGAGGGCGTTCGTCAGGAGCAGAAGAGAACTCATCGCGCCCCACCTGCCTGGGTCGTCGTTACGTCGTGCACGGTCAGCTCGCCCATTACGTCGGTTCCCTCCTCGGTCCCTGCGAGGACGTATTACGCGCGGCACTGCTTCGTACTTCTTCGTACTGTGCGGGTCCCCGCGTCCCTGGGAAACCGCTGCGCTTGCAGGCGGCCACAGGATCGTGGCCAGGTCGTATACGGCTTCGTATACGACACGTCTGAAAGCGCAAGAGGACCCGGGGGCGTCGCTGCCCGGATCCTCTGTCCAGCAGAATAGCCCACATGCGCTCCGTTACGGCAGGTCAAGTCCGGCGATCTTCTGTGCACCCGATCACGGGACGGACGCAGCGCAGACTGCTCCACACGGACGACGGGGTGGTCATCGACGCTCTTTACGAGCCGGGGTCCGGCGCGTTCCAGGAACTCGCGATCGTGGTCGCCCACGGTTTCACCGGTGATCTGGAGCGGCCCCATGTACGCCGGGTCGCCGGTGTCCTCGGCCGGCACGCGGCCGTCGTCACGTTCTCCTTCCGCGGCCACGGGGCCTCCGGCGGACGCTCCACCGTCGGCGACCGCGAGGTGCTCGACCTGGCGGCCGCCGTGCGGTGGGCCCGCGAGCTGGGGCACACACGCATCGCGACGGTGGGCTTCTCGATGGGCGGCTCGGTGGTGCTGCGCCATGCTGCGCTGTACGGGGACGAGGCGGGTGCGGGCGCTGCTGCCGGTGCCGGTGATGACGCTCGTACGGCTGACGCTCGTACGGACGCCGTGGTCGCGGTGAGCGCCCCGGCGCGCTGGTACTACCGGGGCACCGCCCCCATGCGGCGGGTGCACTGGCTGGTCACCCGGCGGATGGGACGTGCCGTCGGCCGGCTCGGCCTGCGTACGCGGATCCACCACCGGGACTGGGACCCGATCCCGCTCTCACCGGTCGAGGCGGTCCCGCTGATCGCCCCCGCGCCGCTGCTGATCGTCCACGGCGACCGTGACGGGTACTTCCCGCTGGATCATCCGCGCTCCCTCGCGGAGGCGGCCGGCGGTGCGGCCGAGCTGTGGCTGGAACCCGGCATGGGCCATGCGGAGCACGCCGCGGACGAGGCGCTGCTGGCGCGGATCGGGGACTGGACGACGGCCGCGCTGCGGCCCGCAGAAGCGTGACCTCTCCATCCTCGTGACCCAGTCCCTGTGATCTGTCTGTGCATCCACTGATTCACAGGCAACCCACATGGCCGACCCAGTGGTCACCCAAACAGGGCCGCCACAGTCGTGCCCATGACGACCCAATTCGCCCCGTCGCCGTCGGCGCGGGAGACCACTCGCCGCCACGCCAGGTCCGGCGCACCGGACTCCTCCTCCCGCGTCACGCGGGTCTTTCTGGGACGCCCCGAGGACCCGCGCTGGGCGCGTCCGGCCCTGTGGGCGGTACTGGCCCTCGCGGCCGCGCTCTACCTGGTGAACTTCTCGCTCATCGGACAGGCCAACACCTTCTACACGGCCGCCGTCTACAGCGGTACGCAGAGCTGGAAGGCCTTCTTCTTCGGAGCGCTGGACGCCGGGAGCTTCATCACGGTGGACAAGCCGCCGTTCGCCCTGTGGGTGATGGGCCTGTCCTGCCGGATCTTCGGCTACGGCACCTGGCAGATGATGCTGCCGGTGGCAGCCGCGGGCGTGGCGTCCGTGGCGCTGCTGTACCGCATGGTGCGCCGCTCGTTCGGACACCTCGCAGCGACGATCGCGGCCCTGGTGCTGGCGCTCACCCCGATCACGGTCGCGATCACCCGTGACAACAACCCGGACCCGATCCTGGTCCTGCTGATGCTGCTCGGTGCGGCCGCGCTGCTCAAGGCGGTGCGGACCGGCAAGCTGATGCCGCTGGTCTGGTCGGCCGTCGCCATCGGCTTCGCGTTCAACACCAAGATGATGCAGGGCCTGATCGTCCTGCCCGCCTTCTTCCTCGTCTACGTCTTCGCCGCGAAGGAAGGCTGGAGCAGGAAGATCCGCAACCTGGCGGTGGCGCTGGTCGCCCTGGTGGTCTCCGGCGGCTGGTGGATGTTCGTCGTCGACCAGTGGCCCTCCGACTCCCGCCCGTACATCGGCGGCTCGACGGACAACACGGTCTGGGACCTGGTCATCGGCTACAACGGCTTCGGCCGGATCCTCGGTTCGAGCGCCGGGAACGGCGGCGGCCAGGGCGGCAGCTTCGGCGGCACCTCCGGTATCGCCCGGATGTTCAACGAGATCATGGGCGGCCAGATCTCCTGGCTGATCCCCTTCGCGACCGTCGCCCTCGTCGGCGCACTGGTCCTGCGCGGCCGCGCTCCGCGTACGGACGCGCAGCGGGCCTCGCTGATGCTGTGGGGCGGCTGGTTCGTCATCCACTACCTGGTCTTCTCGCTGGCCGAGGGCACCTTCCACCCGTACTACGTGACCGCCATGGCCCCCGGCATCGCGGCGCTGTGCGGCGCGGGCGGCGTGGCCCTGTACGAGGCCTTCCGTGAGCGCCCGGTCGCCAAGTGGGGATGGGTGCTGCCCGCGGCCATCGCGGTCAGCGCGGTGTGGGCGATCGTCCTGCTGGAGCGGGACGGCGGATACGGGTGGCTGGAGGCCGGCATCGGTGTCCTCGCCGCGGTCTCCGTCATCGGGCTCGTCGCCGGGCGGATCGGCAAGCGGAACCGCCTGATCGGGCTGGCCTCGCTCGCCGCGGTCGTCGCGCTGCTGGCCGGGCCTGCCGCGTACAGCGTCGAGGCGGCCACCTCGTCCACGAACGGGACGAACCCGACGGCCGGGTCTTCGGCTTCGGGGATGGGCGGTGCCGGTGGTGGCGGTATGGGCGGCGGCCAGCGGCCCAGCGGCGGGCCGGGCACGTCCTCGTCCAGCTCGTCCGGCTCGTCCAGCTCGTCCGGCTCGTCCTCGTCCTCCGACGGTGGGCAGATGGGGCAGCCGCCGTCTGCACCGAGTGGTTCGCAGTCCGGCAGCGAGTCGGGTTCGGCGTCCGGCGACGCCCCGAGCGGTGCTCCCAGTGGCGGAGACGGCGGCATGGGCGGCGGTATGGGCGGTGGCAGCGTCAGCTCCGCGATGATCACGTACCTGAAGAAGCACCAGGACGGCGCCGAGTGGCTGGTGGCCGTGGCCACCGACCAGACCGCGTCCTCGATCATCCTCGAGTCCGGCGAGCCCGTGATCTCCATGGGCGGCTGGAGCGGCAGCGACAACGCCATGACGCTGGCCAAGCTGAAGCAGCTGGTCAAGGAGGGCAAGCTGCACTACATCATGATCAGCAGCGAGGGCGGCCGCGGGACGAACTCGGAGATCTCCACCTGGGTCCAGAAGCACGGCACGGCGGTCTCGGCCTCGGAGTACGGCGGCTCGTCGAGCTCCGGTTCCTCGAGCTCCTCCAGCTCCTCCTCCAGCTCCTCGTCCACGTCCACCAGCAGCGGTCTCTACCGCCTGGACGCCGACGACGTCAGCTGAGGCCACCACCCCATGACGGGCGGGCCGCCGGGTTGCTCCCCTTCCCGGCGGCCCGCCCTTGCGTACGATGCCGTTCCGGGACGCGCAATCATGGACGCAGACGATCGACGAAACCGCCGGGAGGAGCCGCACATGGCAGCGGGGACCATCCGTTACTGGGCCGCCGCCAAAGCCGCGGCCGGTACCGCCGAGGAGCCGTACGAGGCGGAGACGCTCGCCGAGGCGCTGGACGCCGCACGGCTGCGCCACCCCGGCGAGCTCGTCCGCGTCCTTCTGCGGTGCTCGTTCCTCGTCGACGGGGACCCTGTGGGCACCCGCGGGCATGAGACGGTACGGCTGGCCGAGGGCGGCACGGTTGAGGTGCTCCCGCCGTTCGCAGGAGGGTGACACCCACAGCATGAGCAATCAGCCGTACGAGACGTACGAGCCGTATCCGCAGCAGCCTCAGCATCCTGGGAACGCGATGCTTTCGCATCCGTTGCCGCCGGAGGTGCCGGCGCCTGCGGAGCCGTACAGCGACCCCTCGGCGGGGGCGCCGTCTCATGCTGAGGAGCCGTACGACGGGGGCTTTGCCCACCCGTCCCGCCCCAGCGGGACGACTGCCCAAAGCGGTCAGGAGGCCCTTACCGCCGCTCAGCGAGCGCGGGCTCAAGGGCGGTCGCCCATCATCGAGCCCGGGCTGCAGCCCGCCGCGCTCACCGCGGTGCTCGGGCTGCTGCTCTCCGGGGCGGCGGCCGTGGGGCAGTACGCGCTGCTCGTACCGCTCGTCGTGCTGCAGGCCGTGACCGCCGCAGGGTGGTTCCGGCTCAACGGGATGTGGCCCGCGCGGCAGGGCATCGCCCTCGCGTTCGCGGGCGGCCTCGTCGCCGACGCCGCCCTGCTGGTCGCCGGGCGCGGGAACGGACCGGCCGCGATCCTCGGCACGCTCGGCGTGTGGGTGCTGCTCGCCCTCGTCCTGCAGCTGCGCAGCCATGCGGCACCGGACGAGCGGATGTACGGGCTGATGGCGACCGTCGCATCGGCGGCGCTCGCGATCATCGCGGCCGGACATCTGGCCGCCCCGCCGGACGCCGTCACGGTGGGCGGCGTCGCCGTGGCCGCCGCCGTGCTCGTGAAGGCGCTCCTGCGGGCGCTTTCGCTGCCTGTCGTGCTCTGCGTCGTACTGGCGTCGGCGGCCGCGGCCGGGGCCGGAGTCGCCGTGGGCCGGCTCGCGTCGCTGTCCGGCGGCGCCGACGGGACGCAGGGCGCGCTGCTCGGGCTCGGCGCGGGGGTGTGCGCGCTGATCGGACACCGGGTGGCCGGCTACGACTACCCCTCGCGGTTCGTGCACATGACCGCCGGGATCGCCCTTCCGCTGGCGGCTGCCGCCCCTGCCGTGTACGTGCTGGGGCGCGGGCTCGGCTGATCCCTGCCGGGGTTCCGGCTCGTCGCCGGGGCCTCGCGGCCAGCGTCACAGCTGATCGACAAGTCCTCTGCGGGCCCCCGGACCGGGGGCCCGCCCGCGTTAGGCTCGGCGGAACCGGGGCTCCCCGGTGGTGGGACACGGCCGATGACCGGCCGTGGCCCGCTGTCGCCGAGGCAGGGGGAAGAGAGGCCGGGTCATGCGCGCACTCCGAGTGCTCCTCATCATCGCCGTCGTCCTCGGCGGTCTGTTCGTGGTCGCCGACCGGGTCGCGGTCGGCTTCGCCGAGAACGAGGCGGCGAAGCGCATCCGCACCAGTGAGGGCCTGGACAGCACCCCCGACGTGTCGATCAACGGCTTCCCGTTCCTCACCCAGCTCGCGAGCGGCAAGCTCGACGACGTGGAGATCGGGATGAAGGACTTCGATGCGTCCACCACGGGCAGCGGCAACGGGAACGGCAGCGGCACGGACAGCATCCGTATCGCCAAGCTCTCCGCCCATATGCGCGGTGTCACCTTCTCGGGCGACTACAGCTCCGCGACCGCCGACACGGCCTCCGGCACCGCCCTGATCTCCTACGACGAGCTGCTCAAGGCCGCGCAGGTCGAACCCGTCCAGGTGATCCCCGGCCTCACCGCCAAGGTGACCCGCCTCTCCGACGGCGGCAACGGGCGGATCAAGGTCGGCATCGAGCTCACGGGGAGTCTGCTCGGCGAGAAGGTGAGCCAGTCGGTCTCGGTGCTCGGCTCGGTCAAGGTCGACGGCGACACCGTGAAGGTCGGCGCCATCACGCTGCCGAATCTGCCCTTCTCCGTCGCCGAGGACAGCCTCCGCGAGATCACCGACTTCGCGCAGAAGATCGACGGGCTGCCCAGCGGGATCAAGCTGGACACGGTGCGGGCGGCCGAGGACGGCGTCGAGATCTCCGTGTCGGGTTCGGACGTGAAGCTCACCGGGTAGCGAGGAGGCAGGACGGCGAGGTCTGTCCGAAAGACGAGACGGAGCTGTCCGTACAGCAGATACGACGCACCCGGCGTCGTTGCGCACCCGTACCCGAATGCCCGCCACGGCCGCCTGATTCCGGTATGTGGACGATCGTGTCTCATCATCCGACACACCGGTGACATGTCCGCCTGTACCTCCCTACGATCGGACCCATGCAGAGCAGGATTGGCGGCCTCCGTCCGCGGGGCCAGGCGGATCTCACGAAGCGGCGGGCAGTAGACCTGTGCCGCGTCGCCGCCATGCTCTGTCGCAGCTTCTGACAGGGAGCCTGGCTCCCGCACCCCGAGGCCCCTTCGAAGCCTTCGCGTATTTCGCGCGCCGTCCAGCGCTGCCCGCCCTCGGGCCCGCGACCGCGCCGTACGCCCACCCGACTCACATCCCGCCGCAACTGCCCCGGAGGAGAAAAGCATGAGCCGCAGCGACGTCCTGGTCGACGCCGACTGGGTCCAGGACCACCTGGACGACCCGAAGGTCGCCATCGTCGAGGTCGACGAGGACACCTCCGCGTACGAGAAGAACCACATCAAGAACGCCATCCGGATCGACTGGACCAAGGACCTCCAGGACCCGGTCCGCCGTGACTTCATCGACCAGGAGGGCTTCGAGAAGCTCCTGTCGGCGAAGGGCATCGCCAACGACACCCTCGTCGTCCTCTACGGCGGCAACAACAACTGGTTCGCCTCCTACGCCTACTGGTACTTCAAGCTGTACGGCCACGAGAGCGTCAAGCTCCTCGACGGCGGCCGCAAGAAGTGGGAGCTCGACTCCCGCGACCTGGTCGCCGAGGTCCCGGCCCGCCCGGCCACCGAGTACAAGGCCAAGGCCCAGGACACCTCGATCCGCGCCTTCCGCGACGACGTGGTCGCCGCGATCGGCAACCAGAACCTGGTCGACGTGCGCTCGCCCGACGAGTTCAGCGGCAAGCTGCTCGCCCCGGCCCACCTGCCGCAGGAGCAGTCGCAGCGTCCGGGCCACGTCCCGTCCGCCCGCAACATCCCGTGGTCGAAGAACGCCAACGACGACGGCACCTTCAAGTCGGACGACGAGCTCAAGGAGCTCTACGCCGAGGAGCAGGTCGACCTCGCCAAGGACACCATCGCCTACTGCCGTATCGGTGAGCGCTCCGCGCTGACCTGGTTCGTGCTGCACGAGCTGCTCGGCGTGGAGAACGTCAAGAACTACGACGGCTCCTGGACCGAGTACGGCTCCCTCGTCGGCGTGCCGATCGAGCTCGGCGCCAACAAGTAACAACCCACCGCAAACCCGGCCGTCCGGCCTACTTTCACTTCCATAGGAGAAACGCATGTGTGGAGCGCAGGTCGGCGGCCCCGACGCCTCGACGATCAAGCCCGGTGAGACCACCATCCAGGGCCAGGTGACCCGTGACGGCGAGCCCGTCACCGGTTACGTGCGTCTGCTGGACTCGACCGGCGAGTTCACCGCCGAGGTCCCGACCTCGGCGACCGGCCAGTTCCGGTTCTACGCGGCCGAGGGCACGTGGACCGTGCGCGCCCTGGTGCCGGGTGGGACCGCGGACCGTACGGTCGTCGCCCAGAAGGGCGGCCTCGCCGAGGTCGCGATCGCCGTCTGAGGCACTCGACGCACACCGTAGATCGCTGAACGGCTGAAGGGCCGCACCCCAGGGGTTGGACGCCACTGGACGGGGTGCGGTCCTTCGCCATGTCCGTGGCGCGCGCGATCCCATGAGGGCCCGACGGGCGGGGCCCAGGTGGCCGGACCCGCACTACGCTGGATCCATGTACGCCCGAAGGCGCCATATCTACTTCGCCATGATGGGCACGTGCCTGGTGCTGTTCGTCCTGGCCTGGGGAGTCGTGCGCCTCTGGTCGATTCCCGTGGCGGTGGGGATGTGCGTCGTGGCGATGGTGATCCCGCCGGTCGCCGCGATGATCGCCAACCGGCGGGGCCCGGACGACCGCTGGTGGGACGATCCGTCCGGGGACCCCACGTCGGACGAGTGGTGGGACGAGCTCGACGGCAAGAAGCGGCGCCGGTAAGCGGCGCCGGTAGCCGGGCCTGCCTGCCGTCGGCTTCGTGGTCGGCCTTCCTTCTCGACGAGCGTCTGTCAGTAGACGAGCGCCTGGGCGCCGTCCGCCATGGCCTCGCCCACGAACACCTGTGCACCGGCGATCCGTACGCCCTCGATCACGTCCTTCTCCGTGATCTCGCGACGGGCCGCGCACTGGGTGCAGAGGGTGACCCGGCCGGCGGCCAGGATCGACTCGAGCAGATCGGGCAGGGGCGCGGCGTGCGGCAGTTCGAACTCTGCGGCCCGCCCCGGCAGCGCGAACCATGCCGACTCACCGGTCAGCCACAGCGAGACCTCCACCCCGCTGGCGACGGCCACCGCCGCCACCGTGAAGGCCTGCGAGCACCGCTCGGGGGCATCGGTCCCGGCGGTCACCTTGATCACGAGCTTTTTCGCCATGTCCGAATCGTAATCATGCCGTGTACAACCACACCTGTGGCCTATGAGTCTCCTGTGCGCGCAGTTACGGAAGCTGCGCTTCACTTCTTGTGGGGGACATGTCTTGGAAGTCCAGGAAACACAGGAAACGCCTCAGGAACCTGGGCCTGAACCCGTACGACCGGCACGCCGGCGTGGCCGTACGACGCTGCTGATCGCGATCGCCGCGGCTCTCGGAGCCGTCGCCGGCACCTGCACCGGGTACCTCATCCAGGCCGACCGGGAGCCGACCCCGCTCGCGTCGCTGTCGCAACCGGTGGTCGAGCAGGCCAAGGGCAAGGGGCCCGAGCCGCTGTCGGCCGCTCAGGACCGCAAGGTCAAGACCGAGGGCGATCTGCGCAAGCTGCTGCTCAAGCGGCCCAAGGGGGCCAGGGACGGCATCTATGCGGCGGGTGACGACGGTGGCTGGATGTCAGTCGCCGAGTACGCGGACGCGTACGAGAAGCCCGTCAATGCCTTCCGCAACCTCCTCGGTGAGGAGTTCCGGCGCGCGGCCGTCACCAGCTGGCTCGTGGGCAGCACGTACAGCGTCGAGATCCGTCTGGTGCAGTTCCGCCAGGAGGAGAACCTCGCGGCGGCCGGCCGTGCCGACAGCGGGTACTACTGGGCCGAGAAGGAGGCCGGCACCCGTAGCTGGGCCATCCCGGGCACCGGGGACGGCATGGCGTACGTCCACACCACGCCCGAGCAGCAGGCCGGCTACCTCCCGATCTACTCGGCCGAGGCGCACGCGTGGCGCGGCGACATAGCCATGGAGATCTGGGTCTACGACACCAAGCCGATCCCCAAGGAGAAGATCATGGATCTGGCCGAGCGGCAGGTGGGGCGGCTGTGAGCGACGGTTCCCTGCACGAGCAGCCGCAACCGATGAGTGAGCCGGGCGGGCAGCCCATGATGCAGCAGCCGCCCATGGCCGAGCAGTGGACCCAGCAGTCCGGGCTCGAGCCGGAGCCCGCTCCGAAGCGGCCCGCGCGGCGTGGCCGCGTTGCCGCCGTCGCCGGGTTCGTCGTCCTGCTGGCCGCGGTCATCGGTGGCACCGGCTTCACCGCCGTGACCGTCGACCAGGCCGACCGGGACGCGGGTGCGCCCGTGTGGCGCTTCCCGAAGGCGGAGGGCGACGACGACAAGAGCGCCGACGAGAAGACGAAGGCCCGTGCCGCGTCCGGGCTCAGCGGCATGCTGGTGCCGTACGGGACCGACGGCTACACCCGCGGCCCCGACATCGACGAGTTCGGCTCCGACGCCGAGCTGAGCGGCCGTCAGGCGACCGCCCTGCGCAAGCAGTCGATCAGCGGGCTGCCCCGCTCCCAGCGGCGTCAGCTGGAGAAGCAGATCGACAAGCAGCGCATCAAGGGGATGGCGATGCGCAGCTACCTCAGCACGGGCAACGCGAGCAACTCCACCCTCTACGCGAACAAGGCCTTCACGATCGACATCGTGCTGTCCCAGATGGAGGACAAGAAGGCCGTGCGCGACATCTCCACGTTCCAGAACGAGTTCCTCGACGCACTGAAGGTCTTCCGCAAGGGGCCGAAGATCAAGGGCCACGAGAACGCCCAGTGCTTCCTGCCGCCCAAGGAGGGGGACGACAAAATCGACATGATGGTCTGCTCCGCGTATCAGGGAGACGTGCTGGTCAGCGCCACCGCGTACGGCGTCAGGCCGCTGAACACCGCCGGTGTCGCGATGTTCCTGCGCGAGCAGCTCGACCGCATCGCCGAGCCGGGGGAGGCGGTATGACCGAGTACACCGAGCACACCGGGCACGCTGGGCACACCGAGTACAGCGAGCACCCCACGCCCGTCGGGGCACAGCCTGTGACGGCCGGGCAGCAGCAGGCGTACGTCCCGCCGATGCCCGGGGCATCGCCGGTGGTCCCGGCGCCGCCCGCGTTCGCGGCACCGGCACCGTCCATGGCCGGCGAACCCCTGTCACCCGCGGCCCCGCCCGCCGGGAAGGACCGCCGCGTCCTGCGTGCCGTCCTCCGCTGGACCGCGGCCGCCGTGGTCTTCGCGGCGGTGGGCACGTCGGCCGCGTACGGCATCACGCAGATGAAGCGCACCGATGTGCCGGGGCTCGCGACGGAGTCGGACGGGCGCTGGGACTACCCGGAGATCACCAGGCCCCCGCTGCCCTCCGGCAGTCCGGGCCCCTTCGCCGAGGCGAACAAGGCCGGCGCCCACTACGCGGACCTGCGTGCCCTGGTGCTGCCCGCCCCCGAGGGCGCGACGGCCGACAAGGCGCTGCGCGGCGAGGACGGCTGGCTGTCCAGGAAGACCTTCCTGGCGGAGTACGAGTCGAAGGACGACCGGGAGACCATCGGCCAGTTGCTGACCGACAACGGCCTGCGGCACATCGCCGCCCGCGGCTGGACCACCGAGGACGGCACGCACACCCGTGTCTACCTGCTGCAGTTCAACACCGCCGCCGTCGTGGACGAGCTTCCGCGCAAGCTCACCGGCTATGACGCCCCGCAGCAGGCGCTGCGCGGCGCTGCCGAAGTGCACGTGGACGAGGAGTTCCCGGACGAGGCACGTGTGGACGACGTCCGCAACTTCGCGTATGTCGAGGCCAAGCCGTACGGTCCCGAGCAGGTCCGCGAGTCGTACCTCACCGCGGGAGACACCTTCGCGCTGATCGTGCAGTCCCGGAAGGGCGGCGCGAGGGCCGTCCCCTTCCAGCAGACGGTCGTCCTGCAGAGCCAGCTCCTCGGCTGAGCCCGGTCCGCAGGGCCTCGCCGTGAGGCCCGCGCCCCACCCGACTAGAGTGGGGCCGGGCCCTGTCCTTCCCCGTGCTCGGCCTCGCCGAGCGGGGGACCGCATCCACCGCTCACCCGAGGAGCACCCCGTGCTTGAGGTTTTCTTCTCAACCCTGCTGGTTCTGGTCTGCGTCGGCGTTCTCGCGTTCGCCGGGCTGACCGTGAAGAAGCTGTACCAGGGTCAGCGCTGAGCCCCGTAACTCTCTCCGGAAACGTCTGAGCACTCATGATCGAGATCCCGTCCGACCTGCACAAGGACCTCGTCCCCCTGGCCTTCCTCCTCGGTGACTGGGCCGGCGCGGGCGTCACCGACTTCCCCGGTGCCGAGAAGGCCAACTTCGGCCAGGAAGTCACGTTCAGCCACGACGGGCGGGACTTCCTCGAGTACCGCTCGCACACCTGGGCGCTGGACACCGACGGCAACAAGGTCAAGCCGCTGGAGTCCGAGCACGGCTTCTGGCGCATCGACAAGGACCGCAAGATCGAGGTCGTGATGGTCCGCCAGGACGGCGTCGTCGAGGTCTGGTACGGCGAGCTGGCCGACAAGAAGCCGCAGATCGACCTCGCCACGGACGCCGTCGCGCGCACCGCCGCATCCGGCCCCTACAGCGGCGGCAAGCGGCTGTACGGCTATGTGAAGGGCGACCTCATGTGGGTCGGCGAGAAGCAGACCCCCGAGGTGCCGCTGCGCCCGTACATGTCGGCGCAGCTGAAGAAGGTCGTCACCCCCGAGGACGTCGAGCGCTGGGCCAAGGCCCTCCCCGACGACATGCCCGACGACGGGATCGCCTTCTTCAAGTAGTTCTAGACTTTCGGTTGTGGTGACCACCGACTGGAAGAGCGATCTGCGGCAGCGCGGCTACCGGCTGACGCCGCAGCGGCAGCTTGTCCTCGAAGCCGTCGACACCCTCGAGCACGCGACCCCCGACGACATCCTCTCCGAAGTGCGGAAGACGGCGTCGGGGGTCAACATTTCCACGGTGTACCGGACCCTGGAGCTCCTGGAGGAGCTCGGCCTGGTCAGCCACGCCCACCTCGGGCACGGAGCGCCGACGTACCACCTCGCCGACCGCCACCACCACATCCATCTGGTGTGCCGGGACTGCACGAACGTCATCGAGGCCGACGTCGCGATCGCGGCCGATTTCACCGCGAAGCTGCGGGACACCTTCGGGTTCGACACCGATATGAAGCATTTCGCGATCTTCGGGCGGTGCAGGGACTGCGGCTCGGCGGCCCGTACGGAGGCGGAGGGCCCGGCCGGGGCAGCCGAGAAATAAAAAAGACGACCACCGGGTCGTAGTGTGAGTGGATATGCAGCAACTATCGAAGCGCAGCCCTCTGCTCTCCCTGCCCGGCGCGGTGCCCGCCGAGGGCGTGGACGAAGGTGTAGCCGCCCACTACGGCGACCTGTTCCGTGAGCAGCGTGCCCTCGCCGACGGCGCCGGCTTTGTCGACCTCTCGCACCGCGGCGTCGTCACGGTCACCGGTGAGGACCGGCTGAGCTGGCTGCACCTGCTGCTCACCCAGCACGTCAGCGAGCTCCCGGTGGGCCGGGCGACCGAGGCCCTGATCCTCTCCGCGCACGGCCACATCGAGCACGCGCTGTACCTCGTCGACGACGGCGAGACGGTGTGGGCGCACGTCGAGCCCGGCACGCAGGACACGCTCATCGCGTACCTGGAGTCCATGAAGTTCTTCTACCGCGTCGAAGTCGCCGACCGGACCGACGAGTTCGCGGTGGTCCATCTGCCGGCCGGCTCGATCGCCGAGGTCCCGGACGGCGTCGTCGTACGCGAGACGGCGCACGGCCGCGACCTGTTCCTGCCACGCGAGGAACTGGAGTCGTACGCCCGGCGCAGCGGCCCGGCCATCGGCATCCTCGCGTACGAGGCCCTGCGCGTCGAGGCGCACCGGCCGCGGCTCGGCTTCGAGACCGATCACCGCACCATCCCGCACGAACTGGGCTGGATCGGCACCGCGGTCCACCTCCAGAAGGGCTGCTACCGCGGGCAGGAGACCGTCGCCCGGGTGCAGAACCTCGGAAAGCCGCCCCGCCGCCTCGTCTTCCTGCACCTGGACGGCAGCGAGGTGCATCTGCCGCCGCACGGCGCCGACATCCGCCTCGCCGACGACGGCCCGGACGGCCGGAAGATCGGCTTCGTCACGACCTCCGTGCGTCACCACGAGCTCGGCCCGATCGCGCTGGCGCTCGTGAAGCGCAATGTGCCGGTGGACGCGCGACTCATCGCCGACACGACGGCCGCGGCTCAGGAGGTCGTCGTCGAGCCCTGACCTCGGGTGGGAGGGCGATCCAGGTCAGATCTCCAGGAGCACCGTGAACGGGCCGTCGTTCGTCAGCGACACGCGCATCTTCGCGCCGAACCGGCCCGTCGCCACCGTCGCGCCCAGCGAGCGCAGCTGCGCCACGACCTCGTCCACGAGCGGCTCGGCGACATCGCCGGGAGCGGCGGCGTTCCAGGTGGGGCGGCGGCCCTTGCGGGCGTCCCCGTAGAGCGTGAACTGGCTGATGACCAGCAGCGGCGCGTCGATGTCGCTGCACGAGCGCTCGTCGGACAGCATGCGGATCGACCAGAGCTTGCGGGCGAGCTGGGCCGCCTTCTCCTTGGTGTCCTCGTGGGTGACTCCTACGAGGACGCACAGGCCCTCGCCGCTGATCTCGCCGACCGTCTCACCGTCCACGACGACGCTCGCGCCGTCCACCCTCTGCACCACTGCACGCATACGGACCATCATGCCGCGCGGCCCGCGGGACCCTCCTTTCGGGTTGTCATCCCCGCCCGGCCTCTGTTTGGCATGCCCCCGAAGCGCCCATCCGGGGCGGATCGGGCGCACTCGCCCCCACGGCGGCCACCTGGGGTGGCACGATGCTCACACGCAGTGAGACGTGTGAGGCCTGTCGAGCACCGCACGCGCTCACCTCGCCGGTCGAGGGGACGGTAGAGACGCATGAGCACACCTAGCACCGGGCAGCCGGCCGCGCCCGTGCCGATGACCCGTACGAGCCCGCCCGCCGACCACGGGGGGTACACGGGGCAGGTCCGCCACGGCGACGACGGGGGGAACAGCGGGGACGCGGGCATCGCCCATGCGCTCGCGGCGCTGGGCGGCGAAGGGGCGTTCCGCCCGCCGATGCAGCGCAGCGGCAGCCCTTCCGCTCCGGCGGCCGGGGGCGGCAGTGGCAGCAGGTGCCCCCAGTCCGAGGCCCCCGGCCCGCACGAGGCCCCACGTGCGCCCGAGCCCGCGGCCCAGGTCTTGCACGATCTGGCCGTGCTGCGGCTGCCCGAGCTGCGCGCGCTGCGCCGTGACGCACAGCGGCACGAGGCCGACCTCAGCTATGTGCGGAGGCTGCTGCAAGGGCGGATCGACATCCTGCGGGCGGAGCTGGCGCGCCGCGGGGGGACCGGTCGTGCGGGGGCCTGGGCCCGGGGCGGTGCTGGTGCCTCGGGTACGGGCAGCGGCCCGCCGGACGGTGCCGCCGATGCCGGACGGCCCGGCCTGGCGGACACCCCCGCGCCCGACTCGGAGGCCTCGCCCTCCGTCGTCGACCGGCTCGCGGAGATCCTCACCGACCAGCCCGCCCGCAACCGCTCCTCCGCCCGCCATGTGACACTCGGCACGCCCTACAGCGAGGAGTACCGGCAGCTGGCCGCCGACATGCTCGCCGAGGTCGCGCTCTCGGACCTGGTAGCCCGCACCGACCTGGAACTGCACAGCGCCATGAGCCGCCTCGTGCAGTACGAGCAGGAGGTGTCCCGGCGACGTCGGCAGTTCCAGCGCTCGACCGACGATTGCAGTGCCGAGATCGCCCGCAGGTACCGTGATGGCGAAGCACAAGTAGACGACCTGCTCGCGTGACATGGGGCCGCCGGTGATCCCGGCGGCCTTTGCCCGGCGGGTCCGCCCAGCCCCGGAAGGCCGTACCCCATGTCCTCCTCGCCCGCCGCCGGCCCGTCGTCCACGCCCGCCATAGCGCCGGTCCTCGCCGAAGTCGTACGGTCCGGCTTCGTCGAGGGCCACCATCGGGGCAACCTGGTACTGCTGGCGGCGGACGGCAGCGTGGAGCTGGCGCTGGGCGATGTGACGGCGCCCGTCTTCCCGCGCTCGTCCAACAAGCCGATGCAGGCCGCGGCCGTGCTGCGGGCCGGGCTCGACCTGTCGGGGGAGCGGCTGGCCCTGGCCGCCGCGAGCCACTCCGGCGAGGACTTCCACCGCGACCTCGTACAGAAGATGCTGGCCGAGCACGGGCTGACGGCCGGGCAGCTGCAGTGCCCCGCCGATCTGCCGCTGGATCCCGCGGAGGCCGAGACGTATCTGGCCGCGGGCCTCGTCCGGGACCCGGTCACGATGAACTGCTCCGGCAAGCACACGGCGATGCTCGCGGCGTGCGGGCTGAACGAGTGGTCCGCGGACACGTATCTGGAGCCTGAGCATCCGCTGCAGCGGCTTGTGCTGTCGGTCGTGGAGGAGGCGGCGGGGGAGCCCGTCGCCGCGGTCGGTACGGACGGGTGCGGGGCGCCGCTGATGGCGATCAGCCTCGTCGGTCTCGCGCGCGCCTTCCGCCACTTCGTGCTGGCGCCCGAAGGGTCCGCGGAGCGGCGGGTGGCGGACGCGATGCGGGCCCACCCCGAGTACGTCGCCGGTACGCGGCGGCCCGACACCTGGCTGATGCGCGAGGTGCCGGGGGTCCTGTCGAAGATGGGCGCCGAGGCCGTCCAGGCCGTCGCCCTGCCCGACGGGCGTGCGCTGGCGTTCAAGGTCGAGGACGGCGCGACGCGGGCGCTGGGGCCGGTGCTGGCCCGTGCGCTGGCCCTGACGGGCGTGGACGCCCCGGTGCTCGAACGCATCGGGCACGCGCCGCTGTGGGGTGGGGGGCGCGAGGTGGGGGCGGTCCGCGCGGCTTTCTGACTCCTGCGGGCAGTCGGCGGTTCGCCCACTGCCCGTGGGTCGGGCCGGGTGCGCGTACGCGGCTTCCGGCGGGTGCCATGGAACGTGGGGGCGCCCAAATTCGGGCGACAGGCACGGGGCCCACCCCTAGCGTGGCTGTATGAGCCGTCCCGTAGACGTCCGCGCCGTCACCGAAGACGACATCCCCGACTGGATCCGCGCCCTCAACACCGGCTTCCTCCGGCCCCCGGCCGTGAGCGACAGGGAGATCGAGGACCGCAGCTCGTACATCATCCCGTCCCGCACCCAGGGCGCCTTCGACGCCGGCCGTTGCGTGGCCACCTTCCGCTCGTTCCCCCAGCAGCTCACCGCCGTGGGCGGCGCCACGGTCCAGGCCGACGCCATATCGAACGTCTCCGTCACCCCCACCCACCGCCGCCGCGGCCTCCTCAGCCGCATGATGGCCGCGGACCTGGCGGCCGCGAAGGAGCGCGGCGACACCGTCGCCACGCTGATCGCCGCCGAGTACCCCATCTACGGCCGGTACGGCTTCGGCCCCGCCACCCGCACCGCCGAGTGGACCGTCGACGTACCGCGCACGGGACTCGACCCGCGCTGGTCGGGCCCGGACGACGGCGGCCGTATCGACCTCGTGGACGGCGAGGACGTACGCAAGCTGGGACCCGACCTCCACGAGCGTTTCCGCCGGGCACAGCCGGGCGCGGTCGACCGTGACGAGCGCTGGTGGAAGGCCAACACGGGGGCCATCGTCCTGGACCGAGTCCCCTGGACGGAGCCGTTCCACGCCGTGTACCGCTCGGCGGCCGGAGAGGTGGAGGGCCTGCTCACGTACCGGTCGGACGACCACTGGGGCGACGGCAAGCAGCCGCTGAACACGGCCAAGGTCCGCGACATGATCGCGGTGTCGCCGGCGGCCGAACGCGCCCTGTGGAGTTACGCCTGCTCGATCGACTGGATCACGAAGGTCAGGACCGGCTACCGCGCCCCGGACGACCTGCTGCCCGACTTCCTGCCCGACCCGCGCGCCGCGGCGATCACCACCCAGGCGGACTGGCTGTGGGTGCGGATCCTCGACGTCGTACGGGCCCTGGAGACGCGTACGTACGCGTCTTCGGCGAGCATCGTGCTGGAGATCGCCGACGGCGACGGGCTTGCGGGCGGGCGGTATCGGCTGGACGCGTCACCCGACGGGGCAGTGTGCGCACCGACCACGCAGAGCGCCGGACTCGCCATGGGAGTGGCCGAGTTGGCTTCGCTCTGGCTGGGGGACGAGTCGGCGGTGCGGCTGGCGGCCCTGGGCCGGGTGATGGAGGTGGCGGCAGGCGCCGCGGCCGCTGCCGACGCCCTGTTCCGTACGTCCAGGCGACCGTGGTGCCCGGACATCTTCTGACCGCTTTTCCTGCTGTTCACGTATGACCCGCACACCGTGGGCGGCGTGGGTGTGGTGGTGTGCGGGGGCTGAGGCGTGACCGGGCTCCCGGCTCCCCTCCGGAAGGAAGCCCGGTCAGCCGTACGGGGGCCCGGTCAGCCGGACTGGGCGAGCAGCATCACGAGGATCACCGCGCCGATGCTGCTGAACAGGGTGTTCTTGGCCTTCAGGCCGATGGTCAGCACGACGAAGGCGATGATGCCCATCGGCCCGTACTTCCACTGGACGAGCTGCTCGAATCCGATGGCGAGGGCGGCGAGGACGACGGCGACGAGTGGCATGACGGTCCCTCCTTGGGGACGGGGAGGCGGACCCCGCTAGGCCGGTTGCCAACCCTGCGAAAGCTTGACCATGTTCCTCAAGTTGGCCACCAACTCACTCGTACTTATCTCCGCGATGGCTAGGCTCATAACCACCTTCTCAATAACTCCCCAAAGATGGCGAGAAGTTGTAGTGTTTGGTTGTGAACCCGGAGCATGCCGCCGTCGACGGGCGGAAGAGGGCAGAGCGGCCGTCACCCAGGTCGTACCGCGAGGTGGCCGACGAACTGCGCGCCCGGATCAGGACCGGGCGGCTGCGGCCGGGGCAGCGCATGCCCACCCAGGCCGAGCTCGCGCTCGAGTTCGGCGTGGAGCGGGGCACCGTACGGCAGGCCCTGCGCATCCTGCAGTCCGAACATCTGCTCACCAATGTGACGAAGGGCAGCCCGGCCACTGTCGCCGAGCACATGGAGCACGCCTTCACCGGCCCGGAAGCGCCGCCGCAGCCGACCATGGTGGGGCTCGCCCCACGCATAGCCGCCGCCTTCTCCGCGCCGCACGTGGAGATCGACGCACTGTGCCTGACGGCCGTGTCGCTCACGCTCGCCATCGGCGAACCGCTCCGCCAGATCCATGAGGGCCACATGAAACCGGCCAAGGTGGATGTGCGGGTGCTGCTGCCGAGCCGGGACATCCGGCTGGCCTTCCCCGCGCCGGTGCACGCGGTCGGCGACAGCCGGCTGCACCGCCAGTGGCTGTCGCAGCGCAACGCCCAGGGCCAGGTGCTGCGGCACAATCTCCAGGCGCTGCGCTCGTCGCACGGCATCGACGTCAGCGTCTCGTTCCGCGCGCTGCCGTTCACCCCGCCGGTGAAGCTGTACCTGCTGAACAACACCGAGGCGCTGTTCGCGTACTACACCCTCACCAAGCGGGGTGTGGAGATCGACCACGAGTATCTGGAGACGTACGACGCGCAGGGGAGCCGGTCCATGCTCTTCCCCTTCGAACAGGGGGCCGGGATGCGGGACACGACCTTCGTGGAGCAGTCCCACGTGTGGTTCAACTCGCTGTGGAACACGATCAGTTCTGATCTGGTGCTGACGGCCTGAGCGGTGCTGCTCAGGGTGCCTGAGCCGTGCTCGTGGTGCCCTGAGCCCGGCTCGGGCAGGTGGGTCTCAGAGGGCGGGACCGGCGACCATCAGGGCCAGGACGACGGCCCCGATGGAGCTGCAGACCGGGTTCCTGGCCTTGACGCCGATGGACAGGAGCAGCAGTCCGACGATGCCCATCGGGCCGTACTTCCACTGGACGAGCTGCTCGAAGCCGATGACGAAGACGGCGGAGAGGAGGGCTATGACGGGCATGGTGGTTCCTCCTTCGGGGTGGGAGGAGCGGGTGGCCGGTGAACTTCCACCAGCTCGGCCAAGTTGGCAGCCAACTTCAATGAAGTTATCCCCAGTTGGTCGTAAGTAATAAACAACTCCCAAACAACTCCCACCAGATGGCATGGAGTTGTAGCTTTTGGTTGTGACCCAGGAGAACGTCGCAGTGAACGGCAGCAGAAAGCTCACGCCCAAGGACATCGCCGACACGCTGCGGGACCGCATCCGCACCGGCACCCTCAAGGCCGGAGACCGCCTGCCCACCCAGGCGGAGCTCGCGCTGGAGTTCGGCGTGGAGCGCGGAACCGTGCGTCAGGCCCTGAAGACCCTGCAGGACGACGGCCTGCTGGCCAACATCAGCAAGGGCAGCCCGCCGCGCATCGCCGCGCCGGCACCGGCGCGCCAGGGACCGCAGCCCACGATGGTGGCGCTCGCCCCGCGCCTGACGGCCGCCTTCGCCGCGCCCAAGGTGCGCATAGACGTCGTCTCCCTCACGGCGGAGACCCTGATGCTGGCGCTGGGCGAGCCGGTCCGCCTCATCCACGAGGGCCGTATCCGCCCGGACTCGATCGACGTCCGCATTCTGCTGCCGAGCCGGGACATCGATCTGGCCTTTCCCGTGTCGGTCGACAGCAGCGGCACCGAGGAGGACCCCGTCCACCAGCGCTGGCTGGCCCAGCGGAACGCCCAGGGCCACGTACTGCGCCACAATCTCCAGGCGCTGCGCTCATCGCACGGGATCGACGTACGCGTCACGTTCCGAGCACTGCCGTTCACGCCGCCGGTGAAGCTCTACGTGCTCAACGGAAGCGAGGCCCTGCTGTCGTACTACATGGTCACCAGGCGTGCAGAGGAGGTCGAGAGCGGAACGCTGGACATGTACGACGCCCTGGGCACCGAGTCGCTCCTCTTCTCCTTCGAGAAACGAGCCGGCAGCCGGGACACGGCGTTTGTGGACGAGTCGCAGAAGTGGTTCGACGCCCTCTGGGAAACCATCACCACGGACCTGACACTCTCCTAGTGACATCTGATACGACGCAGACAGAACTGGTGACACAAGAGACCGAGAACCTGCGTGAACTGATCACGCGAGCTCGCTTCGTGCTGTTCGACTTCGACGGGCCGATCTGCAGGCTGTTCGCCGGACACCGGGCGGAGCTGATCGCGGAAGGCCAGGTGCGGTGGCTCGAGGAACGCGGCCTGCACGGGCTGCTGACCGAGGTCGAGCGCCAGGTACCGGACCCGCACGAGGTGCTGCGCGCGGTCGACCGCAGACATGCGGGCAGTGACCTGGTCGCCGAGCTCGAAGAGAGGCTGACCCAGCAGGAGCTGCGGGCGGTCGGCTCCGCCCGGCCGACACCGTACGCGGACCCGCTCATACGCACCTGGACCGCCGTGGGCGCGCGGCTCGCCATCACGACCAACAACTCCCCTAAGGCAGTACACAGTTATCTCGTGACGCGCGGCCTCGAAGGCTGCTTCCATCCCCACATCTACGGCCGCACCCAGGACCTGCACCTGCTCAAACCCCACCCGCACTGCCTCAACCGGGCCCTGAACGCCCTGGGCGCCGATGCCGAGGCCGCCCTGATGATCGGCGACACACCCTCCGACTGTCAGGCGTCCGAGCGGGCCGGGGTCCCCTTCCTGGGCTACGCGCGCAACGCCCGCAAGGAGAAGCTCCTGCGAGCGTCCGGCGCGGAGCACGTCATCAACTCCCTGGAGCCCATCCTGAAGCTGCTCAGGAATCAGGCCTGAACCATCAGCAGGACGAACACCACGGCCCCGAGCGACACGCAGGACGAGTTACGCATCCGCATGCCCACGGCCAGCAGGCAGAGGCAGACCATGCCCATCGGGCCGTACTCCCACTGGACGAGCTGTTCGAAGCCGAGGACCAGTACGGTCGACAGCAGCTGGAAGAGAACCATGGGCCCCACCCCACTCCGCTTTCCGAGAAGCGATCAACCATCCGGCCAATTGGACTGGTTGACTTGGATTGGATTTCCCCTGCCTGGCTGATCCCTTAACCAACCGGCAAGCCGGACCTCGCATTTGACTGAAATCGGTTTGCTTGTCGGCCGGGAGAGGTACGGTCGCGGTGTGGGTGGCAACGGAGGACGGGCAGGTGACGGCGGCGGCCGGGCGTTCTTCCACGTCTCGGAGACGCTGCGCTCCCGCCTGGCCGACGGCACCTACCGGGTGGGGGGCATGCTGCCGACGCAGCGCGACCTTGCCGCCGAGTTCCGCGTCTCACGGGACACCGTCCAGCGGGTGCTCCGGGAGCTGGCCAGCGAGGGCTGGATCGAGTCCCGGCAGGGCAGCGGGTCCAGGGTGCTCAAGACCCAGCGGATCCACTCCTCCGTGGCGACGGACACGCGGAAAGGGCGTGTCGCACTGGGGCCGCTCATAGGCGAAGCGTTCGAGCGCCCCGAAGTCGACCTGGACGTCTATACCCTGACGTCCGAGTCACTCGACACACACATCCGGGTGCAGTCCGAGCGCATCCGTGCCGGCTCCATCGCCCCGCAGCGCATCAAACTCCGCATGCTGCTGCCCGACGAGTCGCTCACGCTCCCGTATCCGCGAGCGATGGGCGACGCAGAGGAGTCCCTGCTTCTGGCGAAGCGCCTGCAGGCCATCACCCGACGCCACACGGAGTCGCTGAGGAGCGTGTTGCGCGCTCTCCAGGCCGAGCGCTACGTACCGACCGTCGACATCGAGATCCGCCACGCGCCGCTGACCCCGGCCTTCAAGCTGTACCTGTTCAACGGAGTCGAGGCGCTGTACGGACCGTACGAGGTGATCGAGCGCCGGGTCATCCTGGACGACGGGCGTGAGGTCGATGCCCTCGACGTCCTCGGGGTCGGGGCCACGCTCCTGCATCACGTCCGCGACGAGGACGGGGATTCCCAGGGGTCCGTTTTCGTCGAGAGCATGCAGTCCTGGTTCGACTCCGTCTGGGATCAATTGGCTCACCGGTTGGCTCAATGACACGGAATCCGGCCAAACCGTCGAACGTGGCCACACCTCAGGGCGACGTATACCTCATTGAGACCAGGGAGCGCACCGGTCAAGTCGTGCGGAGCGAGCCCCACCGCTAGGGTGTGCAAACACCGTTGGGTGCATTCTCTTGCACCCCCTCGCGCGACTATTCAGGAGCGGCCAGTGGGCGCACCTCCTGTTCCCAGTCCCTCGGTCATCTGGGGATGCGCCACCGACGATGCCTACGACGACTTCGTGCGGCAGGCCAAACAGGCCGGGGCGATGAGTCGTGGGCATCACAACCGGAACTTCGTGCTGCCGCTGACGGAACGTATGGCGCGTCTGGTGGGACGGGAACCGGGCATGTCCGTGACGGTGCGGATCCCGGTGGCGGAGGCCCTGCCGGTGGTGGTCAGGACCTGGCAGCAGGAGTCGGAGATTCTCGGCGCCATCAAGGGCGTCCTTCCCCATGTACCGGAATGCCTCGCGGAACGGCCGGGGTCCGCTGTCCACAGCTATGTGCAGGGAGTGCCGCTCTCGAGCGTCTGCCAGAACGGCAAGCCCGTCGACCACCTGCTGATCAGGGCGCTGGCCGGGCTTCTGGCCCAGATGTCCCAGGTGCGCAGGGAGGCGCTGCCACGGCTGCCCGACTGCTGGCCCCGCAACGACAAGGACAGCCAGGCGTTCCTGCGTAATCTGGCCCTGTTGGTCGACCGTCAAGTCCGGCAGCCCAATTGGACTGCGTTCGGAGGGCTGTTCGCGGCACTGGGGATCCCCGACGACGCCATGACCCGTTTGGCGGAACGGGTGCCGGCCATGTCCCGCCGCCCCTACAGCCTGCTCCACACGGACCTGCACCGGGACAACGTGATCGTGTCCTATGGCGGGGACCCGCCCCTGATCTGCGTCGACTGGGAGCTCGCGACGTACGGCGATCCCCTGCACGACCTCGCGACGCACCTGGTCCGGATGCAGTACCCGGGATTCCAGTGGGGCGAGGTGATCGACGCATGGGCAGTGGCCATGGAAGGCACAAGACCGGCCGCGGTCAACGGGCTCGCCAAGGACCTGCGGCACTACATCGCCTTCGAACGAGCCCAGTCCGTCTATCCGGACATCATGCGCGCCGCGAAGTCCCTGGAGGACTCGTGCGACCAGAAGAACCTGGACGTCGCCTCCGCGGCAGTGCGCCGGGCTCTCGAGGCCGCCGCCGAGCCGCTCGGGCTCAGGCAGCTGCCTGAGGAGACGGAGATCGAGCGGGTCCTGCTCCGCTGGCAGGCGGCGCGGCGGGAACGACGCGATGGTGAACGGTCTGCCACGGGTATCGGCTGGGAGGTGGACAAGCGCGTCCCCGAACACCCGGACTTTCCCCGCACCGCCGTCCTCGACGCGCTCGTCGCCGAGGGCGCGGCTCCCGCGGACCGCGTGTTCAAGGGCACGGCGCACCTCAACTCCGTGGTCAGGGTGCCCGGTGTCGCATTCCCCGTCGTGGTGCGCCGCAAGCTGGCGGCACCCTCCCGCCGGGAGCGCAGTCGCAGCTTCCTCAGCGAGCACGCGGTACTGCGGGCCATCGAGGACTCGGGGGTCGCGGTGCGAGCCCCTCGGGTACTGGCCCTCGGCCTGAGCGAAGACCGGGCCTCCCGGCCGAAGGATCCCTTCGCCATCCACACGTATGTGGGGCCGCTCGGCAGCGACCGGCCGCCCAGCCATCCCGTGCACGGTCTGCTGCCCCACGAAGCGGACGAACTCGTGGACCAGCTCTGCGAGCTGACCAAGGTCGCGTACTCCTCGCTCGATCCCGCGGCGGAACTCCTGGACTTCTTCGGCTGGCTCACCCAGGAACTCGTCCGGCTCGTGCAGGAACTGCCCAAGGAGTCCCAGCAACTGGCCAGGGTTCTGGGACTGCCCGACGGGTTCCGGCTGAGGGAGATCCTGGGCCGCTACCACGTCACTCCACGGACCTCGGCACTCCTGCACGGTGATCTGAACCCGTGGAACCTGGTGCGCGGAGAGGGCCGGTCCGGACTCACCATCATCGACTGGGAGATGGCGGTGATCGGCGACCCCCTGTACGACCTGGTCCGGCACATGCATCTCACCCCGACCCGGCCCGAGATCCGCCAGCGCATGTTCGACCGCTGGCAGCGCGGGCTCCCCGACGAGTACACCAAGGGCTGGCGAGAGAACTGGCCCGTCTACCGGCGGATCGAGATCATCCGCTCCGCGTATGTCGACCTGGACCGGCTCGTCACCGGCGCGAGCCTCGACGCCCCCAACGTCCGCAGGGCCGTGGACTCGTACGGGATGACCTTGGCGGCCGCCACGGCATCGCTGGGGCTGCCGGTCAGATCGACGGCGAACCCCTTCCTCGCCCGTGCCCTCCCGCACGGGGAATCCGGCAGGCCGAGGCCTGCCGGATTCCCTACGGGCGGGTGAGGCGCCGCGGCTGACGCAGCACCGCGAACGCCACCACGAACGCCGCCACCAGGAGCCCCGTGCCGACCGTGAAGGCCAGGTGGTAGCCGCCGGTCAGTGCCTCGGCCTGGGTCCTGCCCTGTGCGAGCAGGCCCTCGCTGCGGGAGGCGGCCAGGGTGGAGAGGACCGCGACCCCCGTGGCCATGCCGATCTGCTGGGTCGTGTTGAACAGCCCGGAGGCGAGGCCGGCGTCGTCTTCGCCGGCGCCGGACATGCCCAGCGTGGTCAGTGCCGGGAGGGCGAGTCCGAAACCGGCGGCGAGCAGCATCACGGGGAGCAGGTCGGTGAGGTAGTGCGCGTGCACGGGCACGCGCACCAGCAGTCCGAGAAGCCCGATCAGCAGCACGAGTCCGGCGAGCAGGACATTGCGTTCCCCGAAACGGGCGTTCAGGCGGGCCGATACCCCGAGCGACACCGCGCCGATGACCGCTGCAGCGGGGAGCATGGCGAGGCCGGTCCTGGCGGCTCCGTACCCGAGCACCTTCTGGAGATAGAGGGCCACCAGGATCTGGAAGGAGAAGAGCGCCGCCACCATGAGGACCTGGACCAGGTTCGCCCCCGAGACGCTGCGGGACCGGAAGATCCGCAGCGGCATGAGCGGGGCCTTGGCGGTCGCCTGGCGTACGACGAAGGCGGCGAGGAGTACGAGGGCGAGGGCGCCGAAGCCGAGTGTGGGTGCGGAAGTCCAGCCGTACTCCTCCACCTTGACGATGGTGTAGATCCCGAGCATCAGCCCGGCGGTGACGAGGAGCGCGCCGACGGCATCGGCACCGGCCGCGAGGCCGAGTCCGCGGTCGGCGGGCAGGACGGGCACGGCGACCGCGAGGGCCGCGAGCCCGATCGGCAGATTGATGAAGAAGATCCAGTGCCAGTCGAGGGCGTCGGTGAGGACACCGCCGAGCACCTGGCCGACCGACGCACCGGCCGCCCCGGTGAAGCTGAAGACGGCGATCGCCCTCGCGCGCTCCTTGGGCTCGGTGAACAACGTGACGAGGATGCCCAGGCTGACGGCGGAGGCCATCGCGCTGCCGATGCCCTGCAGGAACCGTGCGGCGATCAGTACGGCGGGGGACGTCGCCACGCCCGCGAGGAGCGAAGCGCCGGTGAACACCGCCGTCCCGGCCAGGAACATGCGCTTGCGGCCTAACAGATCGCCGAGCCGGCCGGCGAGCAGGAGCAGGCTGCCGAACGCGATCAGGTAGGCGTTGACGACCCAGCTCAGGCCGGCGGGGGAGAAGCCGAGGTCGTGCTGGATGGCGGGCATCGCCACGGTCACGATGCTGCCGTCGAGGACGGTCATCAGCATTCCGGTGGCGATGACGCCGAGGGCGAGCGTCCGTGACCGGGCGGGCGGGGCGGAACTCGTGGACGCCTCCGGCCGGGGCCCCGCGGCGCGAGGAGTGGCGGGAGGGGGAGCGGAGGCGGCAGATGCTGCGGCCATGCGGTCTCTCCTGTTCGGTTGAGCCGACAGGAGAGACCGTAGCAGATAGTTTTGTTGCAGACTATCTACTTCGCATCTATGAGGTTCGGGTGCCCAGGTTCGGCAGTTCGGGTGCCCAGGTTCGGTATTCGGTTGTCGGGCTTCTGGAGGTGCGGGCCCTGCTGGCCGTTATCCGCGCTGGCGCGCCCGCCGGGACGGTCGCGGACTCTCGGCCGGCGTGGCCAGATGCCCGCCGGCCAGCTGCTCCAACGCCCGCAACAGGACCGCCCGGTCGCCTTCGGGGACGGCGTGCAGCGCCTTCTCGTGGACACGGTCCACGATCTTCTGGCTCTGCTCGGCGACTCGTGCCCCCTCCTCGGTGACCGCGATGATCCGCGCCCTCCGGTCCCGGCTGGAGGGTCGCCGCTCGGCGAGGCCGGCCTCCTCCAGCGCGTCCACCGTGACCACCATCGTGGTCTTGTCCATGTCCCCGATCTCAGCGATCTGTGCCTGGGTGCGCTCCTCCTCCAGGGCGTGGACCAGTACGCAGTGCATGCGCGCCGTCAGCCCGATCTCGGCGAGCGCCGCCGACATCTGGGTGCGCAGCACATGGCTCGTGTGGTCCAGCAGGTACGACAGGTCCGGCTCGGTGCGCTTGGGGGCCATGGCGGTCATGTCGGCCAGGGTAGCAATCCGGTCCGTAGCGGATTATTGGGAAGCGGACGTTCGGGTGCGCCGGTGACCCGGTTGCGGGGGTCTGGTGCCCGCTCGGCCGCGCCGGCATCGGTGCAGCGCACTTTTGCAAGCACGTGCTTGCAAAAGTTAGCGAGGTTGGGGCACCATCGAGGCATGGCATCACTCAACGTCGGCAATCTCGGCGAGTACCTGCGCGAGCAGCGGCGCACCGCGCAGCTGTCGTTGCGGCAGCTCGCGGAGGCGGCAGGCGTGTCCAATCCGTATCTGAGCCAGATCGAGCGCGGGCTGCGCAAGCCGAGCGCCGAGGTGCTTCAGCAGGTCGCGAAGGCGCTGCGGATCTCCGCCGAGACGCTGTACGTGCGGGCCGGGATCCTCGACGCCGAGCGGGACCGGGACGAGGTGGAGACGCGTGCGGTGATCCTCGCCGATCCGTCCCTCAACGAACGCCAGAAGCAGGTGCTCCTGCAGATCTACGAGTCCTTCCGCAAGGAGAACGGGACCGGGACCGACGTCGTTACGGATGCCGTCACGGACGTCGTCACAGATGCCATCAAGGACACCGTCGCAGACAGGCGCGGCGGGGCCGGCGAGCCCAGCGCGGCCAGTGGCAGCGATGCCGACCAGCACGACCAGCACGACCACAAACCCTCGAGCTGAAGTGATCCGGGAGGACCACAGTCATGGCCATCACCGACGACCTGCGCAAGACCCTGAAGGACCCGACGCCGCTGTACTTCGCCGCGGGCACCGCCGACCTGGCGTACCAGCAGGCCAAGAAGGTGCCGGCGCTCGTCGAGCAGCTGCGCGCCGAGGCCCCGGCCCGTATCGAGGCCGTGCGCAGCACCGACCCGAAGGCCGTCCAGGACAAGGCCGCCGCCCGCGCCAAGGAGGTGCAGGACAAGGCCGCCGCCCGTGCCAAGGAGGTGCAGGAGACCATTCAGACGAAGGTCACCGAGGTCCTCGGCGGCCTCGACACCGACCTCAAGAAGCTGGGTGAGTCCGCTCAGGACCTGGCCCTGCGCGGCGTCGGCGTGGCCGCCGAGTACGCGGTCAAGGCGCGTGAGACGTACGAGAAGGTCGCCGAGCACGGCGAGCAGGCCGTCAGGACCTGGCGCGGCGAGGCGGCCGAGGAGATCTCGGAGCTTGCCGTGACCGTCGAGCCGGAGCCGAAGTCGTCGGCCTCGTCGCCGAAGGCCGCCGAGACCGCCGCCCCGGCCAAGAAGACCACCGCCACCACGGCGAAGAAGGCCCCGGCCAAGAAGACGACCACCACGGCGAAGAAGACCACCCCGCCCGCCAAGTGACCGCGCTCACGGAAACGTCCGGAGAGTCCGCGGGAACGAGCCGGGCACTTGCCGAGTGTCCGGCTCGTTCCCCGGGTAGCGGGTACGGTGGCCGCATAGACACGAGCCGATAACCGGGTGGTGGACGCAGTGCTGATGCAGGGGTTCGCGGGTTTCATGTGGCTGCTGAGCGTGGCCCTGATCCTCTTCAGCGGCTTCGCTCTGATCGACGCCGCCATCCGGCGCGAGGACGCCTATCGCGCCGCCGACAAGCAGACCAAGCCGTTCTGGCTGATCATCCTGGGGATCGCCTTCGTGGTGAACGTGCTCTTCCCCATCCTGTCGTTCCTGCCGATCATCGGCCTCATCGCGACCATCGTGTACATGGTCGACGTGCGGCCCGCGGTCCGGTCGATCACGGGTGGCGGCGGCCGCCGCGGCTCCAGCAGCGACGGCCCGTACGGTCCCTACAACGGCGGCCGGTAACGGCCGGCAGCACGGCGCCCCGCAGCACGGCGGCCGGCAGCGGCCGGTGCCGATCGCTGCGGGCGCTTGCGGTGTGCCGGCCGGCCACTGCGGCCTAGCGCTCCCGGCCTCGTCCTCGGGCGCGGTCCCGGTCCCGGTTCAGAAGCAGGACCGCCACGTCGTCCGTCAGGTCCCCTCCGTTGAGGTCGCGGACCTCGTTGACGGCAGCCTCCAGCAGCTCCTCGCCCTGCAGGCCCGCGGCGAGCTGGCGGCGGACCATCTCGACCATGCCCTCCTGGCCCAGCCGTTGGTTGCCCTGGCCGATACGTCCCTCTATCAGGCCGTCCGTGTAGAGCATCAGGCTCCAGGCGGCGCCCAGTTCCACCTGCTGGCGCGGCCAGCGGGCGCGTTCGAGCAGGCCGAGCGCAGGGCCGTTGTTCTCGGGTGCCAGCAGTTCTGCGGTGTGGCCGTGCCGGGCGATCAGCGGAGACGGGTGTCCCGCCAGGCACAGTCCGGCGCGCCGCTCGTCGGGGGTGATGTCGACCGTGCACAGGGTCGCGAAGATCTCGTCGTCCGCGCGCTCGTGCTCCAGCACCTGCTGGAGCGTCGACAGCAGCTCGTCGCCGCACATTCCGGCCAGGGTCAGCGCCCGCCAGGCGATGCGCAGTTCGACGCCGAGCGCCGCGGCGTCGGGGCCGTGCCCGCAGACGTCGCCGATCATCGCGTGGACCGTGCCGTCCGGGGTGCGGACCGTGTCGTAGAAGTCGCCGCCGAGCAGGGCGCGCGAACGGCCGGGGCGATAGCTGGCGGCGAACCGCAGCGACGAGCCGTTCAGCAGCGGATTCGGCAGCAGCCCCCGCTCCAGGCGGGCGTTCTCCTGCGCCCGCAGCCGGGACTCGGTCAGCTTGCGCTGGGCCACGTCGGCCCGCTTGCGCTCCACCGCGTACCGGATGGCGCGGGTGAGGAGCTGCCCGTCCAGTTCGTCCCGGAACAGATAGTCCTGGGCGCCCACACGCACGGCTTCCGCGCCGCGTTCGGCGTCGCCGGACGCGGTGAGCGCGAGCACGGCGTGCCGGGGTGCGAGACGCAGTACGTGCCTGAGCGTCGCGAGCTCGTCGGTGTCCGGACCGGGTGCGGGCAGCGCGAGGTCGAGAAGGATGCAGTTGACGTCGTCCGTGAGCAGCCGCTCGGCCTCGGTGAGGTTGCGGGCGGTGCGGACGCGAACGGGTTTGCCTGCGGAGTCGAGCAGCTCGGGAAGGCTCAGCGAACCGGCCGGATCGTCCTCGATGACCAGGAGCATGATCCCCGTACTGCTGCCGGAGCCACCACTGTGGCCGGCGTCGTGACGACCGTCACTGCCGTGATCGCTGTCACCGTCGTCACGACCGTGGCCGTCGCCGGTACGCGGCGTCGCCGGTTCGGTTCGGGGGCGAGGCAGGCCGGGCGTGGGCTCCGCCTGCGCCTGACCACTCTCCACGGCCGGGACGCCTCTCTGCCGCGGTATGGGTACGGGCATGGTTCTGGATTCCTTCCCTCCCCCCGAGGGCACGGTGGAACGAAGACCTTCGCCCCCACCGACCGGGACCATAGCGGTAGCTCCCGCGGTAACGGAATGGCGAGCAGCAAACGGCCACTGTCATATGCCGCATTCACTAGCGCATTTGGACACGCCAAGTCGCACTGTTAATGACGAACATCACGCCGCGGAGGTTGAGCGGGCGTTCGAACGTGCCGCGGGTCACGTGCAGTACGTCACGTGCCGCGTATCACGCAAAGCCTCACTTATCGGGACGTACCACTCCGAGGATCGCCATCGAGCCGGCGCCCGCGATCGTCACCGTACGTCCCGGGCGCGGCGCGTGCACAATCGCGCCGTCGCCTATGTACATCCCGACGTGACTGGCGTCGTCGTGATAGATGATCAGGTCGCCCGGCCGCATGTCCTTGATGTCGATGTGCGGCAGCTGCTTCCACTGCTCCTGCGAGGTGCGCGGAATGCCGCGCCCGGCGGTCGCCCAGGCCTGTGAGGTCAGCCCCGAGCAGTCGTACGACTTCGGGCCCTCGGCACCCCATTCGTACGGCTTGCCTATCTGCGCTGTCGCGTACTGGACGGCCTTCTTGCCCTGGGCCGACGCCCTGCCGTCGATCTCCTTCAGGATTCCCGAGCTCAGCCAGGTGGCCTGGCTCTGATACTCGGCCTCCTGCTCCAGCTCCAGCAGCCGCTCGCGCTCCTTCTTCTCGAGCTTCGCCTCGAGCTTCTCGGCCTCGGCGATCCGGCTCTTGATCTTCTTCTTCGCCGCCGCCTTGGCCTTGCGGTTGGCCTCGAGCTGCTGCCACTGGGCCGATGCGTCCTTCGCGTAGGCCTGCAGGTCCTCCTGGGTCCTGGTCAGCTCGGCGAGCAGCCCCCTGGTCGCCTGCGCGCCCTGGCGCACCCGGCCGGCGCCGTCCAGGAACAGCCCCGGATCGTCGCTGAGCATCAGCTGGGCCCCGGGCGGCAGACCGCCGTTGCGGTACTGCTCCCTCGCGGCGGCGCCCACACGCTCCTTCAACTCGTCGAGCGTCTCCTGGCCCTTGACGATGCGGCGGGCCAGACCGACGATCTCGGCGGACTGCTCTTCGGTCTTCTCCTCGGCCGCGTTGTACTCGTCCGTCGCGACCGCCGCCTCGTGGTAGAGCCGGTCCAGTTCCTCGCGGACCTTTTCAAGGTCCTTGTCGCCGGCGGCAGTCGACGTCGGCACCGGCGTGGGGGTGGGAGACGGCTTCGCCGGATTCGCGTACGAACTCGCGTACGCCGCTCCCGGGGCCGTCAGTACGGTCACCGCGCAGACCAGGGCCACGGCAGCCGTGGTCAAGCCCGCCTTTCCGGTCTTCCCGATCACGTCTCAGCCCCCCAGCTGATTTACCGTCAGTAACCTGCGGACGCCTCCGGGATGGTGCCACGCCCGTGCTCAATACGACAGAGCCGGACGGGAATTCCGATCCGCCCACCGCCTCGTGTGACGAACGGCCCCTGGAGATCGTTCCCGGCCGCCGACGGCAAGGTGTCCTGCGCGCCGGTCAGGACGAGGCACGCGGCGCCAACGCCTCCCAGCGGACCGTCACTTCGCCCTGCCGCCACCGCGAGACCCCGTCCAGCACCGGCCAGTCCGCCGCGAGGTCGCGTACCGCCCTGATCCACCGCTGGCGCGCGCCGTACGACGCGTAGGGCGCCGCGGCCGCCCACGCCCGGTCGAAGTCGCGCAGGAACGCATGCACCGGCTCACCGGGGACGTTCCGGTGGATCAGCGCCTTCGGCAGCCGCTCGGCGAGGTCGGACGGGCGGTCCAGGGAGCCGAGGCGGGTCGCGAAGGTCACCGTGCGCGGCCCCGACGTGCCGAGCGCGACCCACACGTGCCGCCGGCCGATCTCGTCGCACGTGCCCTCGACCAGCAGCCCGCCCGCGAATCCGCTCGCGGGATCCGGGGGCGCGAGCCGCGCGCAGAGCCGCTCCCAGACGGCGGCGACCTGGTCCTCGTCGTACTGGCGCAGCACGTTCGCCGCGCGGATGAGGACGGGGCGCTCCGGCAGCGGGATCTCGAAGCCGCCGTGACGGAAGCGCAGCCCCTCGCGTTCGTACGGCTTCGCGGCCTCCACCCGTGCCGGTTCGATCTCGATGCCGACCACGCGCGCGTGGGGCGCGACAGTGCGCAGTCGCTGCAGCAGCTCGACCGCGGTCCAGGGCGCGGCGCCGTAGCCGAGGTCGACGGCGACGGCGTCGGCCGTCCGCCGCAGCTGACGGCCGTGGGCGGCGGCGATCCAGCGGTCCATGCGGCGCAGCCGGTTCGGATTGGTGGTCCCGCGTGTCACCGTTCCCACGGGCCTCAACCAGGGGGTGGCCCGCACCTCGGTTGAGGGCGGTGGCGGGAGACGGGCGGGCGGCGTGCGGGAAGCCATGCGTACGAGGGTATGGGGCGGAGGCCCTCCCGCCGACACACGATGCCGAAGCCGCTTCCGCCCGCGTGACCTGCGCCGATGGCATTCCACGGCCGCCCGGGCGCAGCACGTGCGTGTGACCCGTCTCACCGGCGCTCGGGCCGCACCCGAGCCCGCGAAGAAGGTCACGTTCGAGCGGCCACGGGGTCGCGTTCGAGCCGCCACGACTCACTTTCGGCAATGAGGAATGGGATGAGGCCCCTCCGGTGTTGCGGCTCTTGGAGGCCGTAGCACGTCCTCCGCATAGTTGTGCCCGCATTTGCCCGTTTGTCGAGCTGCCTCGCCCGCAGCAAGGAGGACCGCCACGTGAGCCAGTACGTGACCAGGTTCGGGCGCCGCTCCCCGGCGGCTCCCTCCCGGCTCCGGCTGCCCGGCACACATCGGCGCCCGCGGCGGGTCGCCATGCTCAGCGTGCACACCTCCCCGCTGCACCAGCCCGGCACGGGCGACGCCGGCGGCATGAACGTCTACATCGTGGAGCTCGCCAGGCGGCTGGCCGCGATCAACATCGAGGTGGAGATCTTCACGCGCGCCACGACGGGCGGGCTCCCGCCCACCGTCGAGCTGGCGCCCGGCGTCCTCGTACGGCACGTGGACGCGGGTCCCTACGAGGGCCTCGCCAAGGAGGAGCTGCCGGCGCAGCTGTGCGCCTTCACCCACGGCGTGATGCAGGCCTGGGCCGGACACCGCCCCGGCTACTACGACCTCGTGCACTCGCACTACTGGCTCAGCGGCCACGTGGGCTGGCTGGCCGCCGAGCGCTGGGGTGTCCCGCTGGTGCACGCCATGCACACCATGGCGAAGGTCAAGAACGCCTCGCTCGCCGAGGGCGACACCCCGGAACCGGCCGCCCGCGTGATCGGCGAGACCCAGGTCGTACGCGCCGCGGACCGCCTGATCGCGAACACGGCGGGGGAGGCCGAGGAGCTCGTACGCCACTACGAAGCGGATCTCGGCAAGGTCGCCGTCGTCCACCCGGGCGTGAACCTCGACGTCTTCCGGCCGGCCGACGGACGCGCCGCCGCCCGTGCGCGCCTCGGCCTGCCGCAGGACGCCCTGATCCCGCTCTTCGCGGGCCGCATACAGCCCCTCAAGGCGCCCGACGTGCTGCTGCGCGCCGTCGCCGTGCTGCTCGACGAGCGGCCCGAACTGCGCTCGCGGATCGTCGTGCCGGTGGTGGGCGGTCCCAGCGGCACCGGGCTCGCCAAGCCCGAGCGGCTGCAGAAGCTCGCCGCGCGGCTGGGCATCGCGGACGTCGTGCGCTTCCGGCCGCCGGTCGTCCAGGACCAGCTCGCGGACTGGTTCCGGGCCGCGTCGCTGCTCGTCATGCCGTCCCACAGCGAATCGTTCGGCCTCGTGGCGATCGAGGCCGAGGCGACCGGCACGCCCGTCCTCGCCGCCGCGGTCGGCGGGCTGCCGGTGGCCGTACGCGACGGGGTGACCGGATACCTCGTGGACGGCCACGAACCGGCCGCCTACGCGCGCGTGCTGCGCGACTTCGCCGACGAACCGGGGCTCTCGGCCCGGATGGGCGCGGCAGCGGCCCGGCACGCCGAGTCCTTCGGCTGGGACGTGGCGGCGTCGGCCACGGCGGACGTCTACACCGCTGCGCTGTACGACCACCGCCGTCGCGTACGCTCGCTCCATGGCTGACGTACGGCAGGCGGCGCAGGTCATCGAGTCCGCGCTCAAGGACGCAGAGCTCGAGTGGGAAAGCCCCGAACCCGGTTCGTACGTGGCCAAACTGCCCGGTACGCGCAAATTGTCGACGACTGTCTCGCTGCTCGTCGGCAGGCACTCGCTCTCGCTGAACGCGTTCGTGATCCGGCATCCCGACGAGAACGAGGCCGGGGTGCACCGCTGGCTCCTCGAGCGCAACCTCAAGCTCTACGGCGTGAGTTACGCCGTCGACCCGCTCGGCGACATCTACCTCACCGGCAAGCTGCCGCTGGCCGCCGTCACGCCCGAGGAGGTGGACCGGCTCCTCGGCTCGGTCCTGGAGGCCGCCGACGGCAGCTTCAACACGCTCCTGGAGCTCGGTTTCGCGTCGGCGATCCGCAAGGAGTACGCGTGGCGGGTGTCGCGCGGCGAGTCGACTCGGAACCTCGACGCGTTCGCGCACCTGACGCAGCGTCCGGCGGACTGAGCCCGCGCCCGGGGGACTGAGCGCGTCTCCGTCCGGTGTTCAGGCGGCGCTGACCTCGGGCTTCTCCTGCGCTCCCGGCGCGTCCACCGCGGTCGGCCGGTCTTCGGCCGGCAGCCCCCGCATCAGCACCCAGTACCCGACCGCCGCCGCCGTGCCGATCACCGCGCAGGAGCCCCACAGCCACTCCGCACCGAACCGGTCGATCACGAAGCCGGACATCAGCGGGGCCACCAGGCCCGCCACCGACCAGGACAGCGTGTACATGCCCTGGTAGCGGCCGCGGCCGTGCACCGGGGACAGCCGGACCACAAGCCCGGTCTGCGTGGGCGCGTTGACGATCTCGGCCAGCGTCCACACGCACACCGTCAGGGCGAAGACGCCGACCGACCCCGCGAACGCGGTGAGCCCGAAGCCGTAGCCCGCGACGAGGGACGAGAGGACCAACAGACGCTGCGGGTCGCGATGTTCGATGAAGCGGGTGACCGGGATCTGCAGGGCGACGATCAGCACGCCGTTGGCCGCGATCGCCATGCCGTAGTCCGCCGGGGTGAACCCCGCCCCGCCCATCGCGACCGGAAGTCCCACCGAACCCTGCTGGAAGATCAGCGCGATGAGGAAGGACAGCCCCACGACGCCCATGAACCGGCCGTCGCGCAGCACCGTGCGGAGCCCCACCTCGGGCTCGTCCGCCTTCTGCGCGGCCGTCCGCTCCGGCCTCGACTCCGGCAGCTTGGCGAAGACGACGATCGCGCACACCAGCGTCATCCCGGCCTCGACCAGGAAGCCGGCGAGGTAGCTGAACTGCGCGATGAATCCGGCGCCCATCGACGAGACGGCGAACCCCAGGTTGATCGCCCAGTAGTTGAGCGAGAAGGCGCGCACCCGGTCCTCGGGCCGCACGATGTCCGCCATCATCGCCTGCACGGCGGGCCGTGAGGCGTTCGACGCCATGCCGACGAGGAAGGCGACGGCCGCGATCGCCACGGGATCGCGCATGAAACCGAGCAGCGCGACGCTGAGGGCCGTCGACGTCTGGGCGATGAGCAGGGTGGGCCGCCGCCCCAGCCGGTCCGTCATCACGCCCGCACCCAGCGAGGAGATCACACCGCCGAGCCCGTGCAGCGAGGCGACGAGCCCCGCGTACGAGGCGGAGTACCCGCGGTCGAGCGTGAGGTAGAGCGCCATGAAGGTGGCGACGAACGCCCCGAGCCGGTTGATCAGCGTGCTGGTCCACAGCCACCAGAAGGCGCGGGGAAGCCCGGCCACGCTGTCCCTCGCGGCCCGTCTCAGTGCGGCGAGTCCGGTGGCGGCTCCGGCGGCTGGCATGGGCGTCCCCCTGATGGTGATGTAAGTAGCAGCGGCGCTTGACGCAACTTACAAAGCAATGGCTCTCGATCGCCATCGAATTGACGGCAGCCGTCAATCGAGACACCGATCGAACAGGACAGCCGTGTCGATTACGCTCAGGGGCATGGCCGACGCACCGTACAAGCTGATCCTCCTCCGCCACGGCGAGAGCGAATGGAACGCGAAGAACCTGTTCACCGGCTGGGTGGACGTCAACCTCAACGAGAAGGGCGAGAAGGAGGCAGTCCGCGGCGGTGAGCTGATCAAGGACGCCGGCCTGCTGCCCGACGTGGTCCACACCTCGCTCCAGAAGCGCGCGATCCGCACCGCGCAGCTGGCGCTCGAGGCCGCCGACCGCCACTGGATCCCCGTCCACCGCAGCTGGCGCCTGAACGAGCGCCACTACGGCGCCCTGCAGGGCAAGGACAAGGCGGCGACCCTCGCCGAGTTCGGCGAGGAGCAGTTCATGCTGTGGCGCCGCTCCTACGACACCCCGCCGCCGCCGCTCGCTGACGACAACGAGTTCTCGCAGGCCGACGACGCGCGCTACGCCTCCATCCCGCCGGAGCTGCGCCCGCGCACCGAGTGCCTCAAGGACGTCGTCATCCGCATGCTGCCGTACTGGTACGACGGCATCGTCCCCGACCTCCTGGCCGGCCGCACGGTCCTGGTCGCCGCCCACGGCAACAGCCTCCGCGCCCTGGTCAAGCACCTCGACGGCATCTCCGACGCGGACATCGCGGGCCTGAACATCCCCACCGGCATCCCGCTCTCCTACGAGCTCGACGCCGACTTCAAGCCGCTCAACCCCGGCGGCACCTACCTCGACCCGGAGGCGGCGGCCGCCGCGATCGAGGCGGTCAAGAACCAGGGCAAGAAGAAGTAGGTTTGGTGATCATGCCCCCGACCTGCGCATACGGCGCGGTGCGGGGGCATTCTCACGGCCTGGGCCCACTGTGGGCCCTCAGTGCCCCGGGTCCTGCGGTCGGAGCGCGCGCCCGATGGCCTTCCGGGCGCGGTCCCGGCTGCTGGGCATGAGGTGCGCGTACACCTTGAGCGTCAGCCCCGGGTCGGAGTGCCCCAGGTACTCGCTGACGGCCTTGATGCTCTCTCACGGGATCGGGCAGAGGGCCATGCCTCCGCGAACTCCTACGCTCGCGCGGGAGCGCCCCGCGGCGCGTGGCTGCGGGGCGCCTTGCGGGGGTTTAGTCGATCTTCTCCCCGTCGTGCGTACCGCCCTTGCAGACGTTGTCCGTCAGATCGGCCGTTCCGCCGCCCTGCTTGCACTCAGAAGGGGTGACGTAGGATGGGGCACCCTGTGCGGTGGCGGCGCCTGTGAGGCCGAGTCCGGCGAGGGCTGCCGTGGCGATGACGGCGGCGAGGATTCGTCGAATGCGCATTCGGTTCCCCTTTCACGGATTGCCTCGATTGGGGCACTAGTCAGCTTGATCTTCACTCGTGTGGGTGGCACGTCATGTTGGGCCATTCGGGTGACAGTGCTGTCGGGTGCGGGGTCGGGTTAGTAGCGGAGGGTGGCCGGACGGCGCGTGTGCTGTGCGCGAGCCCGCGGGGCGCGCCGTTGTGTGCGCGGTGGTGGGTGGGCGCGCGTGTGCGCCGTTGATGCGCCTGCCCCGGTAGGCGTGCAATGGGCTAGGAGGCGACGTCCTGAGGCCGTACGCCCGTACGCACGTGCGCCTTCGAGGAGGGAGCCCCATGGCCGAGTCCCCCAAGACCGACTACACGCCCGAGCCGTCCGCCGAGATGCCCTCGGTGCCCGATCTGCCGAAGCTCGTGCTGATCGGCGCCTGTGGCTGCGGCGCGGGCTGCGGTTGCGGCTGCCAGTCCGGCGCGCCGTGCCGCTGCGGCGGGTGAGACGGCGACCGCGACACGACGGGTCGTACCACGGTCCTGGACCGGGGTGAGCCGACCGGCGTCTCCGGGCGGCCCGGAGACAGGGTGCAGACGCCGGCGCCCCACGGGACGTACTGAACGAGTACGCGTCCCGTGGGGCGCCGCCGTTTGTCCGGAGGGGGTCAGACGCCTTCCACCACACCGGTCTCCACCGGGCCCGTCGCGGCCTGGAGCTCGTCCGCGTGCTCGCCCGTCACCAGGTACACGACCCGCTTCGCGACCGACACGGCGTGGTCAGCGAAGCGCTCGTAGTAGCGGCCGAGCAGCGTCACGTCGACCGCCGTCTCGATGCCGTGCTTCCAGCGCTCGTCCATCAGGTGCTGGAAGAGCGTGCGGTGCAGCAGGTCCATCTCGTCGTCGTCCGTCTCCAGCTGCATCGCCAGGTCGACGTCCTTGGTGATGACGACCTCGGCGGCCTTCGCCATCAGGCGCTGCGCGAGCTGGCCCATCTCCAGGATGGTGGCGTGGATGTCGTTCGGGACCGCACGCTCCGGGAAGCGCAGACGGGCCAGCTTGGCGACGTGCTGGGCCAGGTCGCCCGAGCGCTCCAGGTCCGCGCTCATACGGAGCGAGGTGACGACGATCCGCAGGTCCGTCGCGACCGGCTGCTGACGGGCGAGCAGGGCTATGGCCCGGCCCTCCAGGTCGTGCTGCAGATCGTCGACCTTCTGGTCCGCGGCGATCACGCTCTCCGCCAGCTTCAGGTCGGCGTCGAGAATGGCCGTGGTGGCGCGCCCGATCGCCGACCCGACCAGGCGGGCCATCTCGACCAGGCCCTCGCCGATCGAGTCAAGTTCCTCGTGGTACGCGTCCCGCATGTGGGTGTCCCTCTCTCCGTCTTCGTCGGGGCTCCGGGGCTCCGGGGTCGGGGGCTGGTGAACCCCACGCTGCCACGTTCCGGGCTGTACGCGTCCGTTTCCGGCAGACCAAATGAACCATCCCTGTCTCCTCGGTGAACTCTGGGCGACGAGTGTTCGAGCTGTCGCTCCGATGGCTGTGGGCCGAGGTCGTGGCCCGCATAACCTGGAGACATGGACGTGAACGCGGCGGTTGCCGCAGCGGCAGCGATCGCCGGCGTGTGCACCGGTGTCATCGCCATGCTGGCGTTCCGCTGGAGCGAGCGCGAGCAGAAGCGTCCCACTCGCACCTCCCTGCACACCGATCCCGTACTGCCACCGGGCGTCGACACGGTGCTGTCCGTCCTCCGCTCGTCCGCCGTCGTCCTCGACGAGGCGGACAGCGTGGTCAAGGCCAGCTCCGCCGCGTACGCCCTCGGCCTGGTACGCGGCGGGAAGCTGGCCGTCGAGCCGATGCTGCAGATGGCCCGCGACACCCGGCGCGACGGCGAGATACGGCAGGTCGAGCTCGACCTGCCCCGGCGCGGCACCGGCCGCGGCGAGGCCCTCGCCGTCTCAGCCCGCGTGGCCCCGCTCGGCTCGCGCCTGGTGCTGCTGCTGGTCGAGGACCTCACCGAGGCCCGGCGCATCGAGGCGGTACGCCGTGACTTCGTCGCCAACGTCAGCCACGAGCTCAAGACCCCGACCGGCGCGCTCTCCCTGCTCTCCGAAGCCGTCATGGACGCGTCGGACGACCCGGAGGCGGTGGAACGGTTCGCCGGGCGCATGCAGGTGGAGGCCACCCGGCTGACCAACCTCGTGCAGGAGCTCATCGACCTCTCCCGGGTACAGAACGACGACCCGCTGGAGGACGCCGAACCCGTACGCGTCGACGTGCTCGTCGCCGAGGCCATGGACCGCTGCCGCCACCAGGCGGGCACCAAGCAGATCACCATGGCTTCGGGAGGCACCGCCGACGTATACGTGTGGGGCAACCGCAGTCAGCTCGCCGCGGCGCTCGGCAACCTCGTCGAGAACGCCGTGAACTACAGCCCGGCCCGTACCCGCGTGGGCATCGCCGCCCGCCGGGTGACCGCGCCCGGCGGGGACCTCATCGAGCTCTCCGTCACCGACCAGGGAATCGGCATCTCCGACAAGGACAAGGAGCGCATCTTCGAGCGCTTCTACCGCGTCGACCCGGCCCGCTCCCGTGCCACGGGCGGCACGGGCCTGGGCCTGGCCATCGTCAAGCACGTGGCCGCCTCGCACGGCGGGGAGGTCACGGTGTGGAGCTCCGAGGGACAGGGCTCCACGTTCACCCTGCGGCTTCCGGAGGCGGGCTCCGCCCGTGACCGCTCGAGCCACCGGCCCGGCCTCGACGACGAGGACGAGAACGGGCAGCCCGCCGAGACCGCCATCTCATCCCCGTACGCACACGAACCGCTTTCTGCCCCGGAGGTCCTTCCGTGACCCGAGTGCTCGTCGTCGAGGACGAGGAATCCTTCTCCGACGCCCTGTCGTACATGCTCCGCAAGGAGGGCTTCGAGGTCGCCATCGCGACCACCGGGCCCGATGGACTCGACGAGTTCGAGCGCAACGGCGCCGACCTCGTCCTGCTCGACCTGATGCTGCCGGGCCTGCCCGGCACGGAGGTCTGCCGCCAGCTGCGCGGCCGCTCCAACGTCCCGGTGATCATGGTGACCGCCAAGGACAGCGAGATCGACAAGGTGGTCGGGCTCGAGATAGGAGCCGACGACTACGTCACCAAGCCCTTCTCCTCGCGCGAGCTGGTCGCCCGTATCCGGGCCGTCCTGCGCCGCCGCGGAGAGCCCGAGGAGGTCACCCCGGCCGCCCTGGAGGCGGGCCCGGTCCGCATGGACGTCGACCGCCACGTGGTCACCGTCTCCGGCTCCAAGGTCGACCTCCCGCTCAAGGAGTTCGACCTGCTCGAGATGCTCCTGCGCAACGCGGGCCGCGTCCTTACGCGCATGCAGCTCATCGACCGCGTCTGGGGCGCCGACTACGTGGGCGACACCAAGACCCTTGACGTCCACGTCAAGCGCCTGCGCGCGAAGATCGAGCCGGACCCGGGGGCGCCGCGGTACCTGGTGACGGTGCGCGGTCTCGGCTACAAGTTCGAGCCGTAGGCCCCGGCTTCGTATATGTGACGCAATACGCGAGGGGCGCCCCGGAATCTTCCGGGGCGCCCCTCGCGTCGTACGTCAGTGGCCGGAGGACTGCGAGGCGCTCGACGACGCCTTGTCCGTGGCGCCGGAACCGGCCTCCGCACCCGAGCCCGCCTCGCCCGCGGCGGAGGCGCTCGCACCGGCCGCCGGGGAGGCCGACTTCGTCGCCGAGGCCGAGGGCGTCGGGATGTTGCTCGGGCCCCACCCGGTGAAGTAGTGCTCGGCGGGCACGACGAACGCCCGCAGCTTGACGTCGCCGGTCTCGCTGAAGGTGAAGGTCACCTGCTGTGCGTTGCCGTCCTGGACGGCCTCACGGCTGCTCGGTAGGACGGCGGAGGCGTTGCCCTTGCCGCCGAGGATGACGGAGCCGCCGGCCGGGATGGTGAGCGGCCCCGAGCCCTTGGCGGGCTTGATCTCGGCCTTCTTGCTGGTCCCGACGACCGTGATCGACTCAAGCGTCTGGGCCGTCGTGCCGTTGTTGAAGAGGGTGCCGGTGACCACGGCCGGGCCGGTCGACTGCAGATCCGGCTGCGTGATGATCGTGGCGTTCTGGACCTTGATGTCACCGACGGCGGTCGCGGCGTTGTCCGGCTTGACCCCCAGCGTCTGCGCGTTGTTGCCGGCGGCGCAGGCGGAGAGGGCGCCGATCGACAACACGACGGCAGCGGCGGTGAGGACACCGCGACGAAGGCTGGGGGTACCCCCGGACGGAGTGAGGGGGAGGCTCACGGCGCGGCAACTCCTTGGACGTGGCTGGTACGACGGTGCGGGCGGCCGTAAAGCCGCCCTAAGGGTTGGTCAGCGGGCTCAGATTACCGAGCCCCTCTCGCGCCGCCGCACCCGACCCGCCCTTACACCACCGGCAGGCTTTGCGACACCACAAGCCACGTCTGTCACTCGAGGCCTGTCACTCGACTCGCGTGAGCCACTCTGCCCTTCTCGGCCTCATCGCTCTCATACGGTTCAGCATTCACATAAGCGCAGTCGGTTAGCCCAGTCAGAGCCATCTGTACTGCCTGTACTGCCGACACCCGCTATGCGGATTTCCGGTAAGGAATGCATGGCGGTCCGGAGAATTGATCACCAGGCCGTGTGATCAATTCCGGATTCGAGTCGCACGTGGCCTCAGTCACCGAACGGAGTAGCGGAAGTCAACCTCTGAGAATCCGGCAAAACGGGACGTTCGGCCACTTGGGGAGGGCGCCGGACGCGTGTAACGTGCGCGTTTCACTCCGGCCGAACAGCGCCTCCGACCTGCGAATACCCGCCTCCGGTAGGGCTCCGCAGCACGTTCACGTTGTTGTTGTCAAGCCCCGAGATATGCCCTGACCTGCGAAAACGCCATTCAGAACCGGCGGTTCTCGTGTTACCCTGGATAGCCACGGAAGGGGTACCTGTCACATGACGTTCAAGGTTGGCGACACCGTGGTCTATCCCCATCACGGGGCCGCGCTGATCGAGGCCATCGAAACTCGCCAGATCAAAGGCGTGGACAAGACCTACTTGGTGCTGAAGGTCGCCCAGGGCGACCTGACGGTGCGTGTGCCAGCGGACAATGCGGAGTTCGTCGGCGTGCGTGATGTGGTCGGTCAGGACGGGCTGGACCGGGTCTTCGAGGTGCTGCGCGCGCCGTATGCCGAGGAGCCCACGAACTGGTCCCGTCGCTACAAGGCAAATCTCGAGAAGCTCGCCTCGGGCGATGTCATCAAGGTCGCCGAAGTGGTGCGCGACCTGTGGCGTCGCGAGCGTGAGCGTGGACTCTCCGCCGGTGAGAAGCGCATGCTCGCCAAGGCCCGGCAGATCCTGGTGAGTGAGCTCGCCCTCGCGGAGAACACGAACGAGGACAAGGCTGAGGCTCTGCTCGACGAGGTTCTCGCGTCCTGAGCGTCCTGGCGCACGTTGCTCCGACGCCCTGTCCGGCGCAGTGAAATGCCGCGGTGCCCGCTGACCCTGAAGGTCGCCGGGCGCTGCGGCATGTCTTCTTGGTTCTTCCGAATCCCGAGACCCGACGCGCATCGATTCGGCACTCGAACCGACAGCGGCTCCTACGGCTCGGGATGCGAGCCGTGCCGGGCCCGGGAAGCCGCCTCGACCAGATGTCACGGAAGGGTCCGGTCAAGGCGTCGTGCCCGGCACTCTCCCAGCCTTCGGCCGGGGGCACCCGCAGTGGCCATACCCAAGTCGGCCGAGCACACAAACCTGAACGGAACCGATGTCTGACGTTTCGCGGCCGCCCACGGGCGGTCAGTCCCGCACCCCCGGTCAGTCCCGCACCGCCGCCGTGATTCCCGCCGCCGGCCGCGGAGTGCGCCTCGGGCCCGGTGCCCCCAAGGCGCTGCGCGCCCTGGGCGGCACGCCCATGCTCATCCACGCCGTGCGCGCCATGGCCGCGTCGCGCGCCGTGTCGCTCGTCGTCGTCGTCGCCCCGCCCGACGGCGCCGCCGAGGTCAAGAGCCTGCTCGCCTCGCACGCGCTGCCGGACCGGACGGACTTCCTCGTCGTCACCGGCGGCGACACCCGCCAGGAGTCCGTGAAGCTCGGCCTCGACGCGCTGCCCCCCGGCATCGACATCGTGCTCGTGCACGACGCGGCCCGCCCGCTCGTGCCCGTGGACACGGTCGACGCGGTCATCGAAGCCGTACGAGGCGGAGCCCCCGCCGTCGTCCCCGCGCTGCCCCTCGCCGACACCGTCAAGCAGGTCGAGCCGCGTGAGAAGGGCGAGCCCGAACCTGTCGTGGCCACGCCCGACCGGGCCAGGCTGCGCGCCGTGCAGACCCCGCAGGGCTTCGACCTCGCCACCCTCGTACGCGCCCACGAGACCGTCGCGCTCAGCGGCGAGGGCGCGACCGACGATGCCGGCATGGTGGAACAGCTCGGTGAGCCCGTGGTGGTCGTGCCCGGACACGAGGAGGCCTTCAAGGTCACCCGTCCACTGGACCTGGTCCTCGCCGAGGCGGTCCTGGCGCGCAGGAGGGCCACCGATGGCTTCTGAGACCTCTGTTTACGCCGTTTCCGGGATTCCGCTGCCGCGGGTCGGCATCGGCACCGACGTGCACGCCTTCGAGAAGGGGCGTGAGCTGTGGTGCGCGGGGCTGCTCTGGGAGGAGCCGGACAGCCACGGGTACGGGCTCGCGGGGCACTCCGACGGCGACGTCGCCGCGCACGCCGCCTGCGACGCCCTGTTCTCCGCGGCGGGCGTCGGCGACCTCGGCGCCCACTTCGGTACGTCGCGGCCCGAGTGGGCCGGCGCCTCCGGGGTCACCCTGCTCGCCGAGGCCGCGCGGATCGTACGGGCCGAAGGGTTCGAGATCGGGAACATCGCCGTCCAGGTCATCGGCGTACGGCCGAAGATCGGCAAGCGGCGGGACGAGGCGCAGAAGGCTCTGAGCGAGGCGGCCGGGGCGCCCGTCGCCGTCTCCGGCACGACGACGGACGGGCTCGGGCTGACGGGTCGCGGCGAGGGGCTCGCGGCGATCGCCACGGCGCTGGTCTTCCGGCGGACCTGACGCCCCCCGGCGGTGGGTGGTTCGCCACCTGCCGGTGGGTGGGTCGGCCGCAGGGCGCCTGCGGGCCGGCGGCCGGTACGGCACGCCCTACCGTTGTGGGCAATCGTTCCGCGGGGCTGGGGGCACCTCCCAGCGGTAGCTGGGGGAGGGTGGGCACAACCCACGACGGCGGGTGCCGTTCATCGTGGTCCGGCCTCCCGCAGGGGCGACGCGTACGCCGGAGGGAGCAATGCCGGGCCGCGGCGGTGCGGAGGCGGAGTATCGGGTACTCGTACGAACCCGTACAGCCGTCAACCAACAGAGAGGCCACCATGCCCGTCGAACTGCCCGACAAACTCAAGGCGCTTCTCGACAGCCCGGTCTTCGTCGTCGTGGCCACCGTCCAGCCCGACGGCACTCCGCACGCGTCGCCGGTCTGGGTGAAGCGGGACGGCGACGACGTGCTGTTCTCCACCACCGTCGACCGGCGCAAGCCGAAGAACCTCCGGCACGACCCGCGCGTCAGCGTCGTCGTGGTTCCCCCCGACTCCCCGTACACCTACGCGGAGATCCGCGGCACCGCCGAGATGACCACCGAGGGCGGGCAGGAACTCATCGACGAACTGTCGATGAAGTACACGGGCAAGAAATACGCGGAGTTCAATCCGGCCGCCGCGCAGGACGCCGAGCGTCTCGTCGTACGGATCACCCCTCGCAAGATCGTCGGAAGCATCTGACAGCGCAGGTGGCGCCCGCTGTCGTCGAGAGATGTCACGAATCAGTGCCCCGTGGGGCCCATGTGTCGCGGGGCACTGGCCCGGGCCTACTACTCTGGAGCGGTGACTATTCGCCTGTACGACACCAGCGCCCGGCAGATCCGTGACTTCACCCCGCTCGTGCCGGGTTGTGTCTCGATCTACCTGTGTGGCCCTACCGTGCAGGCCGCCCCGCACATCGGGCATATCCGGTCCGGCCTCAACTTCGACATCCTGCGCCGCTGGTTCGCCTACCGCGGCTATGAGGTGACGTTCATCCGGAACGTCACCGACATCGACGACAAGATCATCCAGAAGGCGGCCGAACAGAACCGCCCCTGGTGGTCCATCGGCTACGACAACGAGCGCGCGTTCAACGACGGCTTCACCGCGCTCGGCTGCCTGCCGCCCACGTACGAGCCCCGCGCCACCGGCCATGTCACGGAGATGGTCGAGATGATGCGCGGCCTCATCGAGCGCGGCCACGCCTACGAGTCCGAGGGCAACGTCTACTTCGACGTGAAGTCCTTCCCGGGCTACCTGGAGCTGTCCAACCAGGAGCTCGAGAACCTCCAGCAGCCGGAGAGCGCGGGCGAGACCGGCAAGCGGGACGCGCGCGACTTCGCGCTGTGGAAGACCGCCAAGCCCGGCGAGCCGAGCTGGGAGACCCCGTGGGGCCGCGGCCGCCCCGGCTGGCACCTCGAGTGCTCCGTCATGGCCCACAAGTACCTGGGCACCGTCTTCGACATCCACGGCGGCGGCATCGACCTGATCTTCCCGCACCACGAGAACGAGATCGCCCAGGCCAAGGCGTACGGCGACGACTTCGCCAAGTACTGGGTGCACAACGCCTGGGTGACGATGAGCGGCGAGAAGATGTCGAAGTCGCTCGGCAACTCCGTGCTCGTCAGCGAGATGGTCAAGCGCTGGCGTCCCATCGTGCTCCGCTACTACCTGGGCACCCCGCACTACCGCTCGATGATCGAGTACAGCGAGGAGGCCCTGCTCGAGGCCGAGTCCGCGTTCGCGCGGATCGAGGGCTTCATGCAGCGCGTGGTGGAGAAGGCCGGAGGCACGGTCGAGCCCGCCGCCGAGGTGCCGCCCGCCTTCGCCCAGGCCATGGACGACGACCTCGGCGTCCCGCAGGCGCTCGCCGTCGTCCACACCACCGTCCGGCAGGGCAACAGCGCGCTGGCCGCCGACGACAAGGAAGGCGCCGTGGCCCGGCTCGCCGAGGTCCGCGCCATGCTCGGCGTCCTCGGCCTCGACCCGCTCGACCCCCACTGGGCCGGCGAGAGCGATCGCAGCGAGGATCTGCACGGCGTCGTCGACACCCTCGTGAGCCTCGTGCTCCAGCAGCGCGAGGCCGCCCGGGTCCGCAAGGACTGGCCCACCGCGGACGCCATCCGCGATCAGCTCAACCAGTCGGGCCTCGTCATCGAGGACAGCCCGCAGGGCCCGCGCTGGTCGCTCGGTCCGCGCTGACCAGGGCGAATGTGCCGTCCGGCCGAACGGGCGGCACACTTCGTAGACGTACACGCTGCGCACGCTCAAGGGCGTACGCACTCACGACACCGACTCAAAAGGCAGACAGGTAGATCATGGCCGCTCACAACCGTCGCATGTCCGGCAAGAAGGGCGCGCAGGTCGGCAGCGGTGGCCAGCGACGCCGCGGGCTCGAGGGCAAGGGCCCGACGCCGCCCGCCGAGATGCGCAAGGGGCACGCCAAGCAGCGTGCCGCGCAGGCGAAGTCCCGGCGCGCGTCAGGCCGCCAGGCGCCGCCGCGCGGCCGGGGCGGCAAGTCCCCGTCCGAGCTCGTCGTCGGCCGCAACCCCGTCGTCGAGGCGCTGCGCGAGGGCGTGCCCGCATCCACGCTCTACGTCCAGCAGTTCATCGACAACGACGAGCGGGTGCGCGAGGCGCTCCAGCTCGCGGCCGAGCGCGGCGGCATCAACCTCATGGAGGCCCCGCGCCCCGAGCTCGACCGCATGACGAACGGCCTCAACCACCAGGGCCTCGTCCTGCAGGTCCCGCCGTACGAGTACGCGCACCCCGAGGACCTCGCGAGCGCCGCGTACGACGAGGGCGAGGACCCGCTGATCGTCGCCCTCGACGGCGTGACCGACCCCCGCAACCTCGGTGCCGTCGTGCGGTCCGTCTCCGCGTTCGGCGGCCACGGCGTCGTCGTACCCGAGCGGCGGGCCGCCGGAATGACCGCCGGCGCCTGGAAGACGTCCGCCGGCACCGCCGCGCGCACGCCGGTCGCGCGCGCCACGAACCTGACGCGCGCCCTGGAGGCGTACAAGAAGGCCGGCATCGTGGTCGTCGGTCTGGCCGCGGACGGCGACGTCGAGATCGGTGAACTGGAGGCCCTCGGGGGCCCGGTCGTCATCGTCGTCGGCAGCGAGGGCAAGGGGCTCTCCCGGCTCGTCGGGGAGACCTGCGACTTCCGGGTGCGCATCCCCATGCCGGGCGGTGCCGAGTCGCTCAACGCCGGTGTCGCGGCGGGCGTGGTGCTGTACGAGGCGGCGCGGCGCCGCGGCTGAGCCACAACCAGGGGGTGCGGGCGTTCGGCGTGCCGTCTCCGGCGCGCCGTCCGCGGCGCCGACTGCGCGCCCGGCGATCTTGACGCGGTCCGGACAGATCGGGGCAGTCAAGGCAGTGTCCTAAGGACACGTCACTCGGTTAGATGAGTGTGGACACCAGAACACCCCGCACTCCCACGGGGGACCGCTCGTCGGGGTTCGACGACGTTCCCGCGCTGAGCATGGTGAAAGTGCCGTGCGACCCTGCGCAGGTCATCGTCAACCACGCGAGCTTCCGCGTGCAGTTCCCCACCACGCGGCCCATCCAGTCCCCACGCATCGGACGCCACCTGAGCGCCCACGCCGAGCCGCGAGGCGTCCCGGGCGCACGCCGCACCCCGCTCGTCTGGACCGGGAAGTCCGAGCCCGGCGACGCCGCCACCGGACTCCTCCAGGCCGTACGCAACGCCGGCGCGGGCACCCTGCCGGACAGCGGCTACGGCACGGACGACGTCGGCGCCACGCAGGTCATCCCCCGCATCGACCTCGGTCAGGGCAACCGCCGCCAGGGCCGCGTCGGCTACAACGACCAGGACCCGTACAGCGGTTACGCCGGATACGGCAGCTCCACGGGCTTCACCGACCAAACGCGCTACGACGACACGGTCGAGACCCCCCTCCCCACCGGGCCCTCCCACCCCGGCACCGGCACCGACGAGATCCGGCTCCTCGCGCAGCTGCGCGGCGCCGGCAGCGCCTATGAAGAACCCCTCTACACCGGCGGGGAGTTCGGCGCCGAGGGCGCTTACGGCAGCGGTGCGTACGGCACCTACGACTCCGAGGCGTACGGCCCCTACGGCTCCGCCGTCTACGGCGACGCATACGACGAGGAGAGCGCGGGCGAGGGCGAGGGGCGCGCAGCCCGGCGGCACGGCGCCACGCTGACATCAGCTGCTGCCGCAGCGGGCGTGCGGCACGCGTACTACCCCGGCCGCCGGATGAACCTGGGCGTCGTACTGCTCCCGCTGCGGATCCTCCTCGGATTCGTGTCCGTCTACGCGGGCATGGGCAAGCTCTGCGACCCCGTCTACTTCGACCGCACCGGCCGCGGTTCCATGGCCGGGTGGCTCCACTCCCTGCACCCCGGGGGAGTCGCCGAGCCGCTGCACGACTTCGCGCTGCAGCACACGGTGGGCGTCGGGCTGTCCGTGGCGTTCCTCCAGGTGATCGCGGGCGTGCTCACGGTCCTCGGTCTCTGGCAGCGGCTCGCCGCCGCGACCGGGGCGCTGCTGGCCGCCGGGCTCCTCCTCGCCGTCAGTTGGAAGACCTCGCCCGTCTACGAGGCCGCCGACATCATCTACCTCGCCGCCTGGTCCCCGCTGGTCATCGCGGGCGCCCCCGTCTACTCGGTCGACGGGCGCCTGGCCTCGGAGGCCTGGCGCAGGCTCGGACCGCGCGCCGGGCTCTGGGAGCTGCGACGCCGCGTACTGCGGCGCGGCGCCCTCATGACGACGCTCGCCGTCGGATTCACGCTCCTCGTGGGCGCACTGCTCGGCAGCGCGGTGCGGGACGCCTCGCGCGTCACCGTGCCCGGCCCCGGCGAACCCCCGCGCAACGAACTGCCCGGCTCACCCCTTCCGCAGAGCCCGGACGACAAGCGCGGCGCCGGCAGCAGGAGCCCGTCCGCCCCGGGATCGCCGACCCAGAGCCAGGGGGCCGCGGCCGGCCCGTCGCAGTCCGCCGGGGCCGGGGCGCCCCGCGCGACGGCGGGCACCAGCGCCGGACAGCCCAGCCAGACCCAGGGCTCCGGACAGGCCTCGCAGGGCGCGACATCGCCGCAGGCGCCCCCGGCCACCACCTCGGGGCCCTCCTCCTCAGGCGGCGCCGCGGGCGGCGGCTCCGGAGGCACCGGCTCCGGGGGCACCGGCTCGGGTGGCAGCGGCAGCGGCGGCGACGACGGAGGGTCGGACGGCGGGTTCGTGGGCGGGATCCTCGGCTGAGGCGGAGCGGGGCGCCGGTGATCCGGCGCCTGTGATTCCGCGTGCACTGACCGCAACAGAATCGGGGCTCGGCGCAGGTGATGTGCCGAGCCCCGCGCGCTGTACGCACGACTGCGTCTTGCCGACCGGCCTCGCGGGCGCGGCTCAACGGCCCAGTGCCGCGAGCTCCTTCGCCGCTTCCGTCAGGTCCTTCGCCGTGTCGATGGCCCGCCAGTACGCGCCCTGCGGAATCGGGAAACCGGCCAGGCGCTTCTCGCGCGCCAGCCTCGGGAACGTGGTGCGCTCGTGGTCGCCGCGCGTCGGCAGCAGCTCGGTGAACTCCGCCGAGAACACGTACACACCGGCGTTGATGAGATACGGCGACGGAGGGGCCTCGACGAAGTCCGTGATGTGCCCGAAGGTGTCCGTCTCGACGGCACCCCAGGGGATGCGCGGGCGGGCCAGCGCGAGCGTCGCCGCAGCGTCGCGCTCGGCGTGGAAGGCCGCCATGTCGCGCAGCGAGAAACGGGTCCAGATGTCGCCGTTCGTCGCGTACCACGGCTGGTCGGCGTGGGGCAGGTGGGCGGCGGCGTACTTGAGGCCGCCGCCGCGGCCGAGTGGTTCGTTCTCCACCACCGTGGTGACCCGGAGCGGAAGATCCGCGGACTCCAGCCATTTCTGGAGCACTTCGGCCAGATGGCCACAGGAGACGACGGCGTCGGTGACGCCCTCGTCGGCGAGCCAGGCCAGTTGGTGGCCGATGATCGGCGTTCCCGTGCCGGGGATCTCGACCATCGGCTTGGGCCGGTCGTCGGTGTAGGGACGCAGCCGAGAGCCTTGGCCACCGGCCAGTACGACGGCTTGAGTGGGGCGGATCAGCCCGTTCGAATCACCTGTCATGTCCGAACTGTACGTGCTGTCCGCCCGCGGGTCCGACGGGCCGCTCCGTCGCTCCGGGCGTCGCTCGGGGCGCCGTCAGCCCTGCTGGGAGGCGACGCCGGACGCGAAGGACGTGTCGCAGACCGGGCGGGCGAACGACTGGGCGCGAGAGGCTCCGTAGCGCTGCACGGCGGCGCGGCCGAGAGCGCGGGCGATGGACATGCAGTGCCGGGCCAGCGACGGCCGGCCGTTGACCGCCTGCTGGAGCTCCGTGAGGGCAACGCCCGGGTCCTTCTCCTGGAGTTCGAACAGGAGCCGGTCGCGCAGGACGTCCTGCGGGGCACGGGACCTGGCCGGCGTCGACACGTCCTCGGCGGAGACGGTGAGCACGGAGTCCGAGGAGCCGCCGCCCGACCAGTTGACGCGGGTGACCGCGAGGGTCCCGGAGAGCACCAGGACGACAGGAAGAACGAGAGCGAGAGAACGGCCGATTCGGCGGGCGGGGCCGCGCCGAGCCGACGGCTTAGAGGAGTGCGTCACGCGAGTGAGAGTAGCGGCCTGTAGTGATTTGGCGACATTTGGTCACTCTGTCGAGCGACGGCGAACCGGGAATTGCTCGGCGGGTGTTGACGTACAGGCTCGAAATGCCCGTTGTGTGACCTATTTGTGTGACCGCTGAAAGCCGGCCGACGAACGACGGGAGTCCCGCACCGGACGGTGCGGGACTCCCGTAGGCGTGGTGGCGCGGAAGCGCGTCAGTCGCTGAGGCGCTCGCCGGTCGAGGTCGAGAACACGTGGGACTCACCCGGACGCGGCACGACGTGCAGCTGGGAGCCCTTCTCGGGCACCTGGCGGCTGTTGACGCGGATGACCAGGTCCTTCGCCTCGCCGCCGACCTCGGCGGTGCCGTAGACGTAGGCGTCGGCGCCGGTCTCCTCGACGACGTTGACGGACACGGCCAGACCGGCCGGGGCGTCCGCGGAGTCCTTCGACAGAGCGTTGGCGGCGCCGCCGTTCAGCTCGACCACGTCGAAGTGCTCGGGGCGGACACCGACCGTCACGGTGCGGTCGCCCTTGTCGGCCGCGGCGGACAGCGCCTCGCGGTTGATCGGGACGACCGAGTTGCCGAACTTCACACCGCCGTCGGTGATCGGCACCTCGACGAGGTTCATGGCGGGAGAGCCGATGAAGCCCGCGACGAAGAGGTTGGCCGGCTTGTCGTACATGTGACGCGGCGACGCGACCTGCTGCAGGATGCCGTCCTTCAGCACGGCCACGCGGTCGCCCATCGTCATGGCCTCGACCTGGTCGTGGGTGACGTAGACGGTGGTGATGCCGAGGCGGCGCTGCAGCGACGCGATCTGCGTACGGGTCGAGACACGGAGCTTGGCGTCGAGGTTCGACAGCGGCTCGTCCATGAGGAACACCTGCGGCTCACGCACGATCGCGCGACCCATCGCGACACGCTGCCGCTGACCACCGGAGAGGGCCTTGGGCTTGCGGCCCAGGTACTCGGTCAGGTCGAGGATCTTGGCGGCCTCCTCGACCTTCTGGCGGATCTCCGCCTTCGGCACACCGGCGATCTTGAGCGCGAAGCCCATGTTGTCGGCGACCGTCATGTGCGGGTAGAGCGCGTAGTTCTGGAACACCATGGCGATGTCCCGGTCCTTCGGCGGCAGGTGCGTGACGTCGCGGTCACCGATGCGGATCGCGCCGCCGTTGACGTCCTCGAGACCCGCGAGCATGCGCAGGGAGGTGGACTTACCGCAACCGGACGGGCCGACGAGGACGAGGAACTCGCCGTCCTCGATCGAGATGTCGAGCGCGTCGACGGCGGGCTTCTCGGAACCCGGGTAGATCCGGGTTGCCTTGTCGAACGTGACAGTGGCCATGGTGATGGGCCCCCTTCACCGGCAGGAACGTGCCGGACGATCCGTTGTAAAGGTGGTGTGCCACTACGGGTGGTCCCGTTGTGGTGTAGTCCACGCGGGTGAACTGCAGCGAGACGGTACCTGGCGTTCACCTGGTCTGTCAGTAGTTCGAGCCATGTGAACTTCGACGAAATTTTCGACGGGGCCGGTCCGTGACCTGGGTACACTGCACGGGCACGCCTCCTTAGCTCAGCTGGCCAGAGCAACGCACTTGTAATGCGTAGGTCGTCGGTTCGAATCCGACAGGGGGCTCCACCGAGGCCCAGGTCGCACAGTGTGTGACCTGGGCCTTTGTCGTCCGTCCGGGAGGTTGGAGGCCCTCAGTGGCGGCCCGAAAGTCGATCCGCGAGGCGGGCCAGGCGGGTTGTCTCGGCGGTCGGGGAGGTGCGCTCGCGGTGGTCCGCGGCGCGGTATGTCGCATACATCCCGTGGACGCCGAGCCAGCGCAGGGGCTCCGGCTCCCATTTGCGGACCTTGTGGTTCACCCAGGGGAGAGTCGTCAGGTCGGTGGGTCCTGACTGGCCGGAGTCCTGTTGGACCAGGTCGCGGAGGGTGCGGGCGGCGAGGTTGGCCGTGGCGACGCCGGAGCCGACGTAGCCGCCGGCCCAGCCCAGGCCGGTGGAGCGGTCGAGGGTGACGGTCGTGCACCAGTCCCGGGGGACGCCGAGGACGCCGGACCAGGCGTGGTCCACACCCACTCCGGCCAGCTGCGGGAAGAGCCGGACGAGGAGCCCGCGCAGGACGTCGATCGTGGCGGGCTGGGTGCGGCCGTCGTTGTCCGTGCGGGAGCCGTAGCGGTACGGGACGCCGCGGCCGCCGAGCGCGATGCGGTTGTCGGCGGTGCGCTGCGCGTACAGGTAGGCGTGGGCCATGTCGCCGAGGGTTTCGCGGCCGTCCCAGCCGATCGCGGACCAGGCGTCGTCGGGCAGGGGCTCGGTCACGATCATGGAGGAGTTCATGGGGAGCCAGGTGCGGCGGTGGCCCTTGAGGGAGGCCGTGAAGCCCTCGGTGCAGCGCAGGACGTAGGGGGCGCGGACGGTGCCGTAGGGCGTGACCGCGTGCTTGGGTTTGATCTCCGTGACGGGCGTGGACTCGTGGATCGTCACGCCCAGCGACTCGACGGCGGCGGCGAGGCCCTTGACGAGCTTGGCGGGCTGCAGGCGGGCGCCGTGCGGGGTCCAGGTGGAGCCGGCGGCTCCGGTGACCCGGATGCGTTCGGCGGTGTCGCGGGCGCCGTAGAGCTCGCGGTCCTTTTCCCCGTACGAGATCTCCGTGGCGTGGAAGGCCTTGAGGCGGGCCAACTGGGCCGGGGTGCAGGCGACTTCGAGGACGCCGCCCTGGTGGATGTCGGCGTCGATGTCCTCCTCGGCCGCGATGCGGATGACCTCGGCGACCGTGTCGTTCATGGCCTGTTGGAGGCGTACGGCGGCGTCGTGGCCGTGGAGTTTCGCGTACCGGTCGCGGCCCGCGACGCCGTTGTAGAGCCAGCCGCCGTTGCGGCCGGAGGCGCCGTAGCCGCAGAACTTCTGTTCAAGGATGGTGATGCGCAGGAAAGGGGCCGCTTTTTTGAGGTAGTAGGCGGTCCACAGTCCGGTGTAGCCGCCGCCCACGATGACGACGTCGGCGGTTGCGTCGCCGGGCAGGGGCTCACGTGGGGTGGGGAGGCCTTCACTGGCGTACCAGAACGATATGCCGCCGTTGACGGTGTTCATGCGAGCGGACGGTAGCGCCTGCGGGGTCGAGCAGGGCAAGTGGGTGGGGGATATGCCGTGGCCGGTGATGGTGTGCGTCCCTAGGATCGGGGTGTGATCGAGGTACCGGACGAGCTCGTGGCCACGCAGACCAGGTTCAACGGTGCGGACGGGCAGGCGTTCGTCGACGTGCTGCCCGGGCGGGCGGCGGAGTTCCTGGAGCGGTGGGGGCTCAGGACCGACGGTCCCGTGATGTACGGGATGTGCGCGCTGGTGCTTCCGGTGGTGTGTGGCGCGGACGGTGCGCAGGCGGTGCTCAAGCTGCAGTACCTGGACGAGGAGACCGTGGGGGAGCCGGTCGCGCTGCGGGTGTGGGGCGGCGACGGGGCCGTGCGGCTGCTGGAGTACGACGATGTCACGGGCACCCTGCTGCTCGAACGGCTCGACTCGGCCCGGATGTTGACGGCGGTGCCGGATTCCCGTGCGGCGGTGCTGGTCATCGCGGAGTTGCTGGCGCGGCTGACCGCGGCCTCGGCGCCGGAGGGGATGAGGCGGCTCGGGGACATCGCGGAGCGGATGCTCGCACGGGTGGGCGGGGCCGTACGAGAGGTGACCGACCCGGACGACCGGCGGCTCCTCGAGGACTGTGCGGCGGCGGTGCGCGAGGTGGCCGGCGAGCCCGGTGACCGGCTGCTGCACTGGGATCTGCACTACGACAACGTGCTCGCCGCCGACCGGGAGCCGTGGCTCGCCATCGACCCGAAGCCGCTGGCGGGCGATCCGGGGTTCGAGCTGTTCCCCGCGCTGGACAACCGGTTCGACGCCGACGAGGTGCGGTGGCGGTTCGACGCGATGACGGACGTGCTGGGGCTCGACCGGGCGCGGGCGCGGGCCTGGACGCTGGGACGGGTGCTGCAGAACGCGCTGTGGGACATCGAGGCCGGGCGCTCGCCGGCGCCGGACCACCTGGAAATCGGGCGGCGGCTGCGCGGCGGGCACGGTTAGCCTGCGGTCATGATTCGTACCGCCGTACCCGCCGACGTCCCCGTCATCCACGCCATGATCCGCGAGCTCGCCGCCTACGAGAAGGCGCTGGACGAGGCGCGGGCCACCGAGGAGCAGCTGCACGAGGCGCTGTTCGGCGAGCGCCCGGCGGCGTTCGCACACATCGCGGAGGACGACGCGACCGGGGAGCCGGCCGGTTTCGCGCTGTGGTTCCTGAACTTCTCGACGTGGCGGGGGGTGCACGGGATCTACCTGGAGGACCTGTACGTACGTCCGGACCGGCGCGGTGGCGGGCACGGCAAGGCGCTGCTGACGGAGCTGGCGCGGATCTGCGTGGAGCGCGGGTACGAGCGGCTGGAGTGGTCGGTGCTGAACTGGAACGAGCCGTCGATCGGCTTCTACCGGGCGTTGGGGGCGCTGCCGCAGGACGAGTGGACGGTGTACCGGCTGACGGACGACGCGCTGGCGCGACTCGGGGCGGCGGAGAAGCTCTGAGCAGCTGAGGGGCCCGGGGCCGCCCTCGGCTGACGGGCCCGGCTCAGGCCACCGACTGGGGTATCGGTGAGTCCGTGGGCGCCCGGCGTCGCGGTGCCTTCGCCGTGACCATCAGGGCCGCGGTCAGGCCGGCGAGCAGCATGAGGCCGGCGGACCACCACAGGGCGACGGTGTAGCCGTGGACGATGCCCTCGCGGGTGATGTGCGCCTGCTGCGTGGGGCTGTGCAGGTGGGCGGCGAGGTAGGCGGTGCTGCTCGTGGTGGCGATCGTGTTGAGCAGTGCGGTGCCTATGGAGCCGCCGACCTGCTGTGCGGTGTTGACGGTCGCCGAGGTGACGCCGGCGTCCTGCTGGGCGACCCCGGCGGTGGCGGTGGCGAACACGGGCGTGAAGGTGAGGCCCATGCCGAGGCCCATCAGCACCATGGCGGGCAGGACGCGGGTGGCGTACTGCGCCTCGACGGTGAGCGAGGTGAGCAGGAGCGTGCCGGAGGCGGCCAGCACCATGCCCGGGACCATGAGCGCGCGGGGCGGCGTGCGCTGCAGCAGCCGGGCCGATATCTGGGTCGAGCCGGTGATGATCGCGGCGGTCAGGGGGAGGAAGGCCAGGCCCGTCCTGACGGGCGAGTAGCCGAGGACGACCTGCAGGTAGTAGCTCATGAAGAGGAAGATCCCGAACAGCCCGGCGACGGCGAGGGCCATGGTCAGGAAGCAGCCGGCCCGGGTGCGGTCCTTGATGACGTGGGGCGGCAGAAGGGGGCTGGGGGCCCTGGTCTGCCACCAGGCGAAGGCGGCGAGCAGCGCGCCTCCGCCGGTGAGGAGCCCCAGCACGAGGGGGTCGGTCCAGCCGTGCGACTCGGCCTCGCCGACGCCGTAGACGATGGAGACGAGGCCGCCGCAGCCCATCACGGCGCCGGGGACGTCGAGGTGCACGCCCCGGTGGCCCGGCCGGTCGCCGAGCAGGGCGCAGGCCCCGATGACGGCGATGACGGCGATGGGGACGTTGACGTAGAGGCACCATCGCCAGTTCAGGTACTCGGTGAGCAGTCCGCCGAGGAGCAGTCCGATCGCGGAGCCGCTGCCGGCCAGGGCGCCGTAGATCCCGAAGGCTCTTCCGCGTTCCTTGGGGGCGGTGAAGGAGGTGGCGACCAGGGAGAGGGCGGACGGGGCGAGTACGGCGGCGAAGCAGCCCTGGAGGGCGCGGGCGCCGAAGAGCATGCCGGAGCTGACGGCGGCGCCCCCGAGCGCGGAGGCGGCCGCGAAGCCGATCAGGCCGATGACGAAGGTGCGTTTGCGGCCGACCCGGTCGGCGATGCGGCCGCCGAGCAGCAGCAGTCCGCCGAAGGCGACGGTGTACGCGGTGACGACCCACTGGCGGTTGCCGTCCGACATCCCCAGGTCGCGCTGGGCGGAGGGGAGCGCGATGTTCACGATCGTCGCGTCGAGGACGACCATCAGCTGCGCGAGTGCGATGACGACCAGGCCCCACCAGCGGTGGGGGTCCGGTGGGGTGACAGGTTCACCTGTTCGGGTGCCGGCCACAGGAACAGAAGACCATGAATCTGGATCGGACGCATTTTTCGGGCGGCGACCGGAGGCCGGCGATGCGCGGCGGGTGCCGCCGCCTCACGGCTCCAGTACGACCTTGCCGATCGTGCCGCGGGACTCCAGTGCCCGGTGTGCGGCCGCCGCTGCCGCGAGCGGGAAGCGCGTGACGGCAGGGGTGAGGCGGCCCGCCGCGGCCTCGGCGAGGGCGCGCAGCTCCAGGGTGCGTACGGGGTTGTCGCCGCCCGCCTTCTGCAGCATCACCGGTCCCAGCACCCCCTCCGATGTGATCCGGCGCTCGGCCAGCTCCTCGGCGGTGAAGGTCAGCGGCGACCCGTCGCGCAGGCCCTGCCCCGACCAGCCGAAGACGACGTGCTTGCCGCCGGGGCCGAGCAGGCCGACGGCCGCGCGGGCCGCTTCGCCGCCGACGCCGTCGAAGACGACCGTCGCGGTGCGGCCGCCGAGGTACGCGCGGACCTGCTGTGGCCAGCCGGGGTCCGTGTAGTCGACGGCGAGGTCGGCGCCCGCCGCACGGACCCGGGCGACCTTCTCGGGCCCGCCCGCGAGGCCGATCACGGTGGCGCCCGCGTGCCGCGCGTACTGCACGAGCAGCGTGCCGATGCCGCCCGCCGCGGCCGGGACGATCGCGACCGAGGCGGGGCCGAGCTCGGCGAACTGCAGGATGCCCATCGTCGTACGACCCGTGCCGATCATGGCGACGGCCTGGGCGAAGTCGAGGTTCTCCGGGATCTCGTGCAGCCGGGCGGCGTCGGTGACGGCCAGCTCCGCGTAGCCTCCGGGGGCGAAGCCGAGGTGGGCGACGACGTGCTTGCCGAGCCAGGCATCGGACACGCCGTCGCCGAGCGCGTCGACCGTGCCGGCGACCTCGCGGCCGGGGATCGTGGGCAGCGCGGGCAGCTCGGGCTGGGGGCCCTGGAGGCCCTCGCGGATCGCGGTGTCGAGCAGGTGTACGCCGGCCGCCGCGACGGCGATGCGCACCTGGCCGGGGCCCGGCTCGGGGTCCTCGGTCTTCTCGTACGCGAGGTTCTCGGCCGGGCCGAAGGTGTGCAGGCGGACGGCGTGCATGACGGGCTCCTCGATCGCTGCCGCGGAGTGTTCCCTCCGGTGCCGGGTGCCGGCACGCGCCAACTCTTCAACGTCAAGCGCGGTTGAGGTCAATGGGTGGGGTTCAGGTCGATGGGCGTGACGCGGGTGTGTTGCCGTGCGGAAGGCATGGCCCGGCGCCCTGCCGTGAGGGCCAGCGTGGCGGCCGTGATCGCGCTGTTGAACGAGACCTCGGAGAGCACGCCGGGTGCGGCGACCTGGTCACCGGCGAGGTAGACGCCGTCGCCGCGGTCGACGGCGGGCCGGTCGCGCCAGGTGGTGCCGGGCCGGTCGACCGCTCCCGTACGGCCGTGTGCGACGGACTCGCGGCGCCAGACGGCACGTTCGCGCCAGCCGGGGAAGCCCAGGTCGAGCAGGTGCTCGGCGCGGGCGACCCCGTCGGCCTTGGACTCGGCCGGTGAGATGGGGATCTGGCCCTGGAGGAGTTGCTGTCCGCGCGGGGCGAGGGTGCGGTCCTGGGCCGTGAACCGTTCGATCCAGCCCGGCGCGTCGAGATCGGAGACGGCGAAGGCGTCGCCGCGGCGGGTGCGTACCGCCAGGTCGATGAGGGCCGTGCGGCCGCTGTCCCAGGTGAGTGAGGAGTCGCCGAGGAGCCGGCGGGCGGCGTCGAGGGAGGTCGCGACGATGACGGGGGTGTCGGTCGGGAGCGTGTCGACGCGCGCCAGCGTCTCCATCCGTACGCCCAGGTTCCAGGCGCGGGCCGCCATCCGGTCGATGACGGACGCCCAGCCGCCGCGCGGATAGTGCGCCTCGGGCGGCAGCTTGGCGGCACGGCGCAGCCGCTCGTGGACGAAGGCGGCGGAGAGCGAGCCCGGGTCGTGGTGGAAGAGCGCGACGGCGGTGTAGTTGGCGGCCGCACGGGCGCCGGCCTCACCGGCCTGCGCCGTGGCCCAGGTGAGGAAGTCGGCGTCCACGGGCGTGTGTTCGGGCCTGCGGCGGGCCAGCCTGAGCAGCGCCAGGGGTGGTACGCGGCGGAGGGCGCCGTCGAGGTGCAGGCGCAGGCGGGAGCCTTCGAGGAGCGGGACGGGAGCGAGCGGGCCGATGAGGTCGCGTTGTTTCAGCCAGGTCCAGTGGGGGCCGCCGCTGTAGAGGGCGTGTGGTCCCGCGTTCGTCCGGTACGGGCCCTCGGCTGTGCGGGCGCGGCCGCCGAGGGTGTGGTGCGACTCGTACAGGGTCACCTTGGCGCCTGCCTCGGCGGCGGTGATGGCCGCGGTGAGTCCGGCGAAGCCGCCGCCGACGACGGTGATGCGGTGCATGGCTGGGGATCTCCCTCTGCTCCGGTGGGCGTTGCCGTTTCCCTCTAGGACGGGTCGAGGGGCCGCGAATGTGACATCCGGTCCGTCAGCGGACGTCGCATCCGGGTCCGGGGCCGGGCTGTGGTCGCGGCGGCGGCCGTTGTCAGTGGCGGGGGGCAGCATGGGGACATGGCGAGGAAAGCGGTGGCGAAGGCAGGGGTGGGCCCGGTGGTGAAGCCGGTGGTGAAGAGCGCCCGGCGACCTGAGGTGCGGCTGCCGCCGCTCGTCCCGTACGCGGGCGGCGAGCTGGAGCCGGACGGGGACTACGACGGCATGGAGTTCCGTGAGCTGGACCTCGCGGGCCAGGACGGCGGGGGCGCCCGGTTCCTGGACTGCGCGCTGACCGGTTGCGGCCTGGACGAGACGCGGCTGCACCGTGCGCGCTTCATCGACGCGGTCCTGTCGGGCATACGGGGCGTGGGCACCGATCTCGCGGAGGCGACGCTGCGGGACGTGGAGGTGACGGACGCGCGGCTGGGCGGTGTGCAGCTGCACGGAAGCGTGCTGGAGCGGGTGCTCGTCCGGGGCGGGAAGATCGACTATCTGAATCTGCGGAAGGCGCGGCTGAGGGACGTCGTCTTCGAGGGGTGTGTGCTGGTCGAGCCGGACTTCGGTGGTGCCCGGCTGGAGCGGGTCGAGTTCAGGGGCTGTGCGCTGAAGGGAGCGGACTTCAGCGCGGCGACGATGACCGACGTCGATCTGCGGTCGGCAGCGGAGCTGGGCATCGCGCGGGGGGTCGACCGCTTGGCCGGGGCGGTCATCAGCCCGGCCCAACTGCTCGATCTGGCACCGGCGTTCGCGGCACAGATCGGAGTGCGGGTGGTGGTTCCCGGCGAGGAATAACCGAATAACGGGACGACGAATAAGCGAACAACGGGACAGCGGACGGGGGAGCGAGTTGCCGCACGCGGGGGAGTGAGCAGCTCACACGCGGGGGAAGCGGGCCTGGAGCGTCCAGATCGCCGGGTTCTCCGCGAGGTCCTCGTGCATGTCCGTCAGATCGGCGATCAGGTCGTGCAGGAAGTCGCGGGCCTCGCGGCGCAGTTCGGAGTGGGAGAACGTCAGGGGCGGCTCGTCGCCCGGCTGCCAGTCGGCCTCGATGTCGACCCAGCCGAAGCGGCGCTCGAAGAGCATGCGGTCGGTCGATTCGGTGAAGTCGAGCTCGGCGTACTGCGGCCTGGCGGCGCGGCTGCCCGCCGGATCGCGGTCGAGCTGCTCGATGATGTCGCACAGCGCCCAGGCGAAGTCGAGCACCGGCACCCATCCCCAGGCTGTGGACAGCTCCTGGTCCGTCTTCGTGTCGGCGAGATAGACGTCGCCGCAGAAGAGGTCGTGGCGCAGGGCGTGGACGTCCGCGCGGCGGTAGTCCGTCTGCGGCGGGTCGGGGAAACGGTTGGAGAGGGCGTAGCCGATGTCGAGCACGTAGGCGATGGTGTCACGGGTGGCGGGGGCGAATGCCGTGGGAGTCCTGAGCTGCGGAGATCTCATCGCTCACGCGTCCGCGCATGCCGTCGTCGTGGCGCCGGGCCCGCCGCAAGGACAAATGCCGTCCGACGCCCAAAAGTCCCATAGGATCGCCAGGTGGAATGTCGTCGTACGGCCCGCATGACGACCGCGGCCGGGCCCGTGCTCGCGGCCGCCCTCGCCCTCGTCCTGAGCGCCTGCGGCCCGGGCGCCGCGCGCACCGCGGGCGCCGCCGGCCTGCACGACCCGTACTTCCCGAAAATGGGCAACGGCGGCTACGACGTCTCCCACTACGACCTGAAGATCGACTACGACCCCGGGTCCCGCCGGCTCACGGGCGAGACGGAGATCACCGCACGCGCCACACAGGTTCTCAGTGCGTTCAACCTCGACCTGAAGGGGCTGAGGGTGGAGTCCGTCAGCGTGGACGGCACCGGTGCCCGCTTCCAGCGCGCCGGCCAGGAGCTGACCGTCCGGCCGGCAGACACGCTCACCGAAGGCGAAACGTTCCGCGCCGTCGTCCGCTACTCCGGTACCCCGGTGACCATCACCGACCCGGACGGCTCCCGCGAAGGCTGGCTGAACACCGCGGACGGCGCACTGGCGCTGGGCGAGCCGACCGGGTCCATGGCGTGGTTCCCCGGCAACCACCACCCGTCCGACAAGGCGACGTACGACGTTCAGGTCACCGTCCCCAAGGGTCTGCAGGCCGTGTCCAACGGCGAGTTGAGGCGCGAGCGGACCCAGAACGGCCGGACCACCTTCACCTGGCACACCCCTGAGCCGATGGCGAGCTATGTCGCGACGCTGGCCATCGGCACGTTCGACGTGAGCCGGTACGAGACGAAGGCCGACGGCAGCGGCGGGAACGGCAAGAGCGCCAAGGAACTGCCCGTCCTCACCGCCGTCGACCCGACCCAGGCCGACAAGAGCAAGAAGCCCCTGGCCGAGCTCCCCGGCGTCCTGGAGTGGGAGGAGCGGAACTTCGGCCCTTATCCCTTCTCCGCGTCCGGAGTGATCATCGAGCGGCCCGATGACGCGGACTACGCCCTGGAGACCCAGACCCGTCCCGTCTTCCCCGGCGCCCCGGGCACCGATCTCCTCGTCCACGAGCTGGCCCACATGTGGTACGGGAACTCGGTGACGCCGAAGTCCTGGCGGGACATGTGGCTGAACGAGGGCTTCGCGACCTACGCCGAGTGGCTGTGGGAGGAGGACCACGGCGGCGAGAGCGCGCAGAAGAGGTTCGACGCCCTCTACCGGGGCGACCCCGGCGTGGACCATGCCGACGCCATCTGGTCCTTCTCCCCCGCCGATCCGCCGACTGCCGCGGACGTCTTCGACGACACGGTCTATCTGCGTGGCGCCATGGTCCTCCACAAGATCCGGCAGACGGTGGGCGACGACGCTTTCCGCGACATCCTCAAGGGCTGGGCGGCCGAGCACCGCCACGGCAACGCGGACACCGCCGACTTCACGGCGTATGTGGAGAAGAAGGCGCCCGGCAAGGACTTCACCGAGATCTGGGACGACTGGCTGTACGGAAAGGGAAAACCGGACCACGCCTGAGCAGCACGCCCTCCGTCACAGCGTCTTGCGCAGCACGGCGCAGGGGCGGCCCAGTTGCAGGTCCTTGCGGTGGTCGATGGCGTCGTATCCGAGTGCCGTCCAGAAGCGGAGTCCGCCTGGATTGTTGTCGAGGACGGCGAGGCGTACGGCCGTGCGGCCCGACTGCCGGAAGCGTTCTTCCACGAGCGCCGCGAGCCGGCGTCCGTAACCCCCGCGGTGCCGGGCGGAGTCCACCATCAGCAGGCCGATCCAGGGATCCGGGTCGGCGGGGTCGGGATGGTGCGCGAGCGTGATCGCGATCCCGACGAGCCGCCCCTCGCTGCGGGCGAGCAGCACCTCGGCATCGGGGTGGGCCAGCTCCTCGGCCAGCGCGGCCGCCACCTGCTCGGGCCGGATGTCGTCCGGATCGGGGAAGTCGCCGCTCAGCGCGAAGAACTCCCGGTTGGACGCGTAGAGCCCGGCGAGCTCGGTGAGGAGCTCGCCGGGCATGTCGCGGCCGGCCGGCGCGAGTGGTTCGAGGATCATGCGGCGCAGGCTATCCGCCGACGCCTTTCGGACCTCTCACCGGACCGTTCGCCTCGAACAGGAGGCCGGCAATGCATCGGCCGGAAGGCCGGTGCCAGACGTCGAAGCCGGATGTCAGACGTTGACGCCGAAGTCCTGGGCGATGCCCACGAGGCCCGAGGCATAGCCCTGGCCGACCGCGCGGAACTTCCACTCGGCGCCGTTGCGGTACAGCTCGCCGAAGACCATCGCCGTCTCCGTGGCCGCGTCCTCGCTGAGGTCGTAGCGGGCGATCTCGCTGCCGCCGGCCTGGTTGATGATGCGGATGTACGCGTTGCGGACCTGGCCGAAGTTCTGGCTGCGGGACTCGGCGTCGTAGATGGAGACCGGGAAGACGATCTTGTCGATGTCGGCCGGGAGGCCTGCCAGGTTGACGTTGATCGCCTCGTCGTCGCCCGCGCCCTCGCCCGTGCGGTTGTCGCCGGTGTGGACGATGGTCTGGTCCGGCGTCTGCTTGTTGTTGAAGAAGACGAAGTGGGAGTCCGAGTAGACCTTGCCCTGCTGGTTCACCGCGATCGCCGACGCGTCGAGGTCGAAGTCGGTGCCGGTGGTGGTCCGGACGTCCCAGCCGAGGCCCACCGTGACGGCGGTCAGGCCCGGTGCCTCCTTGGTCAGCGAGACGTTGCCGCCCTTGGACAGGCTTACAGCCATGGGAAGTCCCTTCCTGGTTCTGTTCGTTCCTCAATGCGGGCTTCGTACTGGGGACGAAGCTACCGTCACCCGTATGAACGTCGCGGGGGGACCAGGAGGTTCCACGTCTCTTTACTTTCTTTACCCGGGGCGCCCGGGTGGAGTAGCGGGCCTCGGAAAAACGGGTGACGGGAGGCGGATGCGCGCGGGACCATGGAACTCATGTCCGGTCCCTATCCCATCCGCGGTTCGGTCCTCCTGCCCGAGGCCGAGCTGATGTGGCGTTTCTCGCGGTCGTCCGGGCCGGGCGGGCAGCACGTCAACACCAGTGACTCGCAGGTGGAACTGCGCTTCGACCTCGCGGGGACGGAGTCCCTGCCGCCGGTGTGGAAGGAGCGGGCCCTGGAGCGGCTGGCCGGCCGGCTCGTCGACGGGGTGCTCTCCGTACGGGCCTCGGAGCACCGGTCGCAGTGGCGCAACCGGGAGGCCGCGGCCGTGCGGCTCGCGGCGCTGCTCGCGGAGGCGACGGCTCCGCCGCCCAAGCCGCGGCGGCCCACCCGTATCCCCCGCGGCATCAACGAGCGGCGGCTCCGGGAGAAGAAGCGCCGCGGCGAGACCAAGCAGGGGCGCTCCGGACGGGACTGGGGTTAGCCGACCGCCGCAAAGGCGGGCGGGCGCCCTCACCCCAACTGCCGGTAGCGCCCCCGGAAATACGTCAGCGGCCCCCCGTCCGCGCTCGGTGCGGTCGCGGTCAGGACGCGGCCGATGACCAGCGTGTGGTCGCCTGCCGGTACGCGCTGTTCGGTGCGGCACTCCAGGTTGGCGAGCGCCCCGCCCACCAGCAGGGCGCCGGACGCCTCGCCGCGTACATACGGGATGCCCTCGAACAGCAGGCGGTCGCTGACGCGGCCCTTCATGGCGAAGCGGCCCGCGATGTGCCGCTGGCTCTCGGAGAGGATCGAGACCGCCCACAGCGGCTGTTCGGCGAGCAGGTCGTCCATGCGGGAGCCCTCGCGCAGGCTGATCAGGACGAGCGGCGGATCCAGGGACACCGACATGAAGGCCGTGGCCGTCATGCCGACGTCGTCGCCGCGGGGCCCCTCCGGGTCGAGCGCCGGTTCGTGCGCGGTCACCAGCACCACACCCGAGGCCAGCCGGGACATGGCGGCGCGGAACTCGTCCTCACTCACCCCCTCAGCATGCCCGCCGTCATGGGGGAGGTGCGGGAGGGGCGGGGCGGAGGGCGCAGCGGGTGCCGAGGGCACGGGCGGGGCGGAGTGGAGGGAAGGAGTGTTCAGCACATTGCTGAACGCTAATCGTGGGCCACGGCCCCCACATCGGACCAGGGTCGCAAGCGAGGACTAGGACCGAAGGCCGACACTGCGGCCGACCGCGTCCGGGTGCACCGGCCGCCGGCAGTGACGGCGCGCACGGCCGACCGGCGCTCGCGATTTGCGTTCACTAACACTTCTCGGCCCCTCGCGTCGAGCCCGACGCGCTGTCGCCATTGGTCTCCACCTCCTGTGACTTGAGTCACAGGAGGCATTATTTGTTGACCCTGTGTACCGAGTGGACAGCTCACTGTGATTCAGTGGCGGGAGGACGCTGCAAGAAGTACGCCGATGACACTACTGGAGTTGCTGTCGAGGTCTCGGGGAGAGCGAGCATGGAGACCGAGTCGGAGCCGTACGTCCGTCTTGCGACCCTGCGGCAGCTGCATCGGGTGATGGCGGACATGAACACGGCGCGCAGCCTGGCCGACACACTGCAGACCGTCGCCGACGGCGTCGTGAACGGCCTCGGATACGAGCTCGCCGCCGTCAACCTCGTGCGCCCGGACGGCGATCTCGTCGTGGCCGCCTTCGCGGGAAACGCCGCCGCCGACGCGCTCATGACCGGCCGCGTCGGCTCGCGCACCTCCTGGGAGCGCCGCCTCTCCATGGGCGAGGCCTGGGACGACCTCCGGTTCATTCCGTACACCGAGGGCTGGGTGCTCGACGACGACGACGTGCCCCAGTGGCTCACCGACGGTCCCGAGCCCCGCTTCGACGACGAGTGGCACCCCCGCGACCGCCTCTTCGCGCCCATGTACGCGACGGGCGGCGCCGGCGGGGAACTGCTCGGAGTGCTCTCCGTGGACCGCCCGCGCAACGGCCGCCGCCCCGGCGCATGGGGGCGCGAGGCGCTGCAGATGTACGCGTTCCATGCCGCCATTGCAATCAGCAACGCCCGGCTGCGCGCAAACATGCAGCGCGCCCTGGTCCGCCTCGAGCGCGAGCAGCAGGCCCTGCGCGCCAGCGAGGAATCATTCCGGCAGGCCTTCGAGTACGCGCCGAGCGGCATGGCCATCGCCGAGATGGGCGGTGACCAGCACGGACGCATCCTGCGGACCAACGACGCGCTGTGCCGGCTGCTCGGGCGTCCCGCCTCCGCCCTGCGCCGCTACTCCTTCTCCGATCTGGTCCACCCCGAGGACATCGGCACCCTGCTGCGCACCTCCGCCGAGGGCGGGCGGGCGGAGCTGCGGTTCGTCCGGCGCGACGGCACGTATGTCTGGGTGTCCCTGCGCAACTCCGTCGTCGCGGACGCCGCCGACGGGCCGCGCTTCCTGCTCACCCACGTCGAGGACATCGAGGAGCGCAAGCGCCGCGAGCTGCAGCTGGCCCACCGGGCCAGCCATGACTCGCTCACCGGCCTGCCCAACAGCGCCGAGCTGCGCACCCGGCTCAGCGCCCGGCTGTGCAGCCGCCCCCAGCATGTCGCCCCCAGCTCGGTGGCCGCGCTCGACGCGGCGTTCGGCGGGCCCGGAGCGGGCCCCGGTGACGGCGCGTACGAGATGACGTACGAGATGACGTACGAGAGTGGGTACGACACCGGGTACGAGGCGGACGCGCACGGCTTCGACTACGGGCACGGCTCCGACTACGGGCACGCCTCCGACCCGGCCGACCGGGCCTTCGGACCGTACGACCACCATGTGCACGCCGTCGCGCCGGTCGGCGTGGACGACGGGACGAAGGGGCTCGCCGTCCTCTTCTGCGACCTCGACGGCTTCAAGTCGATCAACGACCGGTTCGGGCACCACACGGGCGACGCGGTGCTGATCGAGGTCGCACGGCGCCTGACCAGCGGCGTCCGGGACGGGGACACGGTGGCGCGGCTCGGCGGCGACGAGTTCGTGGTGCTCGCCGACGGGCTGGGCCCGGCCGACGCGCAGGACCTCGCGGTGCGGCTGCGGAACGCGATCATCCCGCCGATCCGGGTGGACGGCCGGGCGGTGCGGGTCGGTGCCAGTTTCGGCATCGGATGGGCACAGTGCGGCATGTCCACGGACGAAGTCTTGAAATCAGCCGACGAGCGGATGTACGACGAGAAACGGTCTCGTCCCAAACAACATCGTCGTGCCGGTTGAACCGCAGGTCAGCGCGGTGGTGAGGCGTAGGCCACCCTTGTGCGCGCCTGGGAGCGGGTAGGCTCGCAAGGTCCGCTGTCTTGCATGTGGTGAGGAGTGACCAAGGGATGACGCCCGGCAACAACGGCGCGAGCACGCCCGAGGACGACGACCCGTTCGGCTACCTCTACGCCGACGGTCAGGCGTCCGGGGCCACCCCGCCGACCGGTGGCGGCGGCTACGGGTACCCGGGTTCCCGCTCCTCGTACAACCAGGTCCGCCCGGTCGGCGAGCGGCAGTACGGGCAGCAGGCACCGCAGGGCTACGGGCAGCAGACGCAGCAGGCCCCCTACGGGCAGGTCCCGCAGCAGTCGTCGCACGGCCAGCAGAACGCCCACTACGCGGCGCCCGAGACGCTGCCCGGCGGTGCGCCCACCACGCAGTACCAGCCGGCGCCGGACCACTCCGGCCACGGCGGCCGGGGGCGCGGCCCCAACACCCGGGGCCTGCTGATAGGCGCAGTCGCGGTGGTCGCCGCCGTCGTCATCGGCATCGGCGTCGCGGTGTTCAACGGCGACGACTCCGATAACAGCGGGGACAACCAGGCGGCATCGACGCCGACGGCGACAAAGTCGGCCGAGCCCAGCCAGTCCGCGACCGGGGAAGCCGACGACCCGGCAGAGCTGCCGGCTGCGGACGCCAAGGCGCTGCAGCTGGGGACCGGCGTGTCCACGGCCTCCGACGTCGAGGGCGCCGACGCCGGCGGCGGCGTGTACGTGACGGGGCTCAACCAGGTCGGTGCCCAGGTCACCTGGACGGTCAACGGCATCCCCAAGAACGGCGTGTACACGCTCTTCGTGGGCTACAGCGTCGCCGGCGAGGACGCGAAGATGACGCTCATCGTCAACGGCAAGGAGTTCGGCTCCAAGCTCAACATGGGCAACTTCGCGGGCGCCGCCAAGGACGACTGGGCGAAGGGCTGGACGCAGACCTTCGCGTATCCCAGCCTCACCAAGGGCACCAACACGCTCACCATCTCGTGCCAGGACGGCGACCAGTGCAACGCCCTGCTCGACCGGGTGTGGCTGAAGGCCGGGCAGGTCAAGAAGTAGGGCACCGGCCCCCGGCGGGAGCGGTTCGAGCGGGCGCGGGCCTCAGGCCGGCGCCCGCTCGGTGGTTTCAGGCCCTCCGCGCCGGGGCCTGCTCGGTGGTCTCAGGCCGCCGTCGCCCGTTCCGTGACCGCGACCCGCGGCAGCAGCTCCTCGTAGGCCGCGCGGTCGAACTCGCCCGCCACCGGCGCCCGTACCGTCGCCGCGGACAGGGCCGCCGCCCGGGCCAGCCGGTCCGGCCACGGAAGGTGCTCGACGAGGCCCGACAGCAGACCGGCGACCGCCGAGTCCCCGGCGCCCGTCGGATTGCCCATGACCTTCGCGGGCGGGGTGGCGTGCCAGTGGCCCTCCGGGGCCATCGCGAGCAGCCCGCCGACGCCCAGCGAGGCGACGACGGCGCGCGCCCCGCGGCGCCGCGCGTCCCGGGTGGCCTGCAACGGCTCGTGGGAGCCGGTGAGTTCGGCGAGCTCGTCGGCGTTGGGCTTGACGAAGTCGGGGCGGGCCGCGATGCCGCGGCGCAGCGGTTCCCCGCTGGTGTCCAGCAGGACGGGTACGGAGGCGGCACGGGCGGTGCGGACGAGGTGGGCGTACGCGCCGACGGGCACCCCGGGCGGCAGACTGCCGCACAGGGCCACGGCCGACGAGGACCGCAGCAGGTCCTCGTACACCTCCAGGAAGGCGCTCCACTCGGCGGGGGCTATGACCGGTCCCGGCTCGTTGAGCTGAGTCGTGTCACCCGTCGTGGCGTCGACGACGGCCACGGTACGTCGGGTGGCGCCGGAGACCGGTACGAGCGCGTCGGTGATGCCCGGGACGCCGGTCAGCGCCTCCTGCAGGGCGCGGCCCGTGCCGCCGCCCGCGAAGCCGGTGACTGCCACGGGATGCCCCAGGGCCGCCAGCACGCGTGCCACGTTCAGGCCCTTGCCGCCCGGCCGTTCGGTCACCTCGGTGACATGGTGTGAGGCATGGGGGCGCAGGGACGGGACGCGGTAGGTGATGTCGAGGGCGGTGTTCAGCGTGACCGTGAGGATCACCTGGGCCTCCCCCGCGAAGTGACGTGGAACAACATGGCTGAAGAGCCGTGGAACAACATGCCTGACGAACCGTGACGTGCGTGGAGAACGGTGGAACCGGCTTGCCGGCTTGCAGAATGCGCTTGCCGCCTGCCGCGCACGATCATGCCAAAGCGACGGCGGTTGGCCCAGAGTGCCGGGCCAACCGCCGTGAGTTCGTTATGCGTTGAACTGGCTGACACCTGTCGAACAGGTCGCCGTGCGACAGCCTCCCGGCGCGGGGACACCGTGAGGCCATGGGGCGCCGCGTCAGCCCAGCCGGGGTTCCACCACCCAGGAGCCCTTGCGCATCACGCCCTTGAGCTCGAAGTCCGCGTCGAGGACCACCAGGTCCGCGTCCTTGCCGGGCTCCAGCGAGCCGACCCGGTCATGGACGCCGAGCAGCTTCGCCGGGACCGCTGAGATGGCCTGCACGATGTCCTCGACCGGCAGCCGGTCGATGGTCACCGCGCGCTTGAACGCCCGGTCGAGGGTCAGGGTCGAGCCCGCGATCGAACCGCCCTGGACGAGCCGCGCGACACCCTCCCGCACCTCGACCTCCAGCGGCCCCAGCAGGTACGTCCCGTCGCCGAACCCGGCCGCGTCCATCGCGTCCGTGATGAAGGCGACCCGAGCGGCGCCCGCCCGGTGGAACGCCAGCTCCAGCGCGGCCGGATGCAGATGCGTGCCGTCGTTGATCAACTCGACGGTGATCCGCTCGTCCTCGAGGAGCGCGGCGATCGGGCCGGGCGCGCGATGGCCGAGGGTGGGCATCGCGTTGAACAGGTGCGTGGCGACGGTGGCACCTGCGTCGATGGCCTCGACCGTCTTCTCGTACGTCGCGTCCGTGTGCCCGACGGCCGCGATCACGCCCTGCTCGGCCAGCATCCGTACGGAGTCGATGCCGCCCGGCAGTTCGGGGGCGAGCGTGACCATCCGGGCCTGCCCGCGCGCCGCGTCGATCAGCTTGCCGACCTCGGCCGGCTCCGGGTCGCGCAGCAGCGCCTCGGAGTGCGCGCCCTTGCGGCACGGGGAGATGAACGGGCCCTCGAAGTGGATGCCGGCGATGTCGCCCTGCTCTGCCAGCTCCGACAGCAGCCCGGCACGCTGCGTCAGGAAGTCCGTCTCGCCGGTGACGGTGGAGGCGACGAGCGTGGTCGTGCCGTGCTCGCGGTGCGTGCGGACGCCTTGGAGGATCTCCTCGACCGTGCCATTGGTGAAGGAGGCGCCGCCTCCGCCGTGGCTGTGGATGTCGACGAAGCCCGGGACCAGCCAGTGGCCTGTCAGATCGAGGGCGGGGGCGTCCTCGGGCGCCTCTGCTGCGATGCGCGTGCCGTCGACGACCACGCGGCCGCCGTCCACGATCCCCGTGGGCAGCACCACCCGGGCACCGGCGAGGACATTCCTAATGGCCATCAGGTGGTTACCTCCGAAGGGGGCGTAGGGGTCGGCGACTGGTCGGTCGCGGTGGTGTCGAGCAGATCCCGGGCGAGCAGGCCGGCGCCCAGGCATCCGGCGCTTTCTCCGAGGGCGGCCGGGACGATGGAGGGCAGCTTCTGGAACGTGACGCGCTGCTCGACGGCGGCCCGCAGGGGCGTGAACAACGTTTCCCCGGCCGCCGCGAGACCGCCACCGATGATCAGGGTGCGCGGGTCCAGAAGGGTGAGCGCGGTGACGAGCCCGTCGGCGAGCGCGTCGACGGCGTCCTGCCAGACAGCGGCGGCCCTGGGGTCGCCGGATTCCAGGGCCTTCGCACAGTCCGCGGCGTCCGCGTCCGGGTCGCCGCAGGCCTCAGCCCACGCCTGTCCCACGGCGGATGCCGAGGCCAGCCGCTCCAGACAGCCGTGCTGCCCGCAGGGGCACGGGGTGCCGCCGGGGCGTACGACGATGTGGCCGATCTCGCCCGCGAAGCCGTGGGCGCCCGCCTCGACGACGCCGTCGATCCCGATCGCGCCGGCGATACCGGTGCCGAGCGCGACGAAGAGGAACCGGTCGGCGCCCTTGCCCGCACCGATCCGCCCCTCCGCGAGCCCGCCCGTGCGTACGTCGTGGCCGAGTGCGACGGGCACCCCGCCGAGCCGCGCGCTGAGCAGGTCGCGCAGGGGCACGTCGCGCCACCCGAGGTTGGCGGCGTACGCCGCGACGCCCCGCTCGGAGTCGACGATGCCGGGGACGGCGACGCCCGCGGCCGCGGCGGGCTCGCCGAAGTGCTCCTCGCCGTGGGCGCTCAGCTCGGCGGCGAAGCGGAGGATCGTCTCGACGACGGCGTCGGCGCCGCGTTCGCGGCCGGTCGCCCGGCGCGTCCGGTGCAGGACCGCCCCGTCCACCCCGATGAGGGCGGCTTTCATCCCGGTGCCGCCCACATCGAGGGCGATGACGTGTCTCACGGTGAACAGTCTCGCGCGTAGACCATGAAAGGTCTAGTCCAGTTGCGTGGGTCTAGTCCACCTGACGGGGCGTCGTATGCGAATGAGGGGCTTGTGCGAGTGTGCCGTGGAGAGCGGTTTCTCCGGATTCAGCCCTTCCGGAGCGCCACCACATTGGTGTAGACCTTACCCTCAGCCAGTCGGGACACTCGTTCATGAAAAGCTTTCACAGGTGTCACAAGGCACGACTGGAACAACATGGATCACAAGGGTGGGAAACGACTGTGCAGCGACGCTCGAGGGGTCTGATGGCGGCGGTGGCCGCACTGGGCATGACGGCGTCGCTAGCGGCCTGCGGCGCGTCCGAGGGCAGCAGTGACGTTACGCTCACGCTCGTCGCCGCCGACTACGGCGACTCGGCGGCGAACAGCTCCCAGAACTACTGGGACAAGCTCGTCAAGGCGTTCGAGGCCAAGAACCCGGACATCAAGGTCAAGGTCAGCGTCTACTCCTGGAACGACGTCGACCGCAAGGTCAAGGACATGGTCGCGGGGGGCAAGGCGCCCGACATGGCGCAGATCGGCTCCTACGCCGACTACGCCGCGGCCGGCAAGCTCTACAGCGTCGACGAGCTGCTCTCCATACCCGTCGAGGCCGACTTCCTGCAGCAGCTCAGCGATGCCGGAGAGGTGAACCGCATCCAGTACGGCCTGCCCTTCGCCGCCTCCACCCGGCTCCTGTTCTACAACAAGACGCTGTTCAAGGACGCGGGCCTCACCCCGCCCAAGACCTGGGCCGAACTGCAGGCCGACGCCCGCGTGCTCAAGTCCCGTGGCGTGAAGATCCCTTACGCCCTGCCCCTCGGCCCGGAGGAGGCCCAGGCCGAGACGATGATGTGGCTGCTGAGCGGCGGTTCGAACTACACCGACAGCGTCGGCGCGTACGACATCGACTCGAGCGAGAACGTCCGGACCTTCGACTGGCTGCGGGACGACCTCGTCGGCGAGGGCCTCACCGGCCCCACCCCGCCCGGTGAGCTCAACCGCGCCCAGGCCTTCGCGGCCTTCACGCGCGGCGATGTCGGCATGCTCAACGGCCACCCCACGCTGATGAAGATGGCCGCCAAGAAGGGCGTGAACTTCGGCATGGTGCCGCTGCCCGGGATCGACGGCCAGTCCAAGGCCACCATGGGCGTCGCCGACTGGATGATGGCCTTCAAGCAGAACGGCCACGCCAAGCAGATCGGCACGTTCCTCGACTTCGTCTACTCCGAGAAGAACGTGCTCGCCTTCTCCCACGAGTACGACCTGCTGCCCGTCACCACGTCCGCGTCCGACGCGATGTCCGAGGACAAGGACGACCGGCAACTCGCCGGATTCCTGGAGGAACTGCCGGACTCGGAGCTCTACCCCGTCGACAAGACCTCTTGGGCCGATGTCAGCGCCGACGTCAAACGGCAGATAGGCAAGGCCGTCTCCAAGAACGGCAACCCGGCGTCGATCCTCGGCCAGCTCCAGCGGCAGGCGGCGGCGGCGGAGAACGCGAGCTAGGCCGACGGGCCCCTGGCCCTGTCGGCGGCGGGCGGTACGGTGCCAGACGTGGAGAGCGAGCACAGGGACGACGGCGCGCGGGGCGGGCTGACCGAGCGGCAGCGCGCCGTGCTGGCGCTGGAGCGCCGCTCCTGGCCCGCGCCCGGCGCGAAGGAGCGCGCGATAAGGGAGCAGCTCGGCATGGTCCCGGTCCGCTACTACCAGCTGCTCAACGCCCTCCTCGACGACCCCCGCGCCCTCGCCCACGACCCGGTCACGGTGAACCGCCTCCGCCGCATACGCGAATCCCGGCGTACGGAACGGTGACGCGGGGGATGGCCGGGGCCCTTGCTGGATAGGGTCGACGCATGGGCAGCCACAGCCAGCAGGACTCCTTGCCGACTCCCCGCAACGACGCCGGCCGCCGCGGACTCGAGGCGATCCTCGCCCACCCCGAGCAGGCCGTGATCGGGGTCGACTTCGACGGGACGCTCGCCCCGATCGTGCCCGACCCCGAACAGGCGCGCGCCCACCCGGACGCCGTCCCGGCCATGTCGGCCCTCGCGCCGAAGGTGCGTTCCGTGGCGGTGATCACCGGCCGCCCGGCCGATCTCGCCGTCCGCTACGGAGGGTTCGCCGACGCGCCGGGCCTCGACCACCTCGTCGCGCTGGGGCACTACGGCGCCGAGCGCTGGGACGCCGTCACCCGCACCGTGCAGGCGCCCCCTCCGCCGCCCGGCGTGGCGGCCGTCCGTACCGAACTGCCCGGCCTCCTGGAAGCCCTCGGCGCCTCGCGCGGCACCTGGATCGAGGACAAGGGCCGCGCCATCGCCGTCCACACCCGGCGCGCCGAGGACCCCGAGGCCACCCTCGAAATGCTGCGCGCGCCGCTCGCCGAACTCGCCGGCCGGCACGGGCTCATCGTCGAGCCGGGGCGCCTCGTCCTCGAGCTGCGGCCGCCCGGCATGGACAAGGGCATGGCGCTCACCGAGTACGTACGGGAGGTGGGGGCCGGGGCCGTCCTGTACTGCGGGGACGATCTCGGGGATCTTCCCGCGTTCGCCGCCGTGGAGAAGCTTCGGGAAGAGGGCGTGCCGGGGTTGCTCGTGTGCAGCGGCAGCGCCGAGGTGCCCGAGCTGGCGGGACGGGCCGATGTCGTGGTGGACGGGCCGGCGGGGGTGGCACGGTTCCTGGCGGCGCTGGCTGCCCGCTTGGGTTGACGCGCGCTGCCGCCGCTGTGGGCAGTCGTTCCTCCCCCAGCCAACGCTGGGAGGTGCCCCCTGGGTGCGCCGGGCTCACAGCGAAGTAACTGCGGTCAGGCGTCCAGGGCGTGCAACTGGTCCAGGAACCACTGGGTCGGCGGAAGCGCGGTCGCGGACGCCGCCAACCGCTTCGAGCGCTCGATGCGGTCCCCGTCCGAAAGGCCGAGCGCCTCGTGCAGCGCCTCGGCCGTGCCCGACACGTCGTACGGGTTCACGGTGATCGCGTCCTCACCCAGCTCCTCGTACGCCCCTGCCTCCCGCGACAGAACCAGGGCGCACCCCTCGTCGGAGACGACCGGCACCTCCTTGGCGACGAGGTTCATGCCGTCCCGGATGGGGTTGACCAGCGCGACGTCGGCGATCCGGTAGGCGGCCAGCGAGCGGGCGAAGTCGTCCTTGAGGTGCAGCTGGACGGGGGTCCAGCCGGGCGTGCCGAACTGCTCGTTGATCTCCTCGGAGAGCCGGCGCACCTCGGCCATGTAGTCCCGGTAGACCGCGAGATCCTGCCGTGAGGGATAGGCCATGGCGACGTGTACGACCTGCTCGCGCCACTCGGGGCGGGTCACGAGGAGCTCCCGGAAGGCGAGCAGGCCGCGCACGATGTTCTTCGACAGCTCGGTGCGGTCGACCCGGACGATGCTCTTGCGGCCCGTACCGACCTGAGCGCGCAGGACGGCCATGCGCTCCTCGACGTCCGGCTGGTGCGACCGCTCCCGCAGGAAGTCCGCGTCCGCGCCGAGCCCGTGCACCCCGATCCGGGTGTCGGCGAGGGCGTCCGGGCCCAGCAGTTCCATGCAGCAGGTGGTGAACGCGTTCGCCCAGCGCCAGGTCAGGAACCCCGCGCGGTCCGCGCCGAGGATGCCCCGCAGCACCTCCCGCGCGATGTCGTCCGGCAGCAGCCGGAAGTAGTCGACCGGCGCCCACGGCGTGTGCGAGAAGTGCCCGATCCTGAGGTCGGGGCGCAGCTCGCGGAGCATGCCCGGCACAAGCACCAGGTGGTAGTCCTGCACGAGCACCGCCGCGCCCTGGGCCGCCTCGCCCGCCAGCGCCTCGGCGAAGGCCCGGTTGTACACCTCGTAGGAGGCCCACTGAGCCCGGAACTCCGCGCCGAAAGCGGGCTCCAGCGGCGTCTGGTACAGCATGTGGTGCACGAACCACAGCACCGAGTTCGCGATGCCGTTGTACGCGTCGTCGTGCACGTCCGGCTCGATCCCCAGCATGCGCACGTGCTGCCCGCCCGTGTCGGCCGGGTCCAGCGTCCCGCCCGTGCGGCGTACGGCCTCGCGGTCGCCTTCGCCCAGAGCGGAGCACACCCACACCGCGCCCGCGTCCGGGCCGATCGCCGACAGGCCCGAGACGAGACCGCCCCCGCCGCGCTTGGCGGTGAGCGAGCCGTCCTCCTGCAGCGTGTAGGAGACCGGGCCGCGGTTGGACGCGACGAGGACCTGAGCACCCTGAGTGGAAGCCATACGCCCAAACTTAGCCCGGCCCGGAAACGCTCAAACGTACGGGCGACTCGGCTGGTCCCATAGCCGTATACGGTCCCCGCTACGGGTTACACGGCGATCACGGACGGCGACCTCCCGCCGGGCCCGGCAGCAGCGCACCGAGGCCCGCGGTCAAGGGTTCGCACTGCTCCGGCACGGCCGGTGAGAGCACCGCACCCCGAGATGTTCATGGCGCGGTTACGCGGCGCGCCGCTCCGCGTACTCCGCGATCTCGGCCATCGGGGGCCGCTCCTCCGTGTCCACCGAGTACGTACGCGGTTCGAATCCGCTGTCGCCGCGCTCGAACTGAGTGAGGACGGGACGTACGAGATGGCCGCGGGCCAGGCGCAGCTGCGCCGTGCGGTAGATCGCGGCAGCCATCCGCCCCAGCGCCTGGCCGTCCTGGTGCCGGTGCTTGCGCACGCCGACGTCGACCTGGGCGAGCGCGTCCAGGCCCCTGAGGTGCAGGGCGTCGACGAGCATGCCCAGCTCGACGCCGTATCCGACGGGGAACGGGAGCTGCTCGAGCAGGGACCTGCGCGCCGCGTACTCACCGCCCAGCGGCTGGACGAACCCGGCCAGCTGAGGCCAGTGCATGTTCAGTAGCGGGCGGGCCATCAGCTCGGTGACCCGGCCGCCCTGCGCGGCAGCACGACCACCCTCACCTGCGGCGTTGCCCGACGAGAGCTCGGCGCCGAGCGGACGGTCGTACATCGCCTTGACCAGGTCCACGCCGGGCTCGGTGAGCAGCGGGCCCACGATGCCGGAGACGAAGTCCGCCGAGAACTCCTTCAGGTCCGCGTCGACGAAGGCGACGATGTCCCCGCTGGTCACGAGCAGCGAACGCCACAGGACCTCGCCCTTGCCGGGGAGCGCGGGTATGCGCGGCAGGATCGCGTCGCGGTGGACGACGCGGGCACCGGCCGCCGCGGCGACCTCCGCCGTACGGTCCGTCGAACCCGAATCGACCACCACGAGCTCGTCGACGAGCGGCATCGCCGGCGTCATCAACTCGCGGCGGATCACCTCGACGATCTCGCCGACCGTCTTCTCCTCGTTGAGCGCGGGAAGCACGACGCTCACCGTCTGTCCCGTGGCGCGCTTCGCTGCGACCAGCTGACGGAGCGGACGGTCGGTCACCGACCAGGACCGTGTACTCAGCCAGCGCTCGACTTCATCAAGCACGTTCTGGTGCCCCCTCACTGGGACCACTCGGTGGCCCGTCACTGAGACCACTGCCTGTGATCCATCTCGCGGTTCGGACGACTACCTCAACTGTCCTGGCCTTCGGTTACAGTCTTGAACAACGCGCATGACCATCGCATGTCGGGGGTCATGGCGCGAACAAACGCTCCGGGACCCGCACGGCCCGGCGCCATACCGCTCATCCAGAGGGGCAGAGGGACACGGCCCGTTGAAGCCCCGGCAACCCTCCAGCCGGTTCTCGTACCGATCACCGTTGATCGCCGATCACTTTTGATCACAGTCGCGAGGCCCCGGCTAGGGAAGGTGCCAAATCCGTCTCGCGGCGAGATGCGCCGCGAGGAAGATGAGGAGAAAGGGCCTCGCCTCCATGGCTGCGCAGACTGTTGCCACCACCGACACGGACACCGCCGGAACCGACACCGCCAAGGCTGTCGACCTCGGACCCGCATCCGCCCTCTCCTGTCGTGAGTGCGGCGAGCGCTTCCCGCTCGGCCCGATCTTCGCCTGCGAAATCTGTTTCGGTCCGCTCGAAGTCGCATACGACCTGCCGACCGGTGACCCCGAGAGCCTGCGCAAGCAGATCGAGGCCGGTCCCGACAACATCTGGCGGTACGCCCCGCTGCTGCCCGTCCCCGCGGACGTGGCCACCAAGCCGAACCTGAACCCGGGCTGGACCAAGCTCGTCAAGGCCGACAACCTCGCCCGTGAACTCGGCGTCACCGGCGGCCTGTTCATCAAGGACGACTCCGGCAACCCGACGCACTCCTTCAAGGACCGCGTCGTCGCCCAGGCCCTCGAGGCCGCCCGCGCCTTCGGCTTCACCACGCTCTCCTGCTCCTCCACGGGCAACCTGGCGGGTGCCGTCGGCGCCGCCGCCGCCCGCGCCGGCTTCCGCTCCTGCGTCTTCATCCCGCACGACCTCGAGCAGGGCAAGGTCGTCATGGCCGCGGTGTACGGCGGCGAGCTCGTCGGCATCGAGGGCAACTACGACGACGTGAACCGTTTCTGCTCCGAGCTCATCGGCGACCCGCTGGGCGAGGGCTGGGGCTTCGTCAACGTCAACCTCCGGCCGTACTACGGCGAGGGCTCCAAGACCCTGGCGTACGAGATCTGCGAGCAGCTCGGCTGGCAGATCCCGGACCAGCTGGTGATCCCGATCGCCTCCGGCTCCCAGCTCACCAAGATCGACAAGGGTCTGCAGGAGCTGATCAAGCTCGGTCTGGTCGAGGACAAGCCGTACAAGATCTTCGGCGCCCAGGCGGAGGGCTGCTCCCCGGTGTCGACGGCCTTCAAGGCCGGGCACGACGTGGTGCGGCCGCAGAAGCCGAACACCATCGCCAAGTCCCTCGCCATCGGCAACCCGGCCGACGGCCCCTATGTCCTCGACATCGCCCGCCGCACGGGCGGCGCCGTCGAGGACGTCAACGACGAGCAGGTCGTCGACGCGATCAAGCTGCTGGCCCGCACGGAGGGCATCTTCGCCGAGACGGCGGGCGGCGTGACCGTCGGCGTCACCCGCAAGCTGATCGAGAACGGCCTCCTGGACCCGTCGCTGACCACGGTCGTCCTCAACACGGGCGACGGCCTCAAGACGCTGGACGCGGTCGAGCCGACCACGGGCCCGACGGCGACGATCCGTCCGAACCTCGACGCGTTCCGCGCCGCGGGTCTTGCCGGTTAGTCGTCGTAGGGGCATGTGATCGTGGCCGGCCGCCGGTCGTGGTCCGTCCTCGCGCCCACGCGGCGGCCGCCGCATGTCGATACAGCCCGCGCCTCTTCAGGGCGCACCCGTTCCTCCCTCGAGGTGAATCATGAGCGTTACCGTCCGCATCCCGACCATCCTGCGTACGTACACCGGCGGCCAGGCCGAGGTGCCCGCTGAAGGGGCCACGCTCTCCGAGGTCATCGCCGACCTGGAGAAGAACCACGCCGGGATCGCCGCCCGCGTCCTCGACGACCAGGGCAAGCTGCGGCGGTTCGTGAACGTGTACGTGAACGACGACGACGTCCGCTTCGAGCAGGGTCTGGAGACGGCGACCCCGGACGGCGCCGGCGTCTCGATCATCCCGGCCGTCGCCGGAGGCTGAGCACCGCACGCTGAGTCACCAGAATTGCCCCCTCCGCGAGAGAAGCGGAGGGGGCAATTCTGCATGGTTGAGCGCGGTACAGTTGGGGAACTCGGTTCGCCGCTCTTGTCCGGTGCATATGACTTCGCGCCCGGCAGTCGATGAGAAGTAGCCAAAGTGCACGACTCTTTTGCGTCGTATATTCCTTTTGCCGGGCCCGACTTGCCCTGAGTACTGGCGGATTCTCCGCATATTCCCGATCGGGTGTGCCCGGATTTCTCGTCCGATTGACCTGTTGCAGACGGCAGTTGGGCAGATACATTCAGCCGCGGTCGACGCGTTCCGGCGCACACCCCCAACCGTTGGGGGGTGAGGTCTGACCCGGGTCCGCGAAGTGCGGTCCTGTGCAAGGGCCAGTAATAGGGGAGTTAGGCATGGCTCAGGGCACCGTCAAGTGGTTCAACGCGGAGAAGGGGTACGGCTTCATCGCGGTCGACGGTGGTGCGGATGTATTCGTCCACTACAGCGCGATTCAGATGGACGGCTACCGCACCCTGGAAGAGGGCCAGCGGGTCGAATTCGAGATCTCGCAGGGTCAGAAGGGACCGCAGGCGGACATGGTCCGCATGGCCGGCTGAAGCGCCGACTGACTGCAACGACATTCACGCAGGGCCCGTATCCCGGTCGGGGATACGGGCCCTGCGGTGTGCCCGGGCGTTCGCGTTCGGGCGGGGTCTGTCAGCGGCGCGTGTCTCTTTGGGGTGCGTCGCCCGGTCGCCACCCCTCAAGGAAGCTCTTCGGGCGCTTGCGCCCACCCGTCTCCCGGCCACCACCCCTCAAGGAAGCCCTTCGGGCGCTTGCGCCCACCCGTCTCCCGGCCACCACCCCTCAATGAGCCCTTCGGGCGCTTGCACTCTCTGGGGTCGAGTGCTAATCATTGGCGTTAGCACTCTGAGAGTGAGAGTGACAACGAAGGACCGGGTCGGTGAGGCCCAGCAGGCCGGGTGGGGCAAGGAACCACGAGGCAGGCAGGCCGTCCGTCGCGGGCGCCAGCGCGGTCCGGAGAAATCCACCCCAGTCCGGGAGGACCACTTCACATGGCCAAGATCATCGCGTTCGACGAGGAGGCACGGCGCGGTCTCGAGCGCGGGATGAACCAGCTCGCCGACGCCGTCAAGGTCACCCTTGGCCCCAAGGGTCGCAACGTCGTCCTCGAGAAGAAGTGGGGCGCCCCCACGATCACCAACGACGGTGTGTCCATCGCCAAGGAGATCGAGCTCGAGGACCCGTACGAGAAGATCGGCGCCGAGCTGGTCAAGGAGGTCGCGAAGAAGACGGACGACGTCGCCGGTGACGGCACGACGACCGCGACCGTCCTGGCCCAGGCGCTCGTCAAGGAGGGTCTGCGCAACGTCGCCGCGGGTGCCAACCCGATGGCCCTGAAGCGCGGCATCGAGAAGGCCGTCGAGGCGGTCTCCGCCTCCCTGCTCGAGCAGGCCAAGGACATCGAGACCAAGGAGCAGATCGCTTCCACGGCCTCCATCTCCGCCGCCGACACCCAGATCGGCGAGCTCATCGCCGAGGCCATGGACAAGGTCGGCAAGGAAGGCGTCATCACCGTCGAGGAGTCCCAGACCTTCGGTCTGGAGCTGGAGCTCACCGAGGGTATGCGCTTCGACAAGGGCTACATCTCGGCGTACTTCGCCACCGACATGGAGCGTATGGAGGCGTCCCTGGACGACCCGTACATCCTGATCGCCAACTCCAAGATCGGCTCCGTCAAGGACCTGCTGCCGCTCCTCGAGAAGGTCATGCAGTCCGGCAAGCCGCTGCTGATCATCGCCGAGGACGTCGAGGGCGAGGCCCTGTCGACCCTGGTCGTCAACAAGATCCGTGGCACCTTCAAGTCCGTCGCCGTCAAGGCCCCGGGCTTCGGTGACCGCCGCAAGGCCATGCTCGGCGACATCGCCATCCTCACGGGCGGCGAGGTCATCTCCGAGGAGGTCGGCCTCAAGCTGGAGAACGCGACCCTGGACCTCCTGGGCAAGGCCCGCAAGGTCGTCATCACCAAGGACGAGACCACCATCGTCGACGGTGCCGGCTCCTCCGAGCAGGTCAACGGCCGCGTCAACCAGATCCGCGCCGAGATCGAGAACAGCGACTCCGACTACGACCGCGAGAAGCTGCAGGAGCGCCTGGCGAAGCTCGCCGGCGGTGTCGCGGTCATCAAGGCCGGTGCCGCCACCGAGGTCGAGCTCAAGGAGCGCAAGCACCGCATCGAGGACGCCGTCCGCAACGCGAAGGCGGCCGTCGAGGAGGGCATCGTCGCCGGTGGCGGCGTGGCCCTGCTGCAGGCGTCGCAGGTCTTCGAGAAGCTGGAGCTCGAGGGCGACGAGGCCACCGGTGCGCAGGCTGTGAAGCTCGCGCTCGAGGCCCCGCTGAAGCAGATCGCCGTCAACGCCGGCCTCGAGGGCGGCGTCGTGGTGGAGAAGGTCCGCAACCTCACCCCGGGCCACGGCCTGAACGCCGCGACCGGTGAGTACGTCGACCTGATCGCCGAGGGCATCATCGACCCGGCCAAGGTGACCCGCTCTGCCCTGCAGAACGCGGCCTCCATCGCCGCGCTGTTCCTCACCACCGAGGCCGTCATCGCCGACAAGCCGGAGAAGGCCGCGGCCCCGGCCGGCGGCGGCATGCCGGGCGGTGACATGGACTTCTGATCGACCTGTTGGTTGATCAACCGTCCTGCAACGTTCCGAGGGCGGCACCCCTTCTCCCAAGGGGTGCCGCCCTCGGGCGTGTCCGGGATCACAGCGGGGCGCGGAAGGCTCGGTGGAATGCCGTGGCCGGCCGGGCGGTTGACCCGTATGAGAGTCGATGCACGTGCACATATCTGCTCGGGTGTTCGACACCTCGTCCGCCAGTCATTCCCCGATTCCGAGGAGCCCCCACGTGACCGTCACGGCCTCCGCCTCCGCATCCCGCGCGGCCCAGATCCTCTCCCGGCCCGTCCAGCTGAACGGCCTGACCGTCCCGAACCGGATCGCGATGGCGCCCATGACCCGGCAGTTCTCGCCGGGCGGCGTCCCCGGGGAGGACGTGGTGGGCTACTACGCGCGCCGGGCGGCGGCAGGCGTCGGACTGATCGTCACCGAGGGCACGTACGTCGGCCACGAGTCGGCCGGGCAGAGCGACCGTATCCCGCGCTTCCACGGCGAGGAGCAGCTGGCGGGCTGGGCGAAGGTCGCCGAGGCGGTCCACGCGGCGGGCGGGACGATCGTGCCGCAGCTGTGGCACATCGGCATGGTGCGCAGCGCGGGCGAGCCCCCGTTCGCGGACGCCCCGGCGGTCGGCCCGTCCGGCATCCGCCTCGACGGCACCGAGGGCACCGGCAAGGCCATGACCCAGGGCGACCTGGACGACGTCATCGAGGCGTTCGCCGAGGCCGCGGCCGCCGCCGAGCGGACCGGCTTCGACGGCGTCGAACTGCACGGCGCCCACGGCTACCTCATCGACCAGTTCCTGTGGTCCGGCACCAACCGCCGCACGGACGCGTACGGCGGCGACCTGGTGGCCCGTACGAGGTTCGGTGCCGAGATCGTGGCCGCGGTCCGCAAGGCGGTCTCGCCGGACTTCCCCGTGATCTTCCGCTACTCGCAGTGGAAGAGCGACAACTACGACGCCCGGCTGGCCGAGAGCCCGAGTGAGCTCGAGGCGCTCCTCACCCCGCTCGCCGAGGCCGGAGTGGACGTCTTCCACGCCTCAACGCGCCGCTACTGGCTGCCCGAGTTCGACGGCTCCGACCTGAACCTGGCCGGCTGGACGAAGAAGCTCACCGGCAAGCCGGTCATCACGGTCGGCTCGGTCGGCCTGGACGGCGAGTTCCACGGCACCTTCCGGGGCGAGGGCGCGCCGGTCAAGGGCATCGACAATCTGCTGGACCGGCTGGAGCGCGAGGAGTTCGACCTGGTCGCGGTCGGGCGGGCGCTGCTGCAGGACCCGGAGTGGGCGGCGAAGGTGCTCGGGGGCCGGTTCGACGAGCTGAAGCCGTTCGGCGCCGACGCGCTCAAGTCGCTGAGCTGAGGCCCAAGGCGACGGTAGTGTCCGGGAGATGAGGATCCTTCATCTCTCGGACACTCACGTGAACCGCACGGACGCTCCCAACCGCCATGGGGTCAACGCGACCGACTCCCTGCGGCTGATGCTCGCCGAACTGCGCCACCAGCAGGGGATCGACGTGATCGTCGTCACCGGTGACGTCGCTGACGACGGGGCGGTGGAGGCGTATGCGGCTGTGCGGGAGCTGATGGGGGAGTTCGCGCGGGGCATCGGGGCGCCGGTGTTCTACACGACCGGCAACCATGACGAACGGACGGCCTTCGGCAAGGTGCTGGGCAGTGGGCACCCGGAACCGGACGTGGTTCTGGATTCCGAGGCGTCGGAGCGGGCGGCGGTGAGCACGGTCGGGGGCTATCGCTTCGTCACGTTGGACTCGCTGGTGCCGGGGAAAGTGCATGGGCACCTCAGCGAAGCTCAGCTGTCGTGGCTGCGCGACGTGCTGAGGACTCCGGCCGAGCACGGCACGGTTCTCGCCTTCCATCATCCGCCGGTCCATCTCGGCACGGAGACCCAGAGTGTCTTCGGGCTTCGCAACCCGGGCGAGTTGGCGGCGGCGATCAGGGGGAGCGACGTACAAGTGATCCTCACCGGTCACTTCCACCTCCAGCTCTTCGGGCTCCTTGAGTCTGTGCCGGTGTGGGTCACTCCGGGCGTGGTCAACCGCGTCGACCTGACGGCCGAACCCGGTACGGAGCGGGCGGTGCGAGGGGCATCGGCGTCGCTGGTGGTGCTGGGTGCGCCCGCGAGCCCGCTGTTCCACACGTTCCATGCGCGTGATCCACGGGCGCACGAGACGGTGTACGCGCTGGACGCCGAGCAGGTGCGTGCGTTCGTCGAGAGGGAGCCTGAGAGGTTTCAGAGATTCCCGAGCGGCTCGATGTCCACGCGGACGGGGGTGCCCCACACCCGCAGTACCTCGTAGTCGGTGAACTCGTGCACGAGCCGGTAGGCCATGGCGGGGCGGGAGCCGCGTCGCTGGGCGGCGAGGTAGAGCTCGGCCTCGTGCCGGTCGCGGCGAGGGGTGCTGCACAGCTGCCATGTCTGGCCGTTCCACTGCTCGGGCAGCCAGCGCTGCTGGGGGTGAGGCCGGCCTTCACGGACGCCGTATCGGGAGGGGGCGGGCTCGGTGGGCCGCGATACGGCGGGTCCGTTGATCTGGGCGCGACGGGCGGCCCGCCGCCGGGTCTCGCACAGCAGACACAGGTCGTGGGCGTTCTCGTCGACCGGCCCGTTGGGGTGCTCGGGGCAACGGGTGCTGGGGGCGGCGGTGGTGACGCTCTCTTCCAGCAACTCCAGGGCCTTTTTGATGTCCCCCTTGATTTCATGCAGCTTGGTGTCGGGGGTCTCACTGGTCAGGTACTCGCCGTGTTCGCCGAGAAGGCGGAGGGCGCGGCCCAGGGCGGTGAGTTGGGCGTGGTTCATGGGATGGGGCTCCCGTTCTCTGCGTCCAGCTGAGCCATGAATGCGTTCCCTGTCGACCCCTGCGCGGGCGTCAGTCGGCGTAGTCCTTGAGTTTCTCGGTGTCCAGGGTGATGTTCACGGGGGAGGGGAGTTCGACGGTCGCTCCCCAGCGATAGGAGGCGGACTGCTGGTAGCGGCCGTCCTTCGGCTCGCTGTAGACGGTGACGGTGTTGTCGTCGCGGTCGATGAGTAGGTAGACGGGGATGTCGGCCGCCGCGTAGCCGACGGGCTTGTCGATGCGGTCGCGTTGGTCGGTGTCCCTGTCGTGTGAGGTGATCTCGACGGCCATGAGGGCACCGTCGGTTTCGGACCACTCGCCGTCCCCCTTGAAGTGGTCCACCGGTGCCAGGAAACCGTCCGTGCGGGCGCGGCCCTTGCGATACGCCTCAGCCTTGACACCCCGCTCGGGCGCGAGGTCCAGGTCGGGGCGTTGCTGCATGCACTGGCGCAGCAGCCACATGAAGATCGACGTGTGGTTGCCGTCCGGCACGGCTTTGACCTCTACTTTTCCGTTGATGTATTCGAGCCGAACCGTCTCGGGGGCGACGGCGGCCAGCTCCTCGAATTCGTCGACGTCGAGCGGACCGTGCCGGACGCACAGCCTCCCGCCGAGGAATTCCAGCCGGTTCTTCAGCTCCCTCGGAGCCCTGCGGACGAGTTCTTCGAAGTCCTCGACGGACATCTGCGGGCGTTCAGCGGTGTCAGGGGTCATGGTGTCGCCTCCTCCCCACCATCGTGCCCCGGGGTGGTGTCGTCGGACCGTAGGAGCGGTCATGCGGGTGTCCTCTCTCGTCGTCGTTCGTCCATTGCCGCGCGGATCCCGGCCGCGCGGGCGCGGACCGCAGGGGCGGACAGGGGCGTATGGGGGCGGACGGGGGCGCGCTCACCCCGGCAGGCGCTGCAGATGCCGCCCGGCAGCGCCTCCGGGCGGCCCGGGGTGCCGCACTTCGCGCACTCCAGCACGCGCAGGGGTGGGCGCGGGGCGCGTACGGGTTCGGGTGGGAGCTTGTCCTTCAGGCGGGTGCGTACGAGGGCGGCCGGGCTGTGGACGGGTACCGGGAGCCCGGTGGTCAGCGCGCGGAGTACGTCCTCTTCGGTGGCCCCTCGCGCGAACCACTCGGTGGCCAGCGGAGCGAGATCCGCGCAGGCCGCGGCGGACAGGGACAGGGCCGGGGCCGTACGGCCGAGGGCGGCGAGCAGGATGTAGGCGCGGGAGCGAGGGGGGCGGCCGGGCTTGTCCGGAGGCTCTGGTGAGTCCTGCGGTACGTCGCCGCGTGTGAACGCCGCCCACCAGCCGTCGTCCCGCGCGGTACGGGAGAACCACGTTCGGGTGATCCAGCGCGGGCTGCCCGAGCCGGCCACGTGCTCCCGGCCCCTGCGCAAGTGGCCAGCCCGTTGAAGGGTGTTGAGGCTCGTGCGCAGCGCGCACTGGCCGTACGGGAGCGTCTTGGCCAGCGTCTTCACGGAGATGTCGGCGCCTTCGGGGAGGCGGTCGATGTAGGCGGCCACGGCTGCTTCGCGGGGTGGGAGGTGCGCGAAGTCGTGAGCGGTGCGGGGGAGTTGGTCCGGCGCGGAGCGCTTTCCGTAACCCGGATTGGCCATCGGGTGCGGGACTGCGTGCGCAGGGCGGAGGGCAGCACTAAGCTTGGCGTCAGCCACGGGATCGACTCTCATTCGATCTTGTTGGTCAAGCCCCCGCAGGTGTTGCTAGCGCCTGGCGGGGGCTGTTCGTTATGCGGGCACGCTAGACCCTCGTGACTGTGCGTTGCAGCTGGTTGCACGATGTCAACTCGCAGGGTGGGAGGGTGGGTTGAGACCCTCCACCCGTTCTTTGAATAGAAGGCTCGGAGCTGGGGGCTTGAGCCCCGGGCGGTTCACAGGCCGAGAAGTACGGGTTCCTCTGGAACTCCTTGATCGATCAATTCCTCCAGTGGTGTGGCGAGATCGCGGGGTCCGAACACGTCGGGGCCGCGGTAGTCGGCGATGTCCTGCGGCCACCACCACCGCAGCCCGGTGATGTTCTCGGCGGCGAGTTCCTCGGTGGACATCGCTCCGCGAGGGTCGAACGACGCGGTGCGGACCAGGAAGTAGTCGTTGACCACGCCGTCGTAACCGGCCGTGTGTCCGGGCGCCACGACCTCCTGGTGCCATACGTGTGGAGGGTCGGCGTCGACGGCGAGGCCGACCTCTTCCAGCAGCTCGCGGCGGAGGGCGGCGAGCTGCGTCTCGCCGGGCTCGATGCCTCCGCCGGGAGCTGCCCATACGACCAGGCCGGCCCGTTCTGGAATGGCGAACCGGCACAACAGGATCCGGTTGTCCTCGTCGAGGATGATCGCGCGGACCGAATGGCGCAGCCTCACTTGGGGCGCCTGATGTCCGTGATGAACGTCGACCAGGTCTCCGCCCGGAACACGAGCCTCGGGCCGTGGGGGTTCTTGGAGTCGCGTACCGGGACGACGGCGGGGTGGCCGTCGGCGACTTCGAGGCAGTTGCCGCCGTCGCCGCCGCTGTACGTGGACTTGCGCCAGCGGGCGGCTTCGAGGCAGTTGCCGCCGCTGCCGCCGCTGTAGCTGGACTTATGCCAGGTGGCCGCGCTCAGGTCGTACTCATGGATGCTCCTCATGGGCGTAATCGTGCGCCATCGCCTCGATCAGGGACAGGGAGTTTTCCGGCGAGAGTGCGCAGGCCGTGAGGAGTGCGTAGGTGTGCCGCTGGTACCTGATGGTGGACGGGTCGTCCTCCAGCCGTCCGGTGCCGACCCCCTCGAAGTAGACCAGAGGGGGGGCGTCCTCGAAGTCCATCAGCTTGATGGCGCCCTGCATCGCCGCGTGTGCCCCGCCGTCGAACGGCAGCACTTGCACGATGACCCGGTTCCGGCGGGCCAGGCCTGCGATGTGGCGCAGGGCTTCTGCCATCACGGCACGCCCGCCCGTCTCGCGGCGCAGCGCGGCCTCGTCAAGCACCGCCCACAACAACGGTTCTGTTGGATCGTCGAGGATGCGAGCCCGTTCTATCCGGGCCGTCACCAGCTGCTCGATCTTCTCCTCGGGCGCTGTCGGCTGGTACGCGCGGCAGACGGCCCGTGCGTACGCGGGCGTCTGGAGCAGCCCGGGGATCAGCAGCGGTGCGTACTCCCTGATCGCCGTGGCGGCCGCCTCCGCTTCGGCCGCCTCCGCGAAGTGCTCCGGGTACTTCGACTTGGCCGCCGCCTTGCAGTTCCGCTGGAAGAAATCCTCCGTGCCGAGGACTTCGTCGAGCATCTGCGCGTACTCCGGCTGCATCCGCCGCGTACCCGCTTCCAGCTGTCCGATGAACGAGCCGCTCACGAAAAGCCGTTGGCCCAGTTCCTCCTGGCTGAGGCCTGCCTTCTCGCGGGCGTGGCGCAATTCGGCGCCCAGCAAGGCGCGGGGAGATGAGGACGGGTCGAGATCCTTCGGTCCAGGCATTGGCAACTCCCGGTCCTGCACGAGGGGTTGTTGGGAAGCCGTTGCTGTTCAGGCTAGCGGGAGTCGACCACGCTGAGTGAGGGAAGGTGAACATTCAGTGTGGAGGTGCCTGGTCATGGTGGTGCGATCTGCGGAGCGGCTGCGGGCGGTCGAAGAGGTGGTGGCCCAGCTGCGGTGCGAGCTCGGCGAGGTGGGAGTCGTCCTGCCGTCCCTGCGTGTGGACCCGGTTTCGGCCGCAGGCGAAGCGCCGTATCCGCTCGTCGACCTGGGGTGCTGCAACCTGGATACGGCGATGAGGCTCGCCGCCGTACTGCACGAGGTGCGGAGATCGTCGGGCAGCTGCTGCTGATGGCTGCCGAGCGCGGGCCCTGGCTCGGGTACAGCGTGGACGACCTGGTGCGGTTCTTGCGGACGACGGCAGGGGGTGGCGGGGAGGGCGGCGCCCCGCGAGCCCGGGGTGCCGCTCTCGGGCGGCATGGGGTTCAGGCTGCGGGGTGGGCGGTGAACGTGACCTCTTCGTGGTTCGCGTCGATGGCGATGTTGAGGGACGCGTCGAGCGCCTGAGCCAGTCGTCGCAGCAGAGGCAGTGTCGGTACGGCATCGGCGCCTTCGACGCGGGAGATCTTCGCCTGGGTGAGTCCCGCACGCTCGGCGACCTCGGCCTGGGAGAGGCCGAGCTCTTTGCGTCGGTCATAGACGGCCTTCGCGCAGGCCATCGCGAGCCGGATCTCAGCACGCTCGGCCTCGACCTCCGGGGACTCGACGTACCCCTCGATGAGTTTCTTCTCGCGGGCCGGCTTCCAGCGGGTGTGGTTCACGATGCGTCCCCCTTTCTCGCCGCGGCTGTACGTCTCGTGTGCCGGGCCGTGCTCGCTCTCGCACACCTTACGAGCTGTCACTGCGCGGGCCACCTGAGCAGCTTCATGCATGCGGGTGCGAGCAGAGGGCTGACGGCCTCGCGCTGCGTATTGAACGCAGAGTGAGGCCGAGCGGCGAGACCGGGCATGTGTCGGCTGCTGCGTCCCGGCCCGGGGTTGCGGGTGGCGTCAGGCGTTGGCTGCGTTGATCGCGGTGCGTAGGTGGCCTTGTGCGTCGGTCAGGAGGCGGGCGGCCGTGGGGCCGTCGACGTCGGCGAGGATGATCAGGATGGCCGTCTTGACCTCTCCGTCGGCCGCGCTCAGGGCCGCCTCGATCTGGTCGTCGGAGGCGCCCGTGGCGAGGGCGACGATGTGGCGGGAGCGGGCGCGGAGCTTTTCGTTGGACGCCCGTACGTCGACCATCAGGTTCCCGTACGTCTTGCCCAGGCGGATCATGGTGATCGTCGAGAGCATGTTCAGGACGAGCTTCTGGGCCGTGCCCGCCTTCAGGCGCGTCGAGCCGGTGAGGAGTTCGGGGCCCACGACGACCTCGATGCCGTGGTCCGCAGCGGCCGCGAGCGCGCTGTCCGCGTTGCAGGACAGGCCGACCGTCAATGCGCCACGCGCGCGTGCGTGTTCGACGGCGCCGATCGCGTAGGGGGTGCGGCCGGAGGCCGAGACGCCGACCACCGTGTCGTCCGCGGTGAGGCCGAGCCCGTCCAGATCGGCGGCGGCCAGCTCCCTGGAGTCCTCGGCGCCCTCGATCGATGTGACCACGGCGCTCGGGCCGCCCGCGATCAGGCCGACGACCTCGGACGGGTCGGTGCTGAAGGTGGGCGGGCACTCGGAGGCGTCGAGGATGCCCAGCCGGCCCGCCGTGCCGGCGCCCGCGTAGATCAGACGGCCGCCGCGGGACATACGGGCGGCGATGTCGTCGATCGCCGCGGCGATCTGCGGCAGCTGCGCGGCGACGGCCGACGGGACGGTGGCGTCCTCGCCGTTCATGATCTTCGCGATCTCCAGCGTGGGCAGCCGGTCGATCTCGGAGAGTTCGGGCCGGAACGCCTCCGTGGTGAGACCCGCCAGCTCGGCGCGGAGATCGCGGTATGCGGCGGGTCCGCGGTGGGCGGCGGACGCGGCTCCGGATGCGGTCTCGTCGGCGGCTGGGCCGTCGTCGGTTCGGAAGGAGGTCATGGGGGGCGGCTCTTTTCGGTGCCTGGTGTGGGGGGTGGGGTGGGTGCGGTGGTTTTGGGGTGGGGCCCGACGAGGGTGCGAGGTGGGTTCAGCGGCCCGTGCTGCGTGGGGAGTGGCGGTGCGCCAGGGCCTCGTACGAGGCGGACAGAGCCGGTGCCGCGGACTCGTACGTCCGCTGGGCCACGCCCACGAACAGGCAGTCCACGACGAGCAGCTGGCTGGTGCGCGACGACATCGCCGCGGGGCGCAGCTCGCTCTCCCGTGCCGTGGACGTGGTGAGGATGTGGTCGGCGTACTGCGAGACGGGCCCGTCCGGGCGGCCCGTGATCGCGATCGTCGTCGCGCCGTGTTCGAAGGCCACGCGCAGCGGTTCGATGACGTCGCCCGTCGAGCCGGAGTGCGTGATCGCGATCGCGACGTCCTTGGCGCGCAGCTGGACGGCGTTGGTTATGGCCAGGTGCGGGTCGCCGTGGGCATGGGCGATGAGGCCGATGCGCAGCAGCTTCTGCGCCAGGTCCTGGCCCACCAGGGACGACGCGCCGATGCCGTAGATGTCGATACGGCGGGCGGCGGCGAGCGCTGTGACGGCCGCGCCGAGCTGGGCGGTGTCGAGTCCGGCGGCGGTGTCGGCGAGGGTCTGCTGCTCGTCGTACGCCAGCTTCGCCACCACGTCCGCGATGGGGTCGTCGACCGCGATGTCCGCCGTGACGGACGGGGCGCGGCCCGACTGCTGCTGGGCGGCGAGGCCGGCCAGGGCCAGACGCAGATCGCGGTACCCGGGGTAGCCGAGGAGGCGGGCGGTGCGGACCACCGTCGCCTCGCTGGTGCCCGTGAGCTCGGCGAGTCCGGTGACCGTGAGGGCCGCGCAGCCGGCCGGATCGCCGGCGACGGCTTCGGCGACCCGCTGCATCGAGCGGGTCATCGACGGTGCGAGCGTGCGCACCTTGGCCGCGAGGGCGGCGGGGGCCGGTGAGGCGCCGCCCGCTCCCGCGAAAATTTCCTTCACTTTGCTGGTCACCTTTGAAAGATATTTTCGGCGCGGCCGGGCGGTCAAGAGTGCGTCAGGCCCCCGTTTCCACCGGTCTCGACCTCTGGGGACACGTGGAAGCTTGGTGGTACGGGCGGGGGCTGCGCACAATGGCGTCATGGACTCCTCGGACGCACCGCACCCTGTCAGCCCGCTGGAGCAGGCACTTCACGCGGCGCGTGCGCTGGTGCTGGCGGATCTCGTCGCAGGTGACGTGGCCGAGGCCGAGATCGTCTCCCTGGTGGAGGAGTCGGTGGTCCAGCGTCGCTGGTGGGCCGAGCAGTGGCCGGAGGGTATGCAGTACGTGGCGGGACTGGTCGCCCAGGACGTACAGGACGCCCTCCTGGAGCGGTACGGCCGGTGGCCGCTGTGTCCGGTCTGCGGCTCCGGAGATCCGCATGCCCTGGACGTCGAGCCCGAACTGGGGCCCGATCCGCACTGGGTGTGCGGCAAGATCGGGGTGAAGGTCGCGGCGGTCGGCTCGCTCGGCTCGTGCGGCGAGACGACCACGTCGTGACGGTCTACATCGACCCGCCCAACTGGCCCGGCCACGGCCGCATGTGGTCCCACGTGATCAGCGACGTCTCGTACGACGAACTGCACGCCTTCGCCGAGCGGCTGGGCGTTCCGGCCAGGGGCTTCGAACGCGACCACTACGACCTGCCGTCGCACCGGTACGCGGACGCGGTGGCGGCGGGCGCGGTGGAGGTCGGCAGCCGCGAGGTGGTGCGGCTGCTCACGGAGGCCGGGTTGCGGCGGCGGAAGCGGCGGGGAGCGCCCGTGGGGTCGCCCGACGGCGGGCCCGAAGTCAGCCGTCCAGCAGATTCAGTTCCGCGGTGAGGTTGTCGCGGGCGCTGTCCTCCCAGTGCGCCCTGCCGTACGGGGTGCGGAACAGGTGCGGCAGCGCGAGGAGCTGGCGGAGGACCGCGGCGCGGCCCTCGCGGAAGGCGTCGTCGGGTACGAAGCCGTACTCCTCGCGGACGGCGGCGGCGTAGGCGGCGTAGGTCTCGGGGGGCGAGGCGAGGATCGCCAGGTCCGCGTCGCACAGAACCTCGCCGTTGGCGTCGCCGGCGGCCGGGTCGTGGGTGATCGTGAGGCGGACCAGTCGCGCGACCTCGGCCGTGCCGGACTCGTCCAGCCCCAGCTCGCGCAGCGCCCGCTCGGCGATGCGGGCGCTGCGCTCCTCGTTCGTCGAGCGCTCGGGGAGGTAGACCGCGTCGTGGAACCAGGCGGCCAGGCGGACCAGGGCGGCGTTGTCGGCGTACTCCTCCAGTACGTCGACGCGGTCGAGGACCGCGCGCAGGTGGTCGACGGTGTGGTAGCGGCGATGGGGTTCCGACCAGCGGGCGAGGAGTTCTTCGGCGTACGGGCTCGGGGACGGCCTCGGGGACGGTTCGTCCCTGCCTGCGTCGTTCTTGCCCGCACCGCGGGCGGCCGTGACGGTTGAGGACCAGCGGGTGTGCAGGTCCGTGGGGGCGGGGGGAGGTGTGGCGGCCATGCCCGCCATTGTGTCGGGCCGCGGGGGCTTCGGCGCTCCGCGCCGGGGTTTTCCGCCGCTTCGCTGCGCGGCTCTGTAGGCTGGGCTATTGGACTAGACCTGTTGGGCGTGCAGGTCTGGAGGGCCCTCAGGCCCGTATGCCCTGTAGCCACCCGACGATTGGGGTCCCATGAGCAAGCGTGCACTTCTGGAGGTGATCGCCCTCACCGCCGAGGACGCGGTCGCCGCTCAGGCAGGAGGCGCGGACCGGCTGGAGCTGGTCACCGACATGGCGGCCGACGGGCTCACGCCGTCACGCGAGACCTTCGCCCGCATCCGCGCGGCCGTCGGCATTCCGCTGCGCGTGATGCTGCGTGCCGCGGACGGGTTCGCGGTGGGCGACGCCGCCGCGCTCGACATGCTCGTACGGGAGGCCCGTGCCCTGCGGTCGGAAGGCGCCGACGAGTTCGTCCTCGGGTTCCTGGACGCGGCCGGCGACCCGGACCTCGGTGCGATCGAGGCCGTGGCCGGCGCGGTCGACGGGTGCCGGTGGACGTTCCACCGGGCCGTCGACCACGCCGCCGACCGCGACGCTCTGCGCAAGCAGCTCGCGGACCTGCCGGGACTCGACACCTATCTGACCGCCGGCTCGGCGGCCGGAGTCGACGACGGTCTCGACGTCCTCGTCGGCGAAGCGGCCCGGCACGGCGAACCCGGGTACACGCAGCAGATCCTGGTCGGCGGCGGGCTCCGCCTCGACCATGTGCCGCGACTGCGGGCCGCGGGCATCGACGGCTTCCACATCGGTGGCGCGGCCCGCCCGGGCGGCTGGTCGGAACCGGTCTCGGCGGACGCCGTTGAGCGGTGGCGCGGCGTGCTGGACGGTGCCTGACCAGGACCCCGGGTCTCGGGGCCCGCGCGGTCTTCGCCGTCCGGGCCCCGGGCCCCGCCTTTGCTGCAGGGCCCAGCAGCTGTCTCCACCATCAGCCCCTCAGCCGCCGCCACAGCACCAGTACGCCGCCGAAGGCCGTGGCCAGCAGAGCTGCCGTGGCGGCGAGGAACACCAGCGGGCTCCCCGAACCGGTGTGTGCCAGCTGCGGTGGACACGTCTTCGTCGGCTTCGGAGTGGTCGGCACGCCCGGTGGGGCGGTGCCCGGTGGCGTGGCGCCGGGACCGGTGGCGCTCGGTGTGGTCCCGGGCTGGGTGGTGGTGCCCGGCGCTCCCGGTGTCGTGGCGCCAGGTGAGCCGGGCGTCGTGGGCAGTCCCGGCTCGGTCGCCGTCGGCTGCGGACAGGTGGGCGACGGCTCCGGCGTCGGCTCGACCGGTCCCGTGGTGCACTCCAGGTCCGAGGCGAAGGGGAACTCGTGGATCTCGCCGGCGTTCCCGCCGATGGGCGGGCCTGCGGTGAAGGTGCTCGCGACCACGTCCCCCTCGATGTTGGACGGGACCACGTCCGTCAGGTCCGTACGCGGTGCGTAGATGGTCCCTTCGACCGTGTCCCCGCTGGCGATGGTGATCGTCGTGGCGTCCGGGTAGTTCCACATGAGGTACGGGGCGTCGCTGCCGGTGATGCCGGCCAGGGTGGGGGTGTGCCAGGAGAACGACCCTCCGCCCGCCGTGGTGTCCACGACGACGACCAGCGGCCCCGAGAGTGTCGGGCGGTTGAGGAACGTCAGCGTGGCGATGTTGTTCAGCATCGCTCCGGTCAGATGGAGCACGTTCGTACGGTCGGTGGCCAGCGAGATCTTGATGTTCGACCCGGGCGGTACGGTGCTCTGGTCCGCCAGCGGATTGCCGTTGCCGTCCAGCAGCTCCACCGTGTTGTTGCATCGCGCCAGGGTCGTGGACCGCTCGCGGAACCGGGCGAAGAGGGACGCGAAGTCCATCAGACCGGAGACGGGGCCGACCGACGCTGCGGGCTGGCGCGTCGTCAGTTCGATCCGTGGTGCCGAGCTGTACGCCGCGCCCGCGACGACGACCTGTGTGTTGACGGAGGCGCCGTTGCTGTCCTGCGTCAGGACATCGCTTCCCGTCAGGTCGCCGATCTTGACGTAGCCGTTGTTGAGGATCCTCAGCACGCCCGACGGGTTGGTGTTGGCGAAATCGACCCTCCCTCCGACGAGGAGTGCCGTGGGCTCGGCGTCGCCGGGGGCGGTGAACAAGCCGGTGCCGTGCAGGGCGATGTTGTACCCGGCTCCGAAGGCCAGGTTGCCGCCGGCGGCGACGGTGCCTTCGGTCTCGGTGCTGCCCAGCACGAGGTCGCCCTCGGTGATCACACCGAAGCCGTTGTTGCCGTTCAGCGGGTTGCCGATGGTGAGGGTCTGCTGCATGACTGCTGTGGCGACCGCCTGCTGCGGTGCGGCCGCGAGGGCGAGGGCCAGGATGGCCGCACAGGCGCCCATCGCACGGGCGGGGCGCCACCTGATCTTCTTCATGCGGCCGAGGGTCCTCGCTCCACCGTGGGCCTCGACGAGGCACGCTCGGTGAGGCCTTGAGGATGACCCCGGGGCTTGTACACTCGCACGCCAGTACGGATGTATGAGCAGAATCAGGCCGGTTCTTGTCGAAAGGCTTAATTTCCGCTTGAAAGTGGGCGAGTTCGATCAGAAGCGTTCAGGGTGTGGGTGTGTGAGCTGTTCCGGCAGCGGTGCCGCATGTACCACGATCAGGCCCGAGACCGCTCGGGTCAGGGCGACGTAGAGGCGGCGCAGGCCCGTGCGTTCGTCCGGTTCGCCGTCGACGACGGCGGCGGGCTCGTCGAGGACCACGTAGTCGTATTCGAGGCCCTTCGCCAGGGAGGCCGGTACCAGGGTCAGGCGGGTGTCCGGGGTCGTCTCCTCGCCGGGGGAGAGATACGTCATCCCGGCGGCCGTCAGCGCCTCGGCCAGCGCGGGGACGCGGGCGTCGGCCGCGATCAGGCCGATGGAGCCCTCATGGCGCAGCGACTCCGCACAGGCCTCCAGGGCCACCGCGTCCAGGCCGGCGGCATCGTCGACCCGGCGAACCGTCAGTGAGCCCGGGGCCTCACGCACCGACTCCACCTCCGCCAGCCCGGGGGCGATCGCGGGCAGCAGCCGGGACGCGTACGCGATGACCTCGCGGGGCACGCGGAAGCCCGCGGTCAGCTCCTCGACGATCGCGTCCGAGTGGCCGAGGTGACGCAGCGCCACGTCCCAGCTCGGCGTCGCCCAGGGCGTCGTGCCCTGCGCCAGGTCGCCGAGCACGGTCGCCGAGCCCGTCGTGCAGCGGCGGCCCACCGCCCGGTACTGCATGGGCGAGAGGTCCTGCGCCTCGTCGAGCACGACGTGCCCGAGGGAGTGCGTGCGCTGCACCAGGTCCGTCGCCTCGTCGATCAGCACCGCGTCCGCGGCCGACCACTTCGCCGACTTCACGCTCCGCGCGGGCTTGGACCAGGTGATCGACTTCTGCTCGTGCTCGTCGAGGATCTCCTCCGCGTGTTCGGCGAGGAAGTCCGCGTCGGAGAGCAGGCGCAGCACCAGTTTCGCCGGGTCGACGGGCGGCCAGATCGCCTTGACGGCCGCCTTCACGGCGGCGTTGCGGGCCACCGCGTCCTGCACCCGGTCGTCCGGTGCCTCGCCCGCCTGCTCCATCCGCACCAGCACGGCGTGCGCGATGCGCTGCGGAAGGGCCTCGCGGGCGGCGCCGTAGCGGATGTCCCGGGCCAGCAACTCCTGGACGATCTCATCCAGTTCGTACGCCGGAACGCGCCAGCGGCGCGAGCCGCGGACCACGACGACCGGCTCGGTGGGCATCGTGACGTGCGAGCGGACGGCCCGGCGCAGGACCTCCGCCATCCTCGCGTCGCCCTTGACCAGCGCGGCCGCCGCGTCGTCCGTGCCCCGCACCTCCACGTGCGCCACCAGGTCGTCGACCGTCGCCTGCTTCACCTCCAGCTCGCCCAGCGCCGGGAGCACCTGCTCGATGTAGTGCAGGAAGGACGCGTTCGGGCCGATGACGAGGGTGCCCGTGCGGGCGAGGCGCTCACGGTGCGCGTACAGCAGATACGCGACCCGGTGCAGGCCGACGGCGGTCTTTCCGGTGCCCGGGCCGCCCTGTACGCAGACGGTGCCGGACAGGCCCGACCGTACGATCTCGTCCTGCTCCGGCTGGATCGTGGCGACGATGTCGCGCATGGGGCCGACGCGCGGGCGCTCGATCTCCTGCTGGAGCAGCTTGCTGGTGCGCGCCCCTCCGGCGGAGCCGGAAAATGTCGCAGCTGCCGGGTCGGAGAGGTGTTCGTCCTCGTACGCGGTGAGGTCGCCGCCGGTGTAGCCGAAGCGGCGGCGCAGCGCGACGTCCATGGGGTCCTTCTTGGACGCCCGGTAGAACGGCTGGGACACCGGGGCGCGCCAGTCGATCACCATCGGGTCGCCGTCGGCGTCGTGGACGTGCCGCCGTCCGATGTAGAACTGCTCCCCCTCCGCGCCCTCCGCCTGCTCGGCGCCCGGGGCGTGCAGATAGTCCAGCCGCCCGAAGAACAGCGGGGTGTGGGCGAGGTCCGCGAGGGACTTGATGCGCTCGTCGATCTGGCGGCCCAGGACCTCCGCGTTCACCCAGTTGGCCGTGACGTCCCTGATGTCGAGGGACTCCACGTCCTCGCGCATCGCCCGCAAGGCGGCGCGGGACGCGGCGAGATGGGTGCGTTCGCGGGTGAGGAGATCGTCTGACGGGCCGTCGGATGGGCCGGGGCCGTCGGAGGGGCCGTTGGACGGGGCGGCGGACGGCGCGGACGAGCTGGACACGGGGTTGCCTCCGGAAAGGTGCTGCGTGACAAGGTGCTGCTTCGGTGCTGCTCTGAGCAGGGCGTTACGGCTCATGACGCGGCTGTCCGGCGGCCGGGCGGCGGTGTGCCGTACGGGGGCCGCGGCGTGCGCATGCTGTCGTAGCGGGATGCCGGCCGGTTTCCGTCCGGCCGGCCGCGCCCCTCGCAGGGAGGCGGGCAAGGTCGGCGATTCTAGGACACGGGCCGGTGGCATGGCCAACGAATTACCGCGGGCGGGTCGTCGCGTGTGTCACGGCCGCGGGAAGCCGGCGGTCTCCCGGCGCGTCCGCGCGCCCGTACCGGAACCTCCATGGCCGGGCCTCCGTATCAGGGCCTGCGACCCTGACACGACCTCAGGGGGACGGGTCCGTCGCGGGGTGTACACGGAGCCGCCGCAGATTACATCGAAGGGCCGATGCCCCTGCCGGGCCCGGTTTCCACAATGGAGACATGAGCACTGCAGCCTTCTCTCCGTCCCCCTTCCACTCCGGCCCACCGGGCGCCTCCGCGGCCACCGGAAGCCGCCACAGCCACCGCATCGGCGACGTGCTGCGCGCCGTCAGGGTCTTCGCGAGCGCCGCCTTCAGAGTGATCGTCCTCGGCGAGTACGCGGAGGAAGCGGGCGTCCACCGCCGCTGACCACCACCGCCGTGGCCCCGTTGCCGCTGATCACCACCGCCGTGGCCCGCTGTCGCTGACCACCGTCGCCCTGGCCCCTGCCACTGACCCGCAGGCGCCGCAACCCCTGACGCGGGCGTCCATCCACTAGGGTCGCGCCCGTGAAGCACCGGACTGTGATCCTCCGATCACATACCGCAGCAGCCCTGCTCCTCGCGCTCTCCGTCTCGGCCCTTCTCGCGCTCTGTGCCGTCCAGCGCATCCCCATGGCCGACGCCCTGGTGTACCGGGCCGAGGGCTCCGCCGTCGTGACCGGTCGTGATCTCTACGGCTTCACGGTCACCCGATGGCGACTGCCCGCCACCTATCCGCCGTTCGCCGCGATCCTTTTCGTACCCACCACCTGGCTTCCCGTGGCGATCCTGAAGGCCGTCTTCGTCGCCGGGAACGCCGCGCTGCTCACGCTGCTGGTGTGGCTCTCGTGCCGGTTCGCCGGGCTGCGCGCGACGCTCCCCGCGGTCTGTGCCGCATCGGCGGCCGCCCTCTGGCTCGAACCCGTCTTCCAGACCCTGATCTTCGGGCAGATCAACCTCGCCCTGGCCTGTCTGGTCCTGTGGGACCTGACCAGGGCGCCCGGTGCGATCGGCAAGGGCTTCGCCCTCGGCATCGCCGCCGGGGTCAAGCTCACGCCCGCCGTGTTCATCCTCTATCTGCTGCTCACGCGCCGGGTGCGCGAGGGTCTCACCGGGCTGGCCGCCTTCGCGGGCACCGTACTGCTGGGCGCGCTCGCCCTGCCGGCCGCCAGCGTCGAGTTCTGGACCCGCCGGGTGTTCGAGACCGACCGGGTGGGCAAGGCGTGGATCGTCGACAACCAGTCGCTCCAGGGGCTCGTCGCCCGGGTTCTGGGGGACCCGTCGCCCGGCCTCGCGTGGGCCGTGCCCGCGGCCGCCGTCGCGGCGGCGGGCCTGTGGCTCGCCCGCCGGGTCCCCGACGACCGGTGGGGCATCCTCCTCACCGCCGTCACGGCGCTCCTCGTCTCGCCCATCAGCTGGTCGCACCACTGGGTGTGGTGCGTCCCGCTGCTCGCGGTGCTGGTCGCGGAGGGCCGCCCGCGGCTGGCCGCGGGTGTGGCGGTCCTGTTCGCCGCGCGCACGATGTGGCTGGTCCCGCACCAGGGCGACCTGGATCTCCGGCTGCCCTGGTGGCAGCAGCTGCTGGCGTCGCCGTATCCGCTGCTGGGGCTCGGGCTGCTGGCCGCGATGGCGGTGCGCCGCCGGGTCGCACCGGTGCCCGGACTCCCCGTGCCACGCGGAGAGCGGAACCCGCGCCCGCGCGTACGGGTCGGCTGAGTGCTGGGAGCGCGGCCGCTCAGCCCTCCTCGGGCAGGAGGATGTCCGCGTCGTCGAAGATGCGCAGCATGATCAGCAGCAGCCGCCCGCGGGACACCATGTACTCCGCGACGATCTGTGATGTCAGCCGGATCTCCCGGTCCTGGTCGCCGATGCCGATCGGCCGGGAGACCTCGGTGTACGGATCGCGCGCGAGGATGTCTATGGCCTTGTCGAAGGCAGCCCTGCGCACCGGGTCCAGGCGGTCGCGGTCACGGGCCGCCGACTCCGTGTACAGCACCTCGTAGACGTCCTCACGAGGCATGGGGTGCCCTCCTTGCCATGACTTGTGCCGTCCGGCCAGCGTACCGACCGGTCCCGGCATCCCGGGAGCCGTCGGATCAGCCCCCGGCCAGCAGCTCGTCGGCGTCCACGATCCGGTACGCGTATCCCTGCTCCGCCAGGAACCGCTGGCGGTGGGCCGCGAAGTCCTGGTCGATCGTGTCGCGGGCGACCACCGAGTAGAAGACCGCCGGGTGGCCGTCGGCCTTCGGGCGCAGGACGCGGCCGAGGCGCTGGGCCTCCTCCTGGCGGGAGCCGAACGTGCCCGACACCTGGATGGCGACCGTCGCCTCCGGCAGGTCGATGGAGAAGTTGGCGACCTTCGACACGACCAGGACGCTGACCTCACCCTGCCGGAACGCGTCGAACAGCTTCTCGCGCTGCGCGTTCGTCGTCTCGCCCTTGATCACCGGGGCGCCCAGATGCTCGCCCAGTTCGTCGAGCTGGTCGATGTACTGGCCGATGACGAGGGTCTGCTGCCCCTTGTGCTTGCGCACCAGGGCCTCGGTGACCTTGCGCTTGGTGTCCGTCGTCGCGCAGAAGCGGTACTTCTCCTCGGTCTCCGCTGTGGCGTACGCGAGCCGCTCCGAGTCGGTGAGGTTGACGCGGACCTCGACGCAGTCCGCGGGCGCGATGTAGCCCTGCGCCTCGATCTCCTTCCACGGAGCGTCGAAACGCTTCGGCCCGATCAGCGAGAACACGTCCGACTCGCGGCCGTCCTCCCGTACGAGCGTCGCGGTCAGGCCCAGGCGGCGGCGGGCCTGCAGGTCGGCCGTGAACTTGAAGACCGGCGCGGGCAGCAGGTGCACCTCGTCGTAGACGATGAGGCCCCAGTCGCGGGAGTCGAACAGCTCCAGGTGCGGGTAGATGCCCTTCCGCTTCGTCGTCAGGACCTGGTAGGTGGCGATGGTGACCGGGCGGATCTCCTTGCGCGTACCGCTGTACTCGCCGATCTCGTCCTCGGTCAGCGACGTCCGCTTCACCAGTTCGTGCTTCCACTGGCGGGCCGAGACGGTGTTCGTGACGAGGATCAGCGTCGTCGCCTTCGCCTGCGCCATCGATCCCGCGCCGACCAGCGTCTTTCCTGCCCCACAGGGCAGGACGACGACACCGGACCCGCCGTGCCAGAAGCTCTCCACGGCCTGCTTCTGGTACGGGCGCAGCGCCCAGCCGTTCTCGGCCAGCTCGATCGGGTGCGCCTCGCCGTCGACGTATCCGGCGAGGTCCTCGGCCGGCCAGCCGAGCTTCAGCAGCGTCTGCTTGATCTGGCCGCGCTCGGACGGGTGCACGGCCACCGTGTCGGCGTCGATACGGGCGCCCACCAGCGGCTTGATCCGCTTCGACCGCAGGATCTCCTCCAGTACGGGCCGGTCGGTGGTCGTCAGGACCAGGCCGTGCGTCGGGTGCTTGGAGAGCGTGAGGCGGCCGTAGCGGTCCATCGTCTCGGCGATGTCGACGAGGAGCGCGTGCGGGACGGGGTAGCGCGAGTACTGCACGAGGGCGTCCACGACCTGCTCGGCGTCGTGGCCCGCGGCGCGCGCGTTCCACAGGCCGAGCGGCGTCACACGGTAGGTGTGGATGTGCTCGGGGGCCCGCTCCAGCTCCGCGAAGGGCGCGATGGCACGACGGCAGGCGCCGGCCTGCTCGTGGTCGACTTCGAGGAGAAGGGTCTTGTCCGACTGGACGATGAGGGGTCCGTTCACTCGTGTCCGTCCCTTTCTGCGCGGTCTGTGCGGTGTGCACAGCCAAACGTCCAGTTTGCCGCACCGCCGAAAACGGTGGGGCTGTCATGTGGCGCCGGTCACATTCCCGTGCGTGGTGCGACGGTCAGATCTGGTCCTCGGCCAGCTCCGCGACGCCCGTGATGCGGTGCAGCGGATAGGTGCGCACCTCGTCCGCCGTGTGGTCGTACGCCGTGACGAAGCCGCCCTCCACGCGGACCGGCGCGATCACGCGCTGGCTGGCGGCGCCCTCGGCGTTGACGTACCCGATCCAGACCGCCTGGCCGGTCAGCACCGCCGCCTGCATCGTGGCGAGGGTCTCGGCGGCCGTGGTGCGCGGCAGCTCGCCGGCGTGCTCAGGACCCGTCCTGGGGGCGGCCGTCGACGCCCGGTCGCCGGCGCGGATGGCGCGCACCGCGGCGCCCAGCAGCGTGGCGTCGGGCACGGGCGGGCCTTCCGGTACGGGCTCGGGGGCGGTGCGCGGCGGGGTGCGGTGGGCGTGCGCCCGCGTGATCAGTACGTCGCCCTCCGGGCTCTCCGCCGCGGGCGCGAACCCCATGCCGCGCAGCCCGTCGAGCAGCGTGGCCGGATCGGCCTGGGCGGCCAGCACCGTCGGCGCGAGACGGCGCAGCCGGAGCGGCGCCGACCGCTTGTCGGCGAGGATCTCGTTCAGCACCGCGTCGTCGTCGCACCGGACGTACGCGGAGGCCGCCCCGATGCGCAGATGCCCGTGTTTGCGGGCCACGTCGTCGATCAGATACGCGAGGGGCTGCGGGATGGGGGTGCGCGAGTGCGCGGCGAGGAAGGCGTGCAGATCGGACGCCGTACGGCCCGCGTCCAGCGCCCGCCGTACGGACCCCGGCGTGAACCGGTACACGGTGGCGCCGCCCTTCGACTCCACGTCGGCGAGCACGTCGAGCGTGTCGGCGAGCGGCCGCTGCAGCGGGCCTGGCGCGACGGCCGTGAGGTCGGCCTGGAGGAGGACGTGGTCGAGGGGCTCGGGGAGAAGGGGCGCGAGAAGGCTCGTGGCGCGGGCCGCGTGGACGGCGGCTTCGGCGGGGGAGGGGGGTGTGGCCGGGGTGAGGGTGGCGGACGGAGTCTCGTCGGCGCTGTCCGCCTGGCGGGCGGGCGCCTTGGCACCGTGGGTGGGCAGCTTCGCACCGGCGCCCGCGCCTGGCCCGGAGGGCGCCTCCGGCCTGGCGCCCGCGTGCGGTCCGGCGCCCGTGCCGGGTCCGGTGCCCGTGGCCGGCGGCACCGTGGCGACCCCCAGCAGCGCGCGGCCGTGCGACGACAGAGCGCCCCGGCCCGTGACGCCCAGGAGCTCCGCCTCCGTCAGCGTCCATCGGGCGAGGCGGGTGCGCAGGTCGTCCTGGGCGGGTGGCCGGCTGGACGACTGGGCGGTGCCGGTGCGCAGCGGGCGTTCCCAGCGGAGGCGGGCGAGAAGGGACTCGGCGGTCGAGGCGGCGCCTTCGGGGAGCGTGGCGAGGAGCGCGAGGACGCGGTGGCGTACCTCCGGCGCGGCCGAGCGGTCCAGGCCGGGGCCCAGCGCCGAGAGGGTGCGGTCCTTCGCGTCCCGGCCGCCGACCACGCCGGCCGTGCGGGTCGCCGCCAGCCACGCGGAGGCCAGCTGGGCCCAGCGCTCGGCGGGCGGCAGCTCCAGCCATTCGTCGTACGCGGGCGTCGCCGCGTACCGCTCGTCGGCCTCGCCGTCCGACGCCACCAGACCGGCCGCGTACACGAGTTCGACCCAGAAGGCGGCCACCGGTTCCGGGACGTCGAGTGCCACCGCCGTCCGCTTCAGATCGCGGACGCTGAGGCCGCCCGCGCGCAGTACCGCCGGGCCGCCCTCGTCCCAGTCCTTCAGCAGCTCCTCTACGGTCGCCAGCGCCGTGTACGCCTGGCCTGCGGCCGTCGCGTCCACAACCTGTGGACGGTACTCGGCCGCGGACTCCAGCGCGGGCGGCACCGGCTCCGGCCGACGGTGCGCACGGCCACCGCGCAGGTGCAGCGCGGCCTCGCGGGGCAGCACCACGGTGCCCGGAGCCGTCGGCAGGAGCAGACCGCGGTCGAGGAGCCAGCGCAGATGCGCCGCGGGATCGGCGGTCACCTGCCCGTACGGAGGACCCCACACGAGCCGCGACAGCACCGACACCGAATCCGCCGGCGCCCCGTCCAGCAGCGCCGACATACGGGTGCGGTCCGTGAACAGCTCGGTCAGCGCGGCGACCGCCGACACCGCGTCGTGCGTCGTCGGCAGCCCGGCCGCCGCCACGATGTCCTGGATCCGGCCGGGCGACATCCCCGCCGTGGCCTCCGCGACCGTCGGGCCGAGCCCTGTCGGGGACGGGTGCTGCGGCGACGGAGTGAGCAGCTCGCGGGCGGTGCGGACGAGGCGGAGACGGTCGTCCGGGCCCCAGACCAGGGCCTGTTCGCGGAGCGTCGCGAGGGCTCCGGGGAAGGCGTGCTCGATCGTGGTCACGTCCGGGGCCGCGTCGGCGCGGTCGCCGGTGAGGAGGGAGAGCAGCGTTTCGTACGCCGCGGGGTCCGGGGCCACGGCCAGGGCCTCCGCCGTCTGCAGGGTGAAGCGGTCGAGGTGTTCCAGGGCGCGGACGACCGAGGCGCGGGTGCCGGCGCGGGTCGCCAGCTGGGTGAGATCGCCCGGGACGGGCGTGAGCAGGTCGGGGCGGGCGCGCAGGAGGGCGGCCAGCGACTCGTCGTCGCGGGCGCGGAGCGCTTCCGCGAGGGAGCGCGGGGGTGCGGGCGTGTCCGCCGTTTCCGGAGCCGACTGCGCCGGCGCGGGGGCGGGCTCCCGGGTCTGCTCGGTGCTCATCCGGTCAACGGTACCGGGTGCCTCCGGCGGGGGGCGGGTTCCGTGGGCTCAGCTTGTTCGCGGGGTGCCGTGCGTCGGGGGCGCCTTCCGTTGCACGGGGCTTGGGACGCACGCGGGGTGCTGCGCGGCGTGGGCTGTGCCCACCCTCCCCCATTGCCTTGAGGGCATGGGAGGTACCCCCATCGCCTGGGGGCACCTCCCGGCGTGGCTGGGGGAGGAACGGCTGCCCACAGCGGTAGCGGTTGCGGGGTGTGGCGCGGTGGGCGCGGTAACGTCGTCGGCGGGTAGTTCAATGTGCTTGTCCCGGAGGGGACTTCGTGGGGATTGAGAGCGATCAGCTCGTCTTCGACTATCTGAGCCGGGTCGGCGACCTCGCCCAGCAGCGGCAGTTGCCGTCCGCCACCCGGATGCGGCTGGTCTCCGAGCTGCGGAGCGAGATCGAGCGGCGCAGGTCGGATGCGACCGCCGACAGTCCGGCCGTGGTCCGCCGCATCCTGGACCGGCTGGGTACCCCCGACGAGGTGGTCGCGGCGGCGGACCGCACCGGCCGCGGCGACGTATCGCGTACTGAGCAGCAGGAGAGGCCGGGAGCCGTGCCGAGCGAGCGGCGGAGCCGGCCCGCGGTGCCGCGGCAGCGTGCCGGCGATGCGGCGGCGCCGCCGGAGCGGCCGAAGGGGCTGCGCCGCATGGTGCCGCGGCCGCGTCGCGAGCAGGATCCGCCGCGACCCCGGACCGGGGCGTCGCCGCCGCATCTCGCGGGCGAGGACGAGCTGGGGCCGAGCGGTTCCGAACCGGACTGGTGGAGGGTGGACAGCACCCCGTTCGGCGTCGCCGACACCGTGCCGGGTTTCGTGGGCGGCGTCGAGATCCCCGAGATACTGCGCCCGCCGGAGGCGGAGAAGGATCACGAAGAGGGCGAGGACGAGGACGGCGGGGCCGCCGATGTCGCCGACCCCGCCGACGGGACAACGGCCGGGCGGCGCCTGAGCCGGCTGCGTGTCACCGGCTTCGGCAGCCCCCTGTTGCTGCTGGCCGCGGCCCTCCTCGTTGGCGGCGTCGTCCTCGACAAGTGGTTCGCCCTCGCGCTCGGCTGGCTCATCGCCTACGGCTCACGCCGGCTCAGCGCCGCCGAGACCAAGTGGGCGGTCCTGGGGATGCCCGGGGTGGTCGCCGCGGCAGCGGTCGGCTGGCTGTGGGGCCGCAGCGAAGGCCGCTGGGGCGAGCCGATCGCCCAGGGACACATGGCGGCCGCGGTGACCGAGACCTGGCCTTGGGCGGTACGCGGCGCGGCCGTCGCCTCCGCACTGTTCCTGGTGTGGCGGGCACGGCGGCACCGGCGGTGAGCTGGGCGCCGCCAGCGGCGGGGAAGGCAGCGGGCCGCAGGCCGTCTTCGCGACCTGGGCACAATGGCCTGCATGACCTCGCGCGCTCTGACGGTCGGCTTCGACCTCGACATGACCCTGATCGACTCCCGGCCGGGCATCCACGCGGCGTACCTGGCGCTTTCGACCCGTACGGGCACGTACATCGACGCCGATCTCGCCATCACCCGGCTCGGCCCGCCGCTCGAGGTGGAGCTCGCCCACTGGTTCTCGGAGGACCGGATTCCGGAGATGGCCGGTCTGTACCGTGAGATGTATCCCACACACGCGATCACCGGGACGCCGGCGATGCCCGGCGCGCGGGAGGCGGTGGCCGCCGTGCAGGCGGCGGGCGGCCGCGCCATCGTCGTCACCGCGAAGTACGAGCCCAACGCCAAGCTGCACCTGACGCATCTGGGTATCGACGCGGACGAGGTCATCGGCGACCTGTGGGCCGAGCGGAAGGCCGAGGCGCTGCGCGAGCACGACGCGAGCGTCTACGTCGGCGACCACACCGGTGACGTACGCGGCGCACGCACCGCGGACGCGCTGTCCGTCGCCGTGTCGACCGGCCCGTGCGATGCGGAGGAGTTGCGCGCGGCGGGCGCGGACGTGGTGCTCGGCGACCTCACCGAGTTCCCGGCCTGGCTGGCGGACCACTACCGCGCCATCGCCTAGCCCGGGGCTCCGGCCCCTGGCCCGGCTGACCCGCCGAGCGACTAACGCCCCGAACGCGCCTGGCGCCGCTGTGCCGCGATGGAGCGCAGCACTCCCGCGCCCGCGATCAGGAACCCCACGCCCATGAGCATGCTCAGGCCGAACATGAAGGTGGGAAAGGGCTTGGTGCCGAGGAGCAGCGGTGCCACCGTGACCAGCGTGGCGACGGCCCCGGCGAAGAAGACGATCGCACCGACCCGGACCAGCCGGTCACCGGCTCCGGCGGAATTCGCTTGGTCCGGGAGTCCGGGAGACGTCCCCAGGGAAGAATGAGTGTCACGCACCGCACCAGGGTAGTTCCCAGCCCAGAGGAACAGTCCGGCGACGTCTTGTCACGGGCCCCCGGACCATTAGCCTGGTGCCGGCGGGTCGCTGGACCCGCTGTACTGCTATCCAGAGCCGTTTTCCCCTGCCGCTCTCAACCGACGAAGCGGCGCAGACGAGTACGAGGACGAGGACTTCAGGTGCCTACCGGCAAGGTCAAGTGGTTCAACAGCGAGAAGGGCTTCGGCTTTCTCTCCCGCGACGACGGCGGTGACGTCTTCGTTCACTCCTCCGTACTGCCCGAAGGCGTCGACGCACTCAAGCCGGGCCAGCGCGTGGAGTTCGGTGTCGTCGCCGGTCAGCGCGGCGACCAGGCCCTGTCGGTGACGGTGCTGGACCCGACCCCCTCCGTGGCCGCCGCGCAGCGCCGCAAGCCGGACGAACTGGCATCGATCGTCCAGGACCTGACGACGCTGCTGGAGAACATCACGCCGATGCTGGAGAAGGGCCGTTACCCCGACAAGGCCTCCGGCAAGAAGATCGCGGGCCTGCTGCGGGCGGTAGCGGACCAGCTGGACGTATAGACGCCGACAGACGACCGTTCACAAACGGCTGGAAGGCCGGCTTACGGGAACGACAGCGCATCCGGGCCGAGGGGCGGTACGAGCCCCTCGGCCGCCGCGCGTGTGAGGAGCCCGCGGATCGCGGCGTAGCCGTCCTCGCCCAGGTCGGCCGTGAACTCGTTGACGTACAGCCCGATGTGCTGGTCGGCGACGGCCGGGTCCATCTCCTGGGCGTGCTCCAGGACGTACGGACGGGAGACCTCCGGGTCGTCCCACGCCATACGGACGGAGGTGCGCGCCGACTCGGCGAGCAGCCGCAGGGTCTCCGCGCCCAGCGACCGCTTGGCGATGATGGCGCCCAGCGGGATCGGCAGGCCGGTCGTGAGCTCCCAGTGCTCGCCCATGTCGGCGAGGGAGTGCAGACCGTAGTTCTGATACGTGAAGCGGGCCTCGTGGATCACCAGACCCGCGTCGACCTTGCCGTCGCGCACCGCGGGCATGATCTCGTGGAAGGGCATCACCACGATCTCCCCGACCCCGCCCGGCACGGTGTCCGCGGCCCACAGCCGGAACAGCAGATACGCCGTCGACTTCTCGCTCGGCACGGCGACCGTCTTGCCGCGCAGGTCGGCCCCCGCCTCGCGGGTGAGGACGAGCGGCCCGCAGCCGCGGCCGAGCGCGCCGCCGCAGGGCAGCAGGGCGTACTCCTCGAGTACCCAGGGCAGCACGGCGTACGACACCTTCAGCATGTCGAACTCGCCGCGCTCGGCCATGCCGTTGGTGATGTCGATGTCGGCGAAGGTGACGTCGAGCGCCGGGGCACCGGGGACACGGCCGTGCGCCCAGGCGTCGAAGGCGAAGGTGTCGTTGGGGCAGGGGGAGTACGCGATCTTCACGGTCCCGGTCTCCGTCTGCGGCTGCTCAGTCATGCTTCTTCCAACTTTCCACTACGTGCACGGTCTTCCCGAACGCCTCGGTGAGCGCGGCGAGTGCCTCCGGGATGCGCCAGGCGGCGCGGTCGCGCGGACCGACGGGGTTGGAGACCGTGCGGATCTCCAGCACGGGACGGCCGTGTGCGGCGGCCGCCTCGGCGACGCCGAACCCCTCCATGGCCTCGGCGGTGGCGCCCGGGTGGCGGGCGCGCAGCTCGGCGGCGCGCGCGGCCGAGCCGGTCACCGTCGAGACGGTCAGGACGGTCCCCATCACACCACCGGTGGCAGCGGCCACATCCCGTACGAGTGATCGCGGGGGACGGTGGGTGACGGTGCCGAAGCCGAGACCGGTCACGGACACGAAGCCGTCGGCGGTCTCGGCCCCCAGATCGGCGACGGTGATCTCGTCGGCGACGACGACCGAGCCGACGGGCGCGTGGGGCGGGAACCCGCCGCCGATGCCGGCGGAGACGACGAGGTCGTAGGGCTCCCCGGCGAGCGCGGCGGCGGTGAGCGCGGCTCCGGTGGCGGCGGCCGCGGCGGCGGGGCCCACGCCGGCGGCGAGCAGGTCGTACCGGCTCCCGGTGCGGTCGTCCGTGGCGGATGCCGGGCCGGGGCTTGCGGCGGGTATACCGACGGGAGGGGCGGCGGACGCCCCGGTGGGTGCCTCGGCCGGCGGGGCCTCGGGCTCGACCCGGTGCAGGATCGTCCCGGGGAGCGCCACCTCCCGCACCGGGCAGGCGAAGGCCCGCGCCACCGCGTCCCGTTCGACGGGGACGGCGGTGGCTACCAGGACCCGTACGGAAGCCGTGGTCAGGCGTCCTTCTTGAGCTTGAACGACCACAGGCCGGTGGCCTTCGAGTTGCTGCCCGCGAGGATGCTCACGGTCGTGGTGGAGCCGCTGGCCCCGTACTGCTGGTTGAAGAAGACGCTGCCCGGGATGGTGCGGTACGTCTTGGTGCTGGCGTCGGTCAGGGCCTGGCCGTTCATCAGGATCGTCCAGCTTTTGTCCGCGATGTCCGGGTCCACGCCGAAGCGCACGGTCTCGTCGGGGTCGACCTTGATGGTCTTGATGTCCGTGTCCTTCAGGCACTCCTGCAGCTGCGAGGTCTTCAGCGCCTCGCCGCCCGCATAACAGGAGGCCTCCGAGTGCACCGAATCGCCGCCGACCGTGATGGTGGCGATCGGCGTCGGCTTCTCACAGGCAGACAGGAGGAGCAGTCCGGCGGAGACGGCGCCGAGCGCAGCGACGGCGCGGCGGCGGTTCGCCGGGCGGTGTTCACGTGCGGCACTGCCGCGGGGCAGGGAGGTCATGGCTGAAGGCTATCGGCGCCCTACGAGGACATGCCATGTGGGGTACGGCGTGCCGCGGGGTCGTGTCACCCCCGGATGCGGTGCCGGCCCGGTCAGGCGACCCGGGCCCGTGCGGTGCTGCCGTGCCGGGCCGCCTTCAGCAGGCCGCGCACCGTCGACAGCCAGCCGACGGCGACGATGCCGGCGGCCACCGACAGCCCCAGTACGCCGTTGAGGGGAAGGGCGATACCGATCGCGCCGCCCACCACCCACGACATCTGCAGCAGCGTCTCGGAGCGTGCGAACGCCGACGTCCGCACGAGCTCGGGCACGTCCCGCTGGATCAGCGCGTCCAGCGACAGCTTGGCCAGCGCCTGCGCGAAACCGGCGCACGCGGCCAGGCACGCGACGAGGAACGTCCCGAAGAACACCGCCGTCGTGATGGCCACGGCCAGCACGATCGCGACGACCGTCACGATGATCACCTCCGGCGCCCGGGCCTTCAGCCAGGCCCCGACGGCCGTGCCCAGCGCATTGCCCGTGCCCGCCGCCACGCCCACCACGCCCAGCGACACCGCGGCGCTCTGCCCGGCCATCGGATGCTCACGCAGCAGGAACGCGAGGAAGAAGATGAGGAAGCCGGACAGGCAGCGCAGCGCCGCGTTGGCGGCGAGCGCATGCGTCACGGCCGGGCCGACGGTACGCAGTCCCGGGCGCCGCCCCGCCGTCTTCTTCAGGTGCGGACCGTGCAGATGCTCCTCGTCCGCGGCCAGCAGCGCCTTGCCCTCGCCCTTCGCCGAGTCGACCTTGGGCGGCAGCGAGAACGACAGGAGCATCCCCACGACGAAGATCACGAACGCGCCGTACAGCGGCCAGCGCGGGCCGATCAGCTGCAGCCCCGCCCCGATCGGCGCGGCCACCCCGGTCGCGAGCAGCCCGCCGAGCGTGACCCGTGAGTTCGCCTTGACCAGGGAGAACCCGGGCGGGAGGAGCCGGGGGACCACGGCGCTGCGGACCACGCCGTACGCCTTGGAGGCGACGAGGACGCCGAGGGCCGCCGGGTACAGCTCCAGGCTTCCCGTCACGACGGCGCTGGACAGTATGAGCGCCAGGAGGGCCCGCGCCAGCATCGCGCCGGCCATGGCGGCGCGGCGGCCGTGCGGGACGCGGTCGAAGAGGGGGCCGATGACGGGGGCGAGGAGGGTGAAGGGCGCCATGGTGATGGCGAGGTAGAGCGCGACGCGGCCGCGGGCCTCGTCGGTCGGCACGGAGAAGAAGACCGTCGAGGCGAGGGCGACGGTGATCATCACGTCGCCCGCGCCGTTCACGCCGTGCAGCTCGATGAGCTTGCCGAGGCCCGATTCGCCCGCGCCGTGCGCGTGCGTCGCCTTTCTGATGCCGCGCGCCGCGCCCGTGAACGGCAGATGCAGGGCACGCCCGACCGTGCGGGCGCCCCTGCTGACCGGACCTGCCTCCCCGCTCGAGGCGGACGATTTTGCGGCTGCCACTCCGTCATAGTGCCCCGCGGGGGCGGTGGGTAGTGCGGTTACCGCGCGTATGGGCGTCTCGTCCGGGCGCCGCCCCGGCTTCCGGCCGGTGGGCGGTGCCGTCCCGGGGAGGGTGGGCACGACCCACGACGTACGGTTACCGGAAAGCGTGGGTCCGGCCCGCGCACCGGAAAGCGCAGCGGGACAGACGTCGGTGTGGGCCCACGGGCCCGGAGAGGGTAGCGTGCATAGCGCGCAATTCAACGGCAGTCCGCGGCCGCGCACCCCTCCGGCATCCCGCAGAATGGGTGACGTAGGTGCGCCCGGGACGAACCGGGCGCGGACGTCGACGCGGCCCCCAGGTCCGCTCCGTCCCGCTCCCGGTACATCCGCTGCCGTACGGCGCACTCGTGAGACGGCGTAGGAGAGAAGCGATACCTGTGAGCGCAGCGACAACGCGAAGCCGTACCCCTGACCGCCTGTGCGCCGAGGCCGTCGAGCTTGCCCGTGCCGCGGCGGAGGAGACAGCCGCGCCCGGTGTCGTCGGCGAGCATGCCGGGATGGTCGTCGAGGGCGACCGGGTCGTCACGCACCTCTTCGAGTGCAAGGAGCCGGGGTACCGGGGCTGGCGCTGGGCCGTCACGGTGGCGCGGGCCTCGCGCGCCAAGGTCGTGACGCTGGACGAGACGGTGCTGTTGCCCGGTCCCGACGCGCTGCTGGCCCCCGAGTGGGTGCCGTGGAGCGAGCGGCTGAGGCCCGGCGACCTCGGTCCGGGCGATCTGCTGCCGACCGAGGCGGAGGATCTGCGGCTCGAGCCGGGATTCAGCGACGAGGACGTGCCGCCGCCGAACTCCGCCGTGTCGGAGGAGATGGCCGAGCTCGTCGAGGCCGAGGACGCCGAGGTCACGGGCGGGGCGCCGGCGAACCTGCCGGTCGCGCCGTCGCGGGGCTCGATCGCCGGGGTTGCCGAGGAGCTCGGCATGCGGCGGGCGCGGGTGCTCTCGCGGTACGGGCTGCACACGGCGGCCGACCGCTGGGAGGAGTCGTACGGACCCAAGACACAGATGGCGCAGGCCGCGCCTGCGTCCTGTGTGAGCTGCGGGTTTCTGATGCCGCTGGCCGGGTCGCTGCGGCAGGCCTTCGGCGTGTGCTCGAACGAGTTCTCACCGGCCGACGGCCGGGTGGTCTCCCTTGCGTACGGGTGTGGGGCGCACTCCGAGGCGGCGGTCATGCCGAAGCCGCCGCGGCCGGCTCCGCCGGTGCTGGATGAGACTCGGGTGGATGAGATGCCGTTGCGGCCTGCGGCGGACTCGGGGTCTGTGGAGACGGAGGGGCCGGCGGAGGAGTTCGGCCACAGCTAGCCTCCGGCGGCCGCAGCTTTGGGGCGCCCGCGTTTTTGGGGTGCCCCCCGGTCGTGGGCGGGGCCCCATGCCCCGGGCTGGACGACGGTTTGCGCGCACCGTGCGTCGTGGTGTTGTGCCCACCCTCCCCCAGCTACCGCTGGGAGGTGCCCCCAGCCCTGCGGAACGATTGCCCACAACGGCGAGACCTGCAGGTGCCCTGTGGCCCCGACCCAGCCACCGGCAGGTGGCGCACCAGCGGACCCGCAGGGGCAGACGCGCGGTACCTTCGGGCGGCGGCCGCGCGTAACCGCGTCGCCGCCGGGAACAGCAAACCGTGCCGGAGGCGGAGGCAAGGAGTGACCACCGTGAGCAAGTTCGTGCGGCCGGCCCCTGAGGGGGCGGATCCCTTCGGGACGGCGCGTCTGCGGCGCGGGGTGCTGGACGCCTGGGGCGCGAGTCCGGCCCGGTTCCGGGAGGACGCCAACGCCGAGGAGGACGTGGCGCTCGGCGGCTACCGCGACCGCCTGGTCGTGGAGCTGGCGCAGAACGCCGCCGACGCGGCGGCACGCACAGGCGTCCCCGGCCGGCTGCGCCTCACCCTGCGCGACGGCGTCCTCGCCGCCGCCAACACCGGCGCCCCCCTCGACGCGGTGGGCGTCGAGTCCCTGTCCACGCTGCGCGCCTCCGCGAAGCGAGAGGAGCACGGCGAGGGCAGGCCCGCGGCCGTCGGCCGCTTCGGCGTCGGCTTCGCCGCCGTGCTCGCCGTGTCCGACGAGCCCGCGCTGGTCGGCCGCCACGGCGGCGTACGGTGGTCGCTCGCCGAGGCCCGCGAGCTGGCCGCCGAGACCGCGCGCCACAGCCCGGGACTGGGCGACGAGCTGCGCCGCCGCGAGGGCCACGTACCGCTCCTGCGCCTGCCGCTCCCCGCCGAGGGCACCGCCCCCGACGGCTACGACACCGTCGTCATCCTGCCGCTGCGCGACGCGGCGGCGGGCGACCTGGTCGAGCGGCTGCTGGAGGGCGTCGACGACGCGCTCCTGCTGAGCCTCCCGGGTCTCGAGGAGGTCGTCATCGAGACCCCGGGCGCGGCGGACGGAGTCCGCACGCTGCGGCGGCGCCCGCACCCCGAGGCGGCTTCCGACATTGTCATCGACGACACCCGCCACGGCACGAGCCGCTGGCGCACGGTCGCCCGCCACGGCTCCCTCGACCCCGAGCTGCTCGCGGACCGCCCGGTCGAGGAGCGGCTGCGCCCGTACTGGTCGGTGACCTGGGCCGTCCCGGTGGACGAGGAGGGCGCCCCGCGCCGCCCCCGTACCGCCCCGGTCGTGCACGCCCCGACCCCGAGCGACGAGCCGCTCGGCGTGCCGGCGCTGCTGATCGCGTCGCTGCCGCTGGACACGATGCGCCGGCACGCCGCGCCGGGCCCGCTGACCGACTTCCTCGTGCAGCGGGCGGCGGACGCGTATGCCGAACTGCTCGCCGGCTGGCGCCCGCTGAGCACGCAGCTGATCGACCTCGTTCCGGGCCCGCTCGGCAAGGGCGTCCTGGACGGGGCGCTGCGCGAGGCCGTCCTTGACCGGCTGCCGCGCACGGCGTTCCTGCCGCCCGCGGTGGAGCGCGAGGAGGAACAGGCCGAGCCGGCCTGGACCCCCGAGGGCGAGGCCCCGGCGCCCGGCACGGAGCCGGCCGTCCCCGTGGCGCTGCGGCCGCGCGAGGCGGAGGTCGTCGAGGGCGCGGGCGCCGACACGGTGCGGGTGCTCGCGGAGGTGCTGCCGAGCCTGCTGCCCGCCGGCCTCGAACGCCGCGTGGAGCTGCGCACCCTGGGTGTCGCCCGGGTCCCGCTGACCGAGGCGATCGACCGGCTCGCCGGTCTGGAGCGGGAGCCCGAGTGGTGGCGGCGGCTGTACGACAGCCTTGCCGGCGTCGACCCGGACCGGCTGTCGGGGCTGCCGGTGCCGCTGGCCGACGGCCGTACCACGATCGGGCCGCGGCAGGTGCTGCTGCCGGTGCCTCCGTCCGGCGAGAGCGTGGAGGCCGGCGAGTATGCGAAGGCATACGAGGAGGAGTACGCGGAGGAGCTCGCGGAGCAGCCCGGGGAAGAGCCCGGTGCTCCGGCCGCCGCCGCGCTGGCCCGGCTCGGCCTCAAGGTCGCCCACCCCGACGCCGCGCATCCCCTCCTCGAAAAGCTCGGCGCGCTTCCCGCCACGCCCCGCGCCGTGCTGACGACGCCTCAGGTGCGGGCCGCCGTCGCGGGCTCGCTGGAGGACGACTCCTGGGACGAGGACGCGCTGGACGCGGAGGAGCTCGCCGATCTCGTCCTCGCGCTCGTGCGGGACGCCGGGCTCGAGCCGGGCGACGAGCCATGGCTCGGTGCGCTCGCGCTGCCCGACGAGGAAGGGGAGCTCGCCCCGGCCGGCGAGCTCGTGCTGCCCGGCAGCCCCTTCGCGCAGGTCATGCGCGAGGGCGAACTGGCCGAGGTGGACGCCGAACTGGCCGGGCGCTGGGGCGAGCAGCCGCTCGCCGCCTGCGGTGTCCTCGCGAACTTCGCGCTGGTCCGTGCCACGGACGTGGTCCTCGACCCGGACGAACTGGAGCCGCGCAGCGGCGACTTCCCCGAGCCGGACGACGCGGGCCTGCTCGATGCCGTCGACGTCTGGTGCGAGGACATCCTGGACCGGCTGCCCGAGACGCCCGTACCGCCGGTCGCCACCGAGATCGTCGCCGTACGCGATCTCGACCTCGTCGACGACGACCGCTGGCCGCAGGCGCTCGCGCTGCTGTCGCACCCGCCGCTCAGGGACGCCCTCACCCAGCCGGTGCGCATCCTGCTGCCGGACGGTACGACCGAGACGGTTCGCCCGTACACGGCCTGGTGGCTGCGCGGCCACCCGGTGCTCGACGGCCGCCGCCCGGCCGGTCTGCGCGCCGCCGGCGGTGACCCGCTGCTTGCCGGGCTGTACGACCCGGCGGACGCGACGGGCTTCGACGACGAGCAGGTGCTGCGGGCGCTCGGCGTCCGCACCTCCGTCGCCGCGCTCCTCGCCGAACCCGGTGGCGCGGCCGAGCTGCTCGACCGTCTCGCCGATCCGGAGCGCGACGTCACGGGGGCCCAACTCCACGCCGTCTACGGGCTGCTGGCGGATCTCGACCCCGAGCAGGTGACGCTCCCGGACGATCTGAGGGCCGTCGTGGACGGCCGCGTCACGGTCGTCGACGCGGCCGACGCGGTGGTCGTCGACGCCCCGGACCTGCTGCCGCTCGCCGCGGGGCTGCCGCTGCTCCCGGTACGCCCGTCGCGCGCCGCGGACCTCGCCGAGCTGTTCCAGGTGCGCCGCCTCAGCGAGACGGTGACCGCGGAGGTGGCGGGCGAGGGAGTGGTGCACCCGGTCCCGGAGTCGGTCCGGGTGCTCCTCGGCCCTGCGACCCCGGAGACGTACACGGAGTACGAGGAACTCGTCGTGGCCGGCACGGAGCTGGACTGGCGTCAGACGCCCGACGGCACGGTCCACGCGGCGACGCTGGAGGGCGTCGCGGCGGGCCTGGCCTGGGCGGCGGGCCAGTGGCCGCGCCGCTTCGAGGTCGCCGCGCTGCTCGAAGACCCGTCCAGGACGGAGGAGTTGGCGCGCGACCGCTGGTTCGACTGAGCGCCCGTACGGGTTCGAGATCCCGAAGCAGACGGAGGCCGCGCGGCGTTGTCCGCGCGACCTCCGGGCCGTTTGCTGTGATCTCGGTAATGTGCGCACATAACTTGGTAATGCGTACACAAAGACTTAACAATCCGCACAACCATTGTTTTCCGGCGCGGATCTGATCACTCGAGTCAGACAGACTCCACGATCACTTGGGCCCCACGTGAAGGCGACAACCGTCGGGCCCCTTTCTCCACTTGGGGATCGCATGCACATACGCGCCACTGTGGCCGCCGTCTCCGGCGCCCTGGCCCTCTCCGCCTTCGCCGTGCCGGCCGCGCAGGCTGATGACTCCGCGTCCTACCGCGCGGACGTCGCCAAGATCCAGGAGGCCGCTCGCGCCTCCTCCGGCAAGACCGCGTTCAGCACCGCCGACACCACGGACCCCGCGCCGTACGCCATGGACGTCACCTTCTCCGACCTCAAGATCGGCAAGGCGATCAAGGTCGGCACCACCAACCACGTCGCCGTCCCGGTCACCTACACCCTGACCCACGGCTCCGACGTCGACATCACCGCCGACGACTTCTACACCGGCCCCTACATCTACAAGGGCACGTGGGACGCGCCGGACAACGAGCTGTTCGGCGACGACCCGGCGACCTGCACGGCCACCTCGTCGACCACCGCCACCTGCACGGGCGACATCGACATCTACCCGGCGAACGGCGACCTGTCCAACACCGACGCCGGCGGCTGGAAGGCCGGCGCCCTCGCCATCGCGTACAACGGCCAGGACCCGTCCAGCAGCGACTTCGACATCACCAAGGTCGGGTACGCCGACCAGGGCGACCTCGGCTCCACCCTGGTGCAGCGCTACTCCAAGCTGACGGTCAACGCCTCGCCGGAGCCGGTGGCGAAGGGCAAGACCATCACGGTCACGGGCAAGCTGACCCGCGCCAACTGGGACACGAACACCTACAAGGGCTACACCAACCAGTCCGTCAAGCTGCAGTTCCGCAAGAAGGGCACCACCACCTACACCACGCTCAAGACGATCACGTCCGACAGCACGGGCTACCTGAAGACCACCGTCACGGCCTCCGTCGACGGCTACTTCCGCTACAGCTTCGCGGGCACCTCGACCACCCCGGCGGTCAACGCCACGGGTGACTTCGTCGACGTGCAGTAGTACGCGCAGCAGTAGCCGCTGGTACCCGAAGCAGTAACCGCCGGGCCCACAGGGCTCAGGCAGGAAAGCGGCGGCCGACCCATCTCCACAGGAACTCCAGGGCGGCCGCCGCCACCGCCGCGATGGCCACCGCGGCCCACGGCATCGTCGTGCCCACCAGCTTCAGCGCGAAGAACTGCTCTAGCCGGGGAACGACGAGCACCAGCAGGAATGCCACGCCCATCGCCGCGACGAGGCCGATCCGCCACCACGTGTAGGGGCGCGCGATGATCGCGAGGACCCAGATGGCGATCAGGAAGAGCGTGAGCGTCGCCGCGCTCGTCTCGGCGTCCAGTTCGTCGGGCCCGGTGTAGTGGTGGCGCGCCAGCATGTACGTCGTGAAGGTCGCGACCGCCGCGACGGTCCCGCCCGGGATCGCGTACCGCATGACCCGCCGTACGAAGTGGGGCTGGGCGCGTTCCTTGTTGGGGGCGAGGGCGAGGAAGAAGGCCGGGATGCCGATGGTGAGCGTCGACAGCAGGGTCAGATGGCGTGGCAGGAACGGGTATTCGACCTGCGTGCAGACCACCAGGATGGCGAGGAGCACCGAGTAGACGGTCTTCACCAGGAAGAGCGTCGCGACGCGTGTGATGTTGCCGATGACCCGGCGGCCCTCCGCGACGACCGAGGGCAGCGTCGCGAAGCTGTCGTCCAGCAGGACGATCTGGGCGACGGCCCGGCTGGCCTCGGATCCCGAGCCCATGGATACGCCGATGTCGGCGTCCTTCAGCGCCAGGACGTCGTTGACGCCGTCACCCGTCATCGCGACCGTGTGCCCGCGTGACTGCAGCGCGCCGACCATGTCCCGCTTCTGCCGGGGGGTCACCCGGCCGAACACGGTGTGATCGTCGAGGGCCTCGGCCATCTCCGGGCGCGCCTGCGGGAGCGACCGTGCGTCGAGGGTGTTCTCGGCGCCGGGCAGGCCGAGTTTCGCGGCGACCGCGCCGACCGACACGGCGTTGTCACCCGAGATCACCTTGGCGCGTACGTCCTGGTCCGCGAAGTAGCGCAGGGTGTCGGCGGCGTCCGGCCGCAGCCGCTGTTCCAGTACGACGAGCGCGGTGGGGCACGCGCCGTCCGTGACCTTGGGGTCGTCGAGCTCCTTGACCGCGCGGGTCAGCAGCAGCACCCGCAGCCCCTGTTCGTTGAGGTGCTCGGTCTCGGCCAGCGCCGGGTGTCCGGCGGGCAGCAGGATGTCGGGCGCGCCGAGAAGCCATGAGCTGGACTCGCCGTTGCCCTCGCTGAAGCTGGCGCCGCTGTACTTGCGGGCCGAGGAGAAGGGCACCGACTCCGTGCAGCGCCACTCGTCACTGTCCGGATACGCGTCGATGATCGCCTGGAGGCTGGCGTTCGGCCGCGGGTCGGACTCGCCCAGGGCGCCGAGGACCTTGCGTATGTACGTCCGGTCCGCGCCGTCCAGCGCACGCACGTCGGTGACGTCCATGCCGCCTTCGGTCAGCGTGCCCGTCTTGTCCAGGCAGACGGTGTCGACGCGCGCGAGCCCCTCGATCGCCGGAAGCTCCTGCACGAGGCACTGTTTTCGGCCAAGCCGGATGACGCCGATCGCGAAGGCGACGGAGGTCAGCAGCACCAGCCCCTCGGGCACCATCGGCACGATGCCGCCGACCGTGCGGGCGATCGCGTCCTTGAAGCCGGAATTGTCGGTCTCGTCGGCGAGTTGGCTGATGATCAGGCCGAGCGCGGTCGGGATCATCATCCACGTCACGTACTTGAGGATCGTGGAGATGCCGGTCCGCAGCTCGGAGTGGACGAGCGTGAAGCGGGACGCCTCCTCGGCGAGCTGCACGGCGTACGCCTCGCGGCCCACCTTCGTCGCGGTGAACGCGCCGCCGCCCGCCACCACGAAGCTGCCGGACATCACGGGGTCGCCGGGGTTCTTGACGACGGGGTCGGCCTCGCCGGTGAGCAGCGACTCGTCGATCTCCAGACCGTCGGCCTCCGCGACGGCACCGTCCACGACGACCTTGTCACCCGGGCCGATCTCGATCAGGTCGCCGAGGACGATCTCGGAGGTGCCGATCTCGGCGGCGACACCGTCGCGCCGCACCGTCGGTCTCGCCTCGCCGATCACCGCGAGGGAGTCCAGCGTCTTCTTGGCGCGCAGCTCCTGGAGGATGCCGATGCCGGTGTTGGCGAGGATCACATAGCCGAACAGGCTGTCCTGGAACGGCGCGACGAACAGCATGATCACCCACAGCACGCCGATGATCGCGTTGAAGCGGGTGACGACGTTGGCCCGGACGATCTCGGCCGTCGAGCGGCTGCTGCGCACGGGGACGTCGTTGACCTCGCCGCGCGCCACCCGCCGGGCGACCTCGGCGGCGGTCAGCCCCGGCGAGGGTCGCCCGCGGGGTATCGGCACGGGGTGCACCGGATCGAGCTCGGCGCCCGCATCGATAGGCGTCATGCAATCGACGGTACGGGCGGAACGCCGCCTTCACCCGCCGAGCGCCCTCGGGCTCCGCGGCGGGGCAGCCCTAGGAATGTCCTGAAGATCTTGGAATCGCGCCCGGCTTGCATCGGTTCATGACGATTGACATTTACTGGCAATCCGGGGCGAGCCGGGTGGTCGGAGCAAG
>NZ_JBSFWK010000014.1:0-174648 GCF_053594815.1 Streptomyces sp. NPDC002577 | reverse complement strand
CGGATGGTGTCGCCGATGCCCTCCGACAGCAGCGCACCGAACGCCACCGCCGACTTGATCGTGCCCTGGAACGCCGGACCGGCCTCGGTCACACCCAGATGCAGCGGGTAGTCGCACTGGGCGGCCAGCTGCCGGTACGCCTCGATCATCACGACCGGGTCGTTGTGCTTCACCGAGATCTTGATGTCCCGGAAGTCGTGCTCCTCGAAGAGGGACGCCTCCCAGAGGGCGGACTCCACCAGCGCCTCAGGCGTCGCCTTCCCGTACTTCTGCAGCAGCCGCCTGTCCAGAGAACCCGCGTTCACGCCGATCCGGATCGGCGTGCCCGCATCCTTCGCCGCCCGGGCGATCTCCCGGACCTTGTCGTCGAACTGCTTGATGTTGCCCGGGTTCACCCGCACCGCCGCGCAACCCGCCTCGATCGCCGCGAACACGTACTTCGGCTGGAAGTGAATGTCCGCGATCACCGGGATCTGCGACTTGCGCGCGATCGTCGCCAGCGCATCCGCATCATCCTGCGTCGGACACGCCACCCGCACGATCTGGCACCCCGAAGCCGTCAGCTCCGCGATCTGCTGCAGCGTCGCACCCACATCCGACGTACGCGTCGTCGTCATCGACTGCACCGACACCGGCGCGCCCCCGCCGACGGCCACCGACCCGACCTGGATCTGCCGTGAGACACGGCGTGCGGCGACCGGCCGGGCCGGCATTTCCGGAAGACCCAATGGGACAGGCTCCACAGTCGTCACGGCGTCACCTGCGGCTTTCCATTGCCCAGGGTCTCGCGGGCCGCGCGCAGCGACTCCTTGAGCGAACCCATGGTGGCCATGACGGCGGTGGGCTCGTAGCCGCAGTGGGCCATGCAGTTGGCACACCGCGGGTCCTTGCCGCGGCCGTACGCGTCCCAGTCGGTCTCCTCCAGGAGCTGCTGGTACGTCTGGGCGTACCCGTCGCTCATCAGATAGCAGGGCTTCTGCCAGCCGAACAGCGAGTAGCTCGGGATGGCCCATGCGGTGCACGGGAAGTCGACCTTGCCCTCCAGGAAGTCCAGGAAGAGCGGGCTCTGGTTGAGCCGCCAGCGCTTTCGGTTGCCGCTCGAGAAGGCCTTCTTGAACAGTTCGCGGGTCTGCTGGACGCCCAGGAAATGCTCCTGGTCGGGGGCCTTCTCGTAGGCGTAGGCGGGCGAGAGCATCATCTCGTCCACCTTCAGGTCGTCGTTGAGGAAGTTGAGGACCTCGATGACGGTCTGCGGGGTGTCGGTGTTGAAGAACGTCGAGTTCGTGGTGACCCGGAAGCCGCGGCGCTTGGCCTCCTTGATGGCCTCCACCGCCTCGTCGAAGACGCCTTCCTTGGCGACCGACGCGTCGTGCCGCTCCCGCAGGCCGTCGACGTGCACGGCCCAGGCGAAGTACGGCGACGGCTTGAACTTGTCCATCTTCTTGCGCATGAGCAGCGCGTTGGTGCACAGGAAGACGAACTTCTTCTTGGCCACCAACTGCCTTACGATCTCGTCGATCTGCGGATGCATCAGCGGCTCGCCGCCGGCGATCGACACCATCGGCGCGCCGGACTCGAGTACGGCGCCCACTGCCTGGGCCACCGGCATGCGCTGCTTGAGCACTCCCGCCGGGTGCTGGATCTTGCCGCAGCCCTCGCACTTGAGGTTGCACGCGAAGAGCGGTTCCAGTTCCACGAGCAGAGCGAACTTGTCCCGCCTGCGCAGCTTCTGCTCAAACAGATACGTAGCGACCTTGATGGTCTGGCGGAGCGGCATGGCCATCTTGCTCACCTCCTGGGGAGCAGCAAATTACGGTGCCATTCGAAGAAGACAGGCAGCACGTTACGAAGAATACGGAAAGCTGATATTCCACCGCGGACCGTGCCGATTCGGACGAGCTCATGCTCTGGAGCGTCCACGACCACCCGGACGGCCGCAACCGGGCGCGGCCCCACCCGAACGGCGCAACGGAGCGTCGCCGCGGACTCCATGTCCACCGCGATCGCGCCCTTGGCCAGCAGCTCGGAACGCTCATGACCTCGGACGACGTGGTCCGAACCGGTGAGCGGCCCGGTGTGGACCGTCCGCCCGGGAACGGCCCGGACCAGCTCCCGTACGAGCAGTTCCGTGCCTACGCACGGCGTAGTTCCGTGGGGGTCGCGGGTCTCCTCGGCGACCACCAGGTCGCCGGGGTGCATGCCCGGTGCGAGCCCGGCGCAGAAGCCGGTGGCCACGACGGCCGCTTCGCGCAGCGCCTCGTCGGCGAGGGCCCGCGTGACGGCATGTTCGGCGGCCTTGGGTCCCATGCCCGTACGCAGTACGGTCACGGGCCCCGCGGCGCCGGTGCGCTCACCGGTGCGCAGGGCGAAGCGCTCGATGCCGAGCGCGCAGGCGACCAGCAGTGGCGGCCCCTCCTGAGGGGCCGGGGTGCCGGCCATCAGTTCGCCTTGCCGGAGAGGGGTTCCCCGTGGACGTACCGGCCGAGCGCGGTGAGCGGGAAGACCTGCCGGTACAGGTGGTAGTTGATGGAGAAGTCCCAGGGGAACCCGGTGCCGGTGAAGTACGGCTCGTCCCAGGAGCCGTCGTCTCCTTGCGTCTCGGCGAGCCAGGCGATCCCCCGCTCCACGGCCTTGGACTCCTGTTCGCCGGCCGAAAGGAGCGCGAGGAGCGCCCAGGCGGTCTGCGAGGCGGTGGAGGCGCCCCGGCCGCTCCATCCCGCCACGTCGCGGTAGGAGCGCAGGTCCTCGCCCCAACCGCCGTCGTCGTTCTGCACGGACTCCAGCCAGGCGACGGCGCGGCGGATCGCGGGGTGCGAGCCGGGCAGTCCGGCGGCGGTCAGGGCGGGCACCACGGACCCGGTGCCGTAGACGTAGTTGACGCCCCAGCGGCCGAACCAGGAGCCGTTCCCCTCCTGCTCCGCGAGCAGCCACTCGATGCCGCGGCGCGTGGCCGGGTGGTGGGCCTTGCCGTCGGCGGCCAGCATCTCCACGACATGCGCGGTGACATCGGCGGACGGCGGGTCGATGACCTCGCCGAAGTCGCAGAACGGGAGCCGGTTGGGGAAACTGCTGGTGTTGTCGACGTCGAAGGCTCCCCAGGCGCCGTTCCTGGACTGCATGCCGACGTTCCAGTGCACGCCGCGGTCGATGGCCCTCTCGACGCGGTCGGGGTCCGGGTGCTTCACGCGCCGCAGGGCCAGGACGACCTCGGCGGTGTCGTCGATGTCAGGGTAGTTGTCGTTGTGGAATTCGAACGCCCATCCGCCCGGCGTGAGGTGGGGCCTGCGGACCGACCAGTCGCCCGGACGGACGATCTGCTCGCCGAGCATCCAGTCGGCGGCCTTGACGAGCTGCGGATGGTCGGCGGGCAGGCCGGCGTCGGCGAGCGCGATGGTCGCGAGGCAGGTGTCCCATACGGGTGACTGGCAGGCCTCGATCATCCGGGCCCCGTCCTCGCGCCAGACGGCGTAACGGTCGAGCGACTCGAGGCCCTCGCGCATCACCGGGTGCTCGAGGTCGTATCCGAGCAGGTGCAGCGCGATCAGCGAGTACACGGCGGGCGGCTGGATGCCTCCCCAGCAGCCGTCGTTCTCCTGGCGCTCGATGATCCAGCGGGCCGCGGAGTTCATCGCCGCCCTGCGCAGCCGGCGCGGCGCGACCTTGTGGTACGCGTGCAGGGCCTTGTCGAGGCGCTGGAAGACGCCGTCCCAGCTGGCCGCGGGCGCGAGGGGCCTGGGCGGGCTGGGGTTGCGCGGGTCGGTGTGCAGTTCCTCGAGCGGGAAGGGCGCGGGGCGCACCGGCCGCTTCGCGGAGACGACGGTGAGGGGCACGATGGTCTGCCGGGCCCAGCAGCCGAAGTCGTAGATGTTGAGCGGGAACCACTTCGGGAAGTAGATGAGCTCGGGCGGGAGTTCAGGCAGGTCGTCCCACTTCCACCAGCCGAAGAGGGCGAGCCAGATGCGGGTGAAGACCCGGCTTGCGGCGATACCGCCCTGCTCGCGGATCCATTCCGCGGCCTTGGCCATGTGCGCGTGGTCGGGGCTGTCCCCGGCGAGGCGCAGCGCGACGTACGCCTCGATGGTGGTGGAGAGCTCGCCGGGGCCGCCGTAGAACGAGGCCCAGGTGCCGTCGTCACGTTGCTCGCCGCGGATGAAAAGCGCTGCGGCGCGAGTGGTCTTGTCGTCCCGGATGCCCAGGAACTGCCTCAGCAGCAGGTCTTCGGCGTCCATCGTGACGTTGGTCTCGAGGTCGCCCTTCCACCAGCCCTGGGCGTCCTGGCGGGCGAGAAGGAAATCTGTGGCGCGCATCAGGGCGCGGGTGGCGGCTTCGTGCGTCCCGGCCGCCGCGGGCGTCGATTCGGTTGTTCCGCTGGCCGAGGCAGCGCGGGGCGGAACCGCTCCGGTGCTTCCATCGGTCGTCGCTGTCATGGCTTCCCCTTCGTGCAGTGGTCGTTCTGCTGGGTCGGCCGTCGGCCGGTGCCTGGTGAGCACCGGCCGGCGACTGCGCTGGAGATCCGGGGGCCACCCCGGAAGCACACCTATGGGCCGATAGTGATCATCTCTTCCGTACGACGACGAAGTCGGCGAGCGCGACGAGCTGCGCCCGCACCTGGTCGGGCATGTCGACGGCGGCCAGCGCCTCGATGGCGATGGCGTGCTGCCGCCTGGCCTCCTCGGTGGTCCACTGGCGGCCGCCCGCCTCCTCGATGAGGGCGGCACGCGTGGCGAACTCCTCCTCGGAGAAGCTGTCGAAGTCGGCGCTCTTGGCGTCGGCGGCGAGCAGCTCGCCGAGACGCTCCGACGCCGGGCCGCCCGCCGCGAGCGCGGCCACGACCGGCAGGGACTTCTTGCGCTGGCGCAGATCGCTCCAGGTCTGCTTGCCGGTGGCCTCCGGGTCGCCCCAGATGCCCAGCAGGTCGTCGACGGCCTGGAACGCGAGGCCGAGGTGGTAGCCGTACTTCTCCAGGATGTCGGCGGTGCGGTCGTCGGCGCCGCCGAGCACCGCGCCGATGGAGCACGCGCAGGCGAGGAGGGCGCCCGTCTTGTTGCCCTCCATCTCCAGGCACTCCTCGACGGTGACGCGCTCACGGTGCTCGTAGGAGATGTCCTGCGCCTGCCCGTCGATGAGGGCGCGGGTCGCGGCGGTGAGGCGGCGCGTGGCGCGGCCCGCCTCGACGGTGCCGAGCTCGAGGAGGATCTCGTTGCCGAGGGCGAAGAGGGCGTCGCCGACGAGGATGGCCTGCGCCGGGCCGTGCACCTTCCACACCGTGTCGCGGTGGCGGCGCTGTTCGTCGCCGTCCATCAGGTCGTCGTGCAGGAGCGAGAAGTTGTGCACCAGCTCGACGGCGACCGCGCCCGGGATGCCGACCTCGGGGGCGGCGCCGGCGGCCTGCGCGGACAGCACTGCGAGCGCCGGGCGTACGGCCTTGCCGCCGTCGCCGTCGGACGGGTTGCCCTCGGCGTCGATCCAGCCGAAGTGGTAGGCGGCGACGGTGTCCATGGGCGATGCGAGACGCTCCACGGCGGCCCTCAGCACCGGTGTGGCCAGGGTCCGGCCGCGCTCGAGCAGCGCGGTCACGTCCACCGCGTCGGCAGCCGATTCGGCCGGGGGCACAGTGGGCACAGTCTCTCCTCTTGTTGCGGTACCGGGGGTGCGGGGACTCGCCCCGTGCAGTGCGGACTTCACCGGATGCCACCTCGCAGTGATGCGCCGGATCCCTCGGGTGTTCGTCCGGGGGGCCGGCCCGCGGCCGAGCCGCCGCCGGATGCCGCGTCCCCCGGGAGTACGCGGTCTTCTGCCTCCTCGACGAGCTCGAAGAGGTGGTCGCGCGGCCGGCCGAGAGCTCTCAGCGCGGCACCCGCCGCACCGACGCCGCTGCGGACCGCGCTCTCCATCGTCGCGGGCCACCCGGTGGCGGTCCACGCTCCGGCCAGATAGAGGCCGGGGGTCTTGGTGCTGGCGCCCGGGCGCAGCCTGCCGACGCCGGGGGTCGGGGCGAACGTCGCGGTGCGCTCGCGGGTGACGAAGAAGTCGCGCACCTCGGCGCCGCGCGCGGCGGGCAGGAGCCGCTCGAGCTCGGGCAGATAGCGCTCGCGCAGGGTGGCCACGGGGTCGTCGATCTCGTCGTGGGCGGCCGACTGGGACAGCGCCAGATACTGACCACTCGTCAGACCGGAGGCCTCGGTGCGGTCGAAGACCCACTGCACCGGGGAGCCGAGCGCGGCGAAGAAGGGCTGCCTGAGGACCTTGCGGTCGTAGACCACATGGACGTTGAGGATCGGCGCGGTGCCGATGGAGAGCAGCCGCTCGGGCTCGTCGAGGGCGCCGTCCGGGAGCAGGTCGTGCGTCTCGCGCTGCGGTACGGCGAGCACGACGACGTCGGCCTCGAACCGCTCCCCGGGAACATTGACCTCCCAACGTCCGTTTTCCGTACGGGAGATGGAGGTGACGCGGGTACGGAGTTCGGTGCGGACGCCGGCGGTGTCGAGCGCCTTGCGAGCGAGGGTGTCGTGGATTTCGCCGAGGGGCACCCGCGCCCAGCCGATGTCGGCGGCGCCCGGGTCGGACAGCAGCCCGGTCTTGAAGACCATCGCGGCCAGGCCCAGCGAGGCGTCGCCCGCGACGGCGTTCAGGGTGGCGACACCGACCAGGTCCCACAGCGCCTCGACGGCGCGCGGCGACTGTCCGTGCCGGGCCAGCCAGCTGCCGAAGTCCTGTGCGTCCAGTGCGGGATCGGCGGGGTCGAGCTTCTTGAGGGCCAGCGCGGCCCGTCCCACCTTGGCGCGTTCGGCGAGCGACAGATGCGGATAGGTGGCGAGGCTCGACGCGAGATGCAACGGTACGGGCAGGGCGGTGCGGCGGAGCCTGCCGAGCCTGAGGCCGCTGCCGGAGCCGTTGGTCCCAACGCTGCGGCCCGCGTCGAGCACGGGTACGTCGAGCCGGTCCTGCAGGGGCGCGAGCGACGTGCCGTCGATGCGGTCCAGGAACCAGCGGTAGGCGGTGCAGCAGCGCAGATACACGTGCTGGCCGTTGTCGACGGTCAGATCGCCCCGCTGGAAGGAGAAGGCGAGCCCGCCGAGGCGCGGCCGCCCCTCGAGCAGGGTCACCCGCACTCCGGCGTCGGCGAGCGCCAGAGCAGCGGTGATGCCGGCGAGTCCTCCGCCGACCACCACGGCGGCGGCCTCAGGGCCGCCTGCGGATGGCGCATCCAGCTCGTCCCGCTGCACGTCGTCGCTCATCGCGCGCCCTCCCCACCGGCCCTGCCGTCGACGTCGACGTCCGCGAAGTGGTCGACGATCGCACGGCGGGCCGCTGCAGTCAGGGACGCCGCGCCGAGGCGGAGGGTTGCGCACCGTTTGCCGCGAGTCGTCCCACGGCGGCCGTGGAGGTTCACCGGGCGCGCCTCCTGACGGTCCCCCGGGAGACCTGCCGGGCATCGAGACCGGAGAGTCCGCGCACGGCGACATAGGCCTTCTCGCGGCCGGGCAGGGAGACGCGTCCGCGCAGCACGGCCTCGGGGTCGCGCTCGATACGGTCGAGCAGGCGCCGGTAGATGCCGGCCATGGCGGCGACGCAGGCGCCGCTGCGCCGGTCGAGCATGGGCAGCAGCCGGTAGCCCTCGGCGAAGAGCGCCCGGGCCCGGCGCACCTCGAAGTGCACCAGGCCTGGGAAGTCGGAGCCGGCCGGCGGTCTGGGACCGCTGAACCCGGCCGAGCAGCCGAACTTGGCGAGGTCGTCGCTGGGCAGATAGGTGCGGCCGCCCTCCGCGTCCTCACGGATGTCCCGGAGAATGTTGGTGAGTTGCAGCGCGAGGCCGAGCGTGTCGGCGTACTCGGAGGCGCGGTCGGCGCCCCGCGCCCCCGGCTCGGTGCCGAACACACCGAGGGAGAGCCGCCCGATGGCGCCGGCCACACAACGGCAGTAGACCTTCAGGTCCTCCCAGGTCTCATAGGTCTCGCCGCGTACGTCCATGACGACGCCGTCGATCAGTTCGTCGAGGCCGCCGAGCGGGATCGGGAACCGCTGCGCGGCATGCGCAAGGGCCACGGCCACCGGGTCGGTGTCGTCCTCGGCGACCTCGCCGTCGCGGATCCTGGCCAGCACGGCGCGGGTCTCGTCGAGGCGGGCCGTCTTCACGTCCGGTGCGAGGTCGCCGTCGCCGATGTCGTCGACGCGCCGTGAGAACGCGTAGAGCGCCGACATCGCGCGCCGCTTGGGCGTGGGCAGCAGCCGGATGCCGTAGGCGAAGTTGCGGGCCTGCCGGCCGGTGACGGTCTCGCAGTAGCTGTAGGCGGCGAGCACTGGTGCGGACACGTGCTGGTCTTCCTCCACGGTCCGGATCACCCCTCTCCTCGCAGAGTCGCTCCCACCTCGCGCAGCAACCGGAGCCTGGCGGGTTTCGGCGGTCCAGGAAGTACGTCGTATTCGGCGGCGGCGATCGCGTGGATCACCGCCCTTCCTCCGGCCACGAACCCGGCGAGCAGCAGTTTCAGCCTGCCGTGGACGCTACCCACCAGAGGGGTCCCTTCATTCAGCAGGCCCCGGGCGCGTTCCGCTTCGTATGCAACCAGTGCGCGCACCGATGCGCCTGCGGTCGGTGCGCGTAGGTCCTCTTCCTGGACGTGGAATCGCTTCATGTCCTCGGCTGGCAGGTAGATGCGGTCCCGGCCGAGGTCCTCGGTAACGTCCTGAAGGTGTTCGACGATCTGCAGGGCCGTGCACACCGCGTCGGAGCGGCGGATCCGTTCCGGGGTCGCGGTGCCGGTGATGGCGAGGACGAGCCGCCCCACGGGGTTGGCCGACAGCTCGCAGTAGGCGAGGAGGTCGTCGTACGTCTCGTAGCGCGTGACGAGCTGGTCCTGGCGGTTGGCGGCGATCAGACCGAGGAAGGGCTCGGGGGAGATGCCGTGCCGGCGGACGGTGGGCTGGAGGCGCTGCAGCAGGGGGTGGCGAGGGGTCGAATCGAACACCCTGTGGAGGTCGGCCTCGAAAGCGTCGAGTACGGCAAGCCTGTCGTCCGCTGCGTCCGCCGGGACACCGAGCACACGGGCGTCGGCGCCGCCGGGTGCGAGGTCTCCGTCGCCGATGTCGTCCACGAGGCGCGCGAAGCCGTAGACGGCCATCAGGTCGTCGCGCCAAGCGCGGGGCAGGAAGAACGGTGCCACGGGAAAGTTCTCGTCCGCGGCCTTGTCGAGCGTGGCGCGGACCGGGGCCTCACCAGCGGACTTCGCCCGGGAGACGGCCTCCATACGCGCCCCTTCGGTTCCCGTCACCGCCGGCTGCCCGGCGCGTGGACGGCGGAGGCATCGCGAAGCCGGGGACCTTCCGTAGACATTGCCGTCACATCTCCCGTTCTACACTGCCGACCGAATACATCCTATTTCGGACACGCCGCCCAGCGGCCTGCCGAGGAGTCCCCCAGGCCGGCCCGGGAGACACCCCCTCCGAGCCGGACGCTGTGCGTGTCGCGCTGTGTGCCGCGAATCAGCAACCGGTACAGCTTACGTTGTACAACGCGCCACGCCTCGGCGGGGTGTCCTGCGCATCACAACAACACACCGATTGCCGTCAAGATTCCCTGGCGGCAAGGGAATTGAGACCGAGACGCGCATCAGGGCCCCTCCGGCATCTGCGGCGGGGCCCTGGCGGCCGGTCATCTCAGCTGGTCACGGCGTTGGTCGTGGCCGGAGGTCCCGGCCGAAAGTCCTGGCCGGACATACGGACCGACCGGCGGTCCCGGGCAGCGGTCCTCGCTATTTGCCCGTGAACTTCTCGTACTCCTTGAGTACCTCTTCCGTCGGACCGTCCATGCGCAGCTCGCCGCGCTCCAGCCACAGCACGCGGTCGCAGGTGTCCCGGATCGACTTGTTGTTGTGACTGACCAGAAACACCGTGCCGGCGTGCTTGCGCAGCTCGCGGATGCGTGCCTCGGAGCGCTTCTGGAACTTGCGGTCGCCGGTGGCCAGCGCCTCGTCGATCATGAGTACGTCGTGGTCCTTGGCCGCCGCGATGGAGAACCGGAGGCGGGCCGCCATACCCGAGGAGTACGTGCGCATGGGCAGCGTGATGAAGTCGCCCTTCTCGTTGATGCCCGAGAAGTCGACGATCTCCTGGTAGCGCTCCCTGATCTGCTCGCGGGACATGCCCATCGCGAGCCCGCCGAGGATGACGTTCCGCTCGCCCGTCAGGTCGTTCATCAGGGCCGCGTTCACACCGAGCAGCGAGGGCTGGCCGTCCGTGTAGACCTTGCCCTTCTCCGCGGGCAGCAGGCCCGCGATGGCACGCAGCAGGGTGGACTTGCCGGAGCCGTTCGAGCCGATGAGGCCGATGGCCTCGCCGCGGTAGGCGGTGAAGCTGACGCCGCGCACCGCGTGCACCTTGCGCACGCCGCGTTCCTCGCCGCGCTTGACGATGCGGCTGAGGGCGGCGGTGGCACTGCCCTTGCCGGTCTTGGCGCCGTTGACGCGGTAGACGATGTGCAGCTCGTCCGCGATGACAGTGGGGATGTACGCCCCGGTGTTCTGCTCAGCCACGGCCGTACCGCTCCTCCGCCTTCCAGAAGTACACGAAGCCCCCGACCGCGACGAGCACGGCCCAGCCCGCGGCGACGGCCCAGACGTGCGCCGGCAGGTTCTCGGACCCGTAGCCGTCTATGAGCGCGAAGCGCATCAGGTCCATGTAGACCGCCGCCGGGTTCCACTGGAGGACGTCCGCGATCCAGGACGGCTTGCTCTCGAGCATGATCGGGATGGAGAACATGACACCCGACGCGTACATCCAGGTACGCATGATGAAGGGCATCAGCTGGGCGAGGTCGGGGATCTTGCTGCCCATCCGGGCCATGATCAGCGCGAGACCGGTGTTGAACAGGTACTGCAGCACGAGGATCGGGATGATCAGCACCCAGGACAGGTCCGGGTAACTGCCGAATCCGGCCGCCACGATGAACAGCACGATCATCGAGAACAGCAGCTGCTGGAGCTGCTGCAGCGCGAACGAGATGGGCAGCGAGGCGCGCGGGAAGTGCAGCGCGCGCACCAGGCCGAGGTTGCCGGAGATCGCGCGTACGCCGACCATGACCGAGTTCTGCGTGAAGGTGAAGACGAACACGCCCGTGACCAGGAACGGGATGTACACGTCGTGTGACATGCCCCGGCTGGCGTTCAGGATCAGGCCGAAGATCAGGTAGTAGACGAGCGCGTTCAGCAGCGGGGTCACCACCTGCCACAGCTGGCCGAGCTTGGCCTGGCTGTACTGGGCGGTCAGCTTCGCCTGCGAGAAGGCAAGGATGAAGTGGCGCCGTCCCCAGAGCTGACGGACGTACTCGAAGAGGCCGGGCCGGGCGCCGCTGACGGCGAGGCCGTACTTGGCGGCCAGCTCGGCCGGAGAGAGCCCGTCATCGGGCGACGGAGGGGCGCTCACCGCGACTCCGCCGTCATGCGTTGTCTCACTCACAAATGGAAACTTTCGTCCTCGAGATGCGCAGCCTGGTCGGGCATGGGCAGGTGCCGGGGACCGGTCACGGCCCGAATGCCCTCAGACCGAGCTTGTCAGATGACAGGAGGGCGGCCCAGTCGGGTCAGCCGCCACACGGTACGCCACCTCATCGGCCGCCGGGGGCCGCACGCGGTGGTCCAGCCCTCTCGGAAGCCGCCGAACCACGCCTTCAGGGCGGGGCGCGACGGGCGCCGCAACAGGGTCAGCAGCAGCCAGACGCCCAGGTACACCGGGACCAGCAGGGCGGGCAGATTGCGGCGGGCGAGCCAGACGCGGTTGCGGGCCACCATCCGGTGGTAGACCGCGTGCCGGGAGGGGGCGGTCGTCGGGTGGTACAGCACCATGTCGGAGCGGTAGTCGATCATCCACCCGGCGTTCAGGGCACGCCAGGCGAGATCGGTCTCCTCGTGGGCGTAGAAGAACTCGTCGGGCAGGCCGCCGACCTCGGCGAACACGCGGGTACGCACCGCGTTGGCACCGCCGAGGAAGGTGGTGACGCGCGAGGAGCGCATCGGGTCGGACGCGCGCAGCCGCGGAACGTGGCGGCGCTGGGTCTCACCGGTCTCGGGGTCGGCGATGCGGAAACTGATGATGCCCAGCTTCGGGTCGGCCGCGAAGGCCTCGCGGCACAGCTCCGCCGTGTCGTGGTGGGCGAGCAGTCCGTCGTCGTCCAGGAACAGCAGGACGTCCACCTCGGAGCCGGACGGGCCGAACGCCTCGATGCCGACGTTGCGGCCGCCCGGGATGCCGAGGTTCTCCGGCAGCTCGACGGTGCGTACACCCTCGGGAACGTCCGGCACCGGAGAGCCGTTGCCGACCACGACCACCTCGACCGAGTCGCCGTGCTGCTTGGCGACCGAGTCGAGGAGGGCGCGGAGCTCGTCGGGGCGGTTGCCCATGGTGATGATGACCGCACCGACCCTCATGCCCGTACTCACTTCAGCCTGCTGGAGGCGAGGACGGACACCAGGTGGAGCAGGGTCTGGAGCAGCGCGATGCCGGCCAGCACGGCGACGCCGAGCCGCGAGAAGAACAGGTCGCCCCTGACCGTGTCCACGATCGCCAGGACCAGGATCAGCAGGGACGCCTCGACCCCGAGGATCAGGCGGTGGAACTTCAGCGCCGCGGCGGCCTTGCGGGCCAGCGCCATACCGGACGAGCGCGGCTCGGACGCCGCCTCCTTCACCGGCGGCAGGCCGCCCTGGTGCCGGGCGACGCCGACGAGGTCGGTCTCCGCCTTGATCAGGATGGCGCCGAGGGCGGCGAGGGTGCCGAGGAAGGCCCACAGCCAGTCGATCCGCCCGGAGCCCCACAGATCGGCGGCGCGCAGACCGAACCCGACCAGCACCGCGGCGTCGCACAGGTAGGCGCCGACCCGGTCCAGGTACACCCCGCCGAGCGAGAACTGCTTCTTCCAGCGGGCGATCTCGCCGTCGACGCAGTCGAGCAGCAGGTAGAGCTGCACCATCAGCACGCCGAGCACGGCACCCGCGATCCCCGGCACCAGCAGGGCCGGGGCGGCGAGGACGCCGAAGACGGTCATGAGATAGGTCAGCTGGTTGGGCGTGACCCGTGTGTTCACCAGGTACCGGTCCACGCGCAGGGAGAGCTCGCGCATGTAGAGCCGGCCGGCCCAGTGCTCGCCGCTCCGCCTGTCCTTCACACCCGGGGGGTGAACGACCGGGCGGAGTTCAGCTACCGATGGCCTTGGCATAGTCGGCGTATGCGTCCTTGATCTGTTCGGGGGTCAGGTCGAGGTGTTCCAGAATCGTGTAACGACCGGGGCGGGTTTTCGGGGCGAACTGCACGACCTGGACGAACTCGTCCGCCGTGAAGCCGATCTCCTCGGGGAGAACGGGCAGTCCGTGGCGGTACAGCACGTCGGCCATCTGTCCGGCCATGTCGCGGTCGCCGCGCAGGTACGTGGCGAACGCGCCTCCCATGCCGCACTGCTCTCCGTGGAGGGCGTTGCGCTTGGGGAACTGCAGGTCGAACGCGTGGCTGATCTCGTGGCAGGCTCCGGACGCGGGGCGGCTGTCACCGGCCACGGACATGGAGATGCCGCACAGGACCAGGGACTCCGACAGCGTCGTCAGGAACTCGTCGTCCCCGATGCCACTGGGATGGCGCAGCACGGCCTCGGCGGCCTGGCGGGCCATCGCGGCGGCGAGGCCGTCGACCTGCTCACCGGTCTCCCGGTGCGACAGCTCCCAGTCGGCCACGGCGGAGATCTTGCAGATCACGTCGCCGATGCCGGCTCGCACGTAGCGCACCGGTGCCTCGCGGATCACATCGAGGTCGATGACGATCCCGATCGGGTTGGGCACGCCGTACGAGCCGCGGCCCGCGTCGTTGTCGAGCGTGGCCACGGGCGAGCACAGACCGTCGTTGGCGAGGTTCGTCGCCACCGCGACCAGCGGCAGGCCCACGCGCGCTGCGGCGTACTTCGCGCAGTCGATGACCTTGCCGCCGCCGAGGCCGATCACCGCGTCGTAGTGGCCGCCCTTCTTGATCGAGTCGGCGAGGCGGACGGCACCGTCGATGGTGCCGTCGGCGTCGTCGAACCAGTCCGCGTGGGGCAGCGCCGGTGCGAAGCGCTCGCGCAGCGCCTGGCCGGATCCCCCGCTGATGGCGAAGGCCATCCGGCCGGACGGCGCGATGCGCTGGTCGGAGAGGATCCCCGCCAGATCGTCGAGGGCGCCGGGACGGATGTCCACGACGACCGGCGACGGAATGAGTCGCGTCAGTACTGGCACGCGATCTCACGTCCCTTGGCGAGGTCGTCGTGGTTGTCGATCTCGACCCACTTGACGTCGCCGATGGGCGCAACGTCGATCCGGAAGCCGCGGTTGACGAGCTCCTGGTAGCCGTGCTCGTAGAACTGCTGCGGGTCCGTCTCGAAAACGGTCTTCAGCGCGTCGGCGAGCTCGTCGGCCGCCTCGCCCTCGATGAGGGTGACGCCGATGTACTCACCGGTGGCCTCGGCCGGGTCCATGAGCTTGGTGATCTTCGTCATGCCCTTCTCGGGGTCCACGACGACCTTCATCTCCTCGTCGGCGAGGGACTTCACCGTGTCGAGGGCGAGGATGATCTTCTTGTCGCCGCCACGGGCTGCGAGCAGCGTCTTCTCGACGGAGACCGGGTGCACGGTGTCGCCGTTGGCGAGGATCACGCTGTGCTTGATCGCGTCACGGCCGCACCACAGGGAGTAGGCGTTGTTCCACTCCTCGGCCTTGTCGTTGTCGATGAGGGTGATCTTGAGCCCGTACTTGGCCTCCAGCGCCTCGCGGCGCTCGTACACGGCCTCCTTGCGGTAGCCCACGATGATCGCGACCTCCGTCAGACCGATCTCGGCGAAGTTGCCGAGGGTCAGGTCCAGGACGGTGAGGCTGTCCTCGTTGCCTTCGGGACCCACCGGCACCAGCGCCTTGGGCAGGGTGTCGGTGTAGGGGCGCAGACGCCGTCCGGCGCCGGCCGCCAGCACGAGGCCGATCATGCGGGTTCTCCTTCATCGTGTACGGCGGGTGCTCCGGAGGACACCCAGAAGCGGATGCTCTCGACGAGCACCACGAGTGCCACGGCCACGGCGAGGACCGTGAGCGCGACGGTGAAATCTGTGTTGTTGAGCAGAGCCGCGACCACGGTGACCACCAAGACTCTGCCTTCGTGTCCGCCGATCGCCCGCACGAGCCAGTGCGGGGGCGCGCCGGTGTTGCCGCGGATGCGGTACACCGTGTCGTAGTGATGGTAGGCGACTGCGGCCACCAGTCCGAAAGCCGCTGGCAAGGCCCCGTTCACACCGGAGTTGGCGGCCAGTACCAGGAACGTGCCGTACTCCGCGGCCCGGAAGAAGGGCGGAACAAGCCAGTCCAGGGCGCCTTTGAGGGGCCGGGAGACCGCGATCCCGGATGTGACGCAGTACACGAGCGCGGCGACGACGGGCCACGGTCCGCCGAAGTCCGTGAGAGCGCTCACAGTGACGACGGCCACGCCGCCGACGAACGCGTAGACGGGCGCGGGCAGAAGCCGCGCGGCGCTCTTGAGCGACCGGGCGAACACCTGCGCAATGGGACCGGAGTCGGCGAGGTCGAACAGCGCCCGCGCGGCCCGGTCGGTCCTGCGGGCCTTGCGGGTCAGCGACCTCAGTACGCGGCCCGCTGTGGTGTAGGTCGCAGCTATCGCGCACCCGATGAGCAGTGCGTAGAAGGTGATGCGAGGTGTGGTCGCCGCCGTGAGCACGGCGATCATCGCCCAGCGCTCGCCGATCGGCAGCACGATCATCCGGCGCAGCCACACCGTCCAGCCGACGCTGTCGAGCTTGTCGGAAAGGGCCGCGGTGGGGCTCGTGTTGGCGGTCGCGTCGTGGTTCGCCTCGTTGAAGGAGAAGTCCACGACGTGGCGGCAGGTCTGCAGCACCATCGCGCCGAGGGCGAGCGCCCATACGTCGTCGCCGCCGCGGGCCGCGCCGAGAGCGAGGCCCGCGTAGTAGGCGTACTCCTTGGCCCGGTCGAAGGTGGCGTCGAGCCAGGCGCCGAGCGTCGAGTACTGCAGGGAGTAACGGGCGAGCTGCCCGTCGGTGCAGTCCAGTACGAAGGAGAAGAGGAGCAGAGCGCCGGCCGCGACGAAGCCGCCGCGCGTGCCGGTGGCGGCACAGGCGGCCGCGATCAGCGCGGTGAGCAGGGACGCGGTCGTGACCTGATTGGGGGTCAGGCCGCGGCGGGCGCACCAGCGGGCGATGTAGCGCGAGTACGGGCTGATGCAGAACGTCGTGAAGAAGCCGTCCCGGGACTTCACGGCGCTCCGCAGGCGTATGGCCTCTTCGTCGACGGCGGCGACGGCCTGCCGGGCTTCGTTGCCGGCCTGGGGGTCGGCGGGGACGGCGGCGACGAGGGAGCCGAGCTCGGGCCGGTGCACGGCGACGTCGGTGTCCTCGAGAGCCTCGGCCACGGTGTCGGCGATCCTGCCGACGGCGACGGCGCCGCGTGCGGTGTCGTCAGCGGTTCTGCGTACGGCGAGGGCCAGCGCCGGGCGGGCGGGCGGGCGGGCCGCTACGGCACCGGGAACGGCGGAGGCGTCGAAGCGGGGGTCGGTGAGGCCGAGCCGCAGGGCGTGGACATGTCCCACGAACCGGGCGTCGACGAGTGCGACCCGCTCATCGCCGGGAACCACCGCGAGCAGCGACCCGACGTCGGCGGCATCCGTGGCGATCCGCACGTCGAAGCCCAGCGACCGCAGATCGCCCTCGAGGGACGATCCGGGGGCCGGCTGGCCGATGAGGATGGCGGTCGACAGACGAACTCACTCCTTGGTTGCCGGTGCACCGCGGCGCCGGGCATGCGCATGGTGGGGCGCCCCTGGCCAGGCGGCCGGGCGGCGCATCGGCTGAGGTTATCGGATGAACAGAAGCGGGCGTTCACCGCCCGTTTACGGCCCGATAAGCGCGATCTGCGTGGCCGCAGCCCTGACGATCATCATCGTGGATGAGCACCCCGGCCCACAAACCGTGGTCCCGGATGCCCGCATACCGTAACCGCGGATACCCCGTCACCGCGTATGCCCGCACAAGCCCCGAAGGCCCGGACAAGCGGCAACGGGCCCGGAGCGGGCATGCCCTCGCCGCCGGTCCGGCTTAGGGTTGGCATCCATGACATGGCTGATCACAGGTGGAGCTGGATATATAGGGGCACACGTGGCGCGGGCCATGGCGGACGCCGGGGAACGTGTGGTCGTGCTCGACGACATCTCGGCCGGCGTCCCCGACCGGCTCCCGCCTCAGGTCCCCCTCGTCCAGGGCTCGGCGCACGACGCCGCGCTGCTGAAGCGGGTGCTCACGGAGCACGCGGTGACGGGTGTGGTGCACCTGGCGGCCCTCAAGCAGGTGGGTGAGTCGGTCGACCGGCCGACGCGCTACTACCGGGAGAACGTCGGCGGCCTGGCGGTGCTGCTCGAGGCGGTGGCCGAGGCCGGGATCACACGGTTCCTCTTCTCCTCGTCCGCGGCCGTCTACGGCAACCCGGATGTGAGTCTGATCACCGAGGACACGCCCTGCGCCCCGCTCAACCCCTACGGCGAGACGAAGCTCACCGGGGAGTGGCTGGTGCGGGCGGCGGGCCGGGCACACGGCATCGCGACGGTGTGCCTGCGCTACTTCAACGTGGCGGGCGCCGCGGCGCCGGAGCTCGCGGACACGGGCGTGTTCAACATCGTCCCCATGGTCTTCGACCGGCTCACCCGCGACGAGGCCCCGCGGATCTTCGGCGACGACTACCCGACGCCGGACGGCACCTGCATCCGCGACTACATCCACGTCGACGACCTCGCCGAGGCACACCTTGCGGCCGCTCGCCGGCTCTCGGCCGGCGACGCGTCGGGGGATCTGACGGTGAACATCGGCCGCGGCGAGGGCGTCTCCGTACGGGAACTGATCACGACGATCGCCGAGGTGACCGGGGACCACCGGCCGCCGGTCGTGGAGGCGCGCCGGCCCGGCGACGCTCCGCGCGCGGTCGCCTCCGCCGACCGGGCGACGAAGGAGCTGGGCTGGACGGCCCGGTACGGGGTTCGCGAGATGGTCGAGTCGGCGTGGCGGGGCTGGTGTCTGCGACACCCCGAGGCAGCCCGTAACCGAGCCCGTAAGTGATCTTGTCACCGCTCTGACCTGCGCATCGTTTCCGCAGGTCAGAGCAGATGACAACCGTGTTCAGTGCCGTGTTGCCCGATACCCCCCACCCGTAGTTCACTGGGCCGCGACGGTCAGTGCGGCGGATACGCCGCGACGGGTGGCACGGCGATACGGAGGGCGGGCTTCCATGGGAGCTGGGCACCACCACGGGCATACGCACGGCGCACCTGCGACGGGCACCGCGACGGGCGCGTACCGCGGGCGGCTGCGTATCGCGCTGGCGATCACGCTCAGCGTGATGGCGGTCGAGATCGTGGGAGGCATCGCGGCGGACTCGCTCGCCCTGATCGCGGACGCGGCGCACATGGCCACGGACGCCCTCGGGCTCGGCATGGCGCTGCTCGCGATCCATTTCGCGAACCGCCCCGCGACCGCCAACCGCACCTTCGGGTTCGCGCGCGCCGAGATCCTCGCCGCGCTCGCCAACTGCGTGCTGCTGCTCGGTGTGGGCGGCTATGTGCTGTTCGAGGCGATCGGGCGGTTCTTCACTCCCGCCGACACCCGGGGCGGGCTCATGATCGTCTTCGGTCTCGTCGGCCTGGCGGCGAACACGGTCTCGCTGGTCCTGCTGATGCGCGGCCAGAAGGAGAGCCTCAATGTGCGAGGCGCCTTCCTGGAGGTGATGGCGGACGCGCTGGGCTCTCTGGCGGTGATCGTGTCCGCCGCCGTCGTCCTCACCACCGGCTGGCAGGCCGCCGACCCGATCGCGTCGCTCGTCATCGCCCTCATGATCGTGCCGCGGACGGTGAAACTGCTGCGCGAGACGCTGAACGTCCTGCTGGAGGCGGCCCCGAAGAACGTCGACATGGCCGACGTACGGGCGCACATCCTGGCTCTGCCGAGTGTCGAGGACGTGCACGACCTGCACGCCTGGACGATCACCTCGGGCCTGCCGGTGCTCTCCGCGCACGTGGTCGTGAGCTCCGACGTACTCAACACCATCGGCAACGAGAAGGTGCTGCACGAACTGCAGGCATGCCTCGGTGATCACTTCGACGTCGAGCACTGCACGTTCCAGCTGGAGCCCGGCGGGCACGCGGAGCACGAGGCGAAGCTCTGCCACTGAGGCCGCGCCGGGTGCTGCACCGCGAGCACGGCGACGACCACGGCCCTGCAGGTTCCGTGGTACTTCATTCGGCGGATATCCGCTGATCACACGTGCGTGATGCATGTCCCGCCGCCCAGCGGGGGAGCGGGACATGCGGGGGCGCCGGGTCCCGGGACTGCCGGACGCGTACGGCAGACTTGAGGTTCGAAGACCGATACGAAGGATGCGCATGCCGATCACACCTGCCACCGCGGGGCACAGTTCATCGAACCGCACCACAGAAGCGATCTTGCTGGAACTGGTCGACGAGGACGGCAACACGATCGGCACGGCGGAGAAGCTGGCCGCCCACCAGCCACCGGGGCAGCTGCACCGGGCCTTCTCCGTCTTCCTCTTCGACGAGCAGGGGCGGCTGCTGCTGCAGCAGCGGGCCCTCGGCAAGTACCACTCCCCCGGTGTGTGGTCGAACACATGCTGCGGACACCCCTACCCGGGCGAGGCGCCGTTCGCCGCCGCGGCCCGCCGGACGTACGAGGAGCTGGGTGTCTCGCCCTCGCTGCTCGCCGAGGCCGGCACGGTCCGCTACAACCACCCGGACCCGCAGTCGGGCCTGGTGGAGCAGGAGTACAACCATCTCTTCGTCGGGATGGTGCAGGCCCCGGTGCGGCCGGACCCGACGGAGGTCGGCCAGACCGCGTTCGTGACCACCGGCGAGCTGATGGAACGGCACGCGAGGGATCCGTTCTCGGCGTGGTTCATGACGGTGCTGGATGCGGCGCGGCCCGCGATCAGGGAGCTCACGGGGGCTGCGGCCGGCTGGTGACGCTGCCGGCGGGGTTCCTGGGGCTCGCGGCCCGGAGCTCCCGAGCCCCGGGCCGGTGCCGTAGAGCGACCGACGCCTACACGAGGCCCGGCTTCAGGGGCAGGGCCGCCCAGATGACCTTGCCCCCGCCGGCGGTGTGCTCGACGTTGCACACCCCGCCCGCCTCCCGGGTGATCTCGCGCACGAGCAGCAGACCGCGGCCACCGGTCTGGCCGTAGTCGGCCTCGAGGGCCGTCGGGCGGTAGGGATGGTTGTCCTCGACGGAGACGCGGACCCATTCGGATCCGACGGCCACCTCCACCGAGAGCATGGGCGAGAGCAGGGCGGCGTGCCGTACCGCGTTCGTGACGAGCTCGGAGACGATCACCAGCAGCCCCTGGACCAGCTCGTCCGGGGCGGGCACGCCCTGTCGGGCGAGCAGATCGCGGACCGCGTGCCGCGCCTGGGGCACCGACGCGTCCACGGCGGTGGCGGTGAACCGCCAGACACCCTCATACGGCTGGGGGTACCCCTGCACGGGGTCGGGGGGAGCTACGGCGGGACCTCGCTCGGCGCCCCCGCCGGCCGGTGGGTGGGAGCCGGACCCCCACCCGATGTCGTCCATGGTCCGGTCGCCACCTTTACGCTCGATTGTCGCCACGCAAAGAGTGTTGGGAATGTACTGGTCCATGCCGGACCACTGACGCAAAGTCGGCAAATATCGACGGCTTCTGATCGTTGGCGTATGACAGCGTCAGTTGTTTGACTGCTCCTGCCCTTGTCGTAACGCCTTCCGAGCCTCTTCGGGTTGTATGCGATGAGGCTGCGAATTGCCCGGCTTGTCCACTCCGGCCACCTCGCTGCCGACCCCTTCTTGATCACACGTTCAGGGCCGGTGGATAGCATCCCGCTCATGGAGCCGCAGCTGCTGCACACCGTCGCCGACGGCGTCGCCACCGTCGTCATCCACCACCCGGCGAAACGGAACGCCATGACCGCCGACATGTGGCGGTCACTGCCGCCGCTGCTGAAGACCCTGGCGGAAGATCCGGCCGTACGGACCCTGGTGCTGACGGGCGAGGGCGAGACGTTCTGCGCGGGCGCGGACATCTCGTCGCTGCGGGAACCCTCGGCGGACGGCTCCGGCGGGGCGCAGGCTCTGGCCGTGGCGGCCGAGGAGGCTCTGGCGGCGTTTCCCAAGCCGACACTCGCGGCGGTGCGAGGTCACTGCGTGGGCGGCGGGTGCCAGCTCGCGGCCGCCTGCGATCTGCGCTTCGCCGACGAGGAGGCGCTGTTCGGGGTGACGCCGGCGAAGCTGGGGATCGTCTATCCGGCATCGTCCACGCAGCGGCTGGTGTCGCTGGTGGGACCGGCCACCGCGAAGTACCTCCTGTTCTCGGGCGAGTTGATCGACTCCGGCCGTGCGCTGCGCACCGGGCTGGTCGACGAGGTGCTGCCCGCCGGTGAACTCGGCAAGCGCGTCGCGGAGTTCACGCGCGTACTGGCCTCGCGCTCGCAGCTGACGCAGGGGGCGGCCAAGGAGTTCGCCGACGGACGCGTGGACCGGGCCGCGCACTGGGCGGAACAGGCGCGCGGCAGCGGTGACATGGCGGAGGGGGTGGCCGCGTTCCTGGAGGGCAGGCGGCCGCGGTTCACCTGGACTACGTCAGCGTGAAGCGGCTGTTGCTGCGGAATTCCTCCACGAGGTGCGCCGGGGCCTTGTGCGGTGCTCCGGCGTCGTACGGCGGCTGAGGGTCGTACTCGGTCAGCAGCTGCACGGCCTGGGCGTGCTCGTCGCCCGCGATCATGCCGACGAGGGTGAGCCCCATGTCGATGCCGGATGAGACACCGGCCGCGGTCACGTACTTGCCGTCGACCACCACGCGCTCGCCGGTCGGCTCGACGCCGAACTGCTTCATGAAGTCGAGGGCCAGCCAGTGGGAGGTGGCGCGACGGCCCTCGAGCAGGCCCGCGGCCGCCAGCAGCAGCGAGCCGGTACACACGGACGTTGTCCACGTGCTGGTCGCGTCGACGGTCCGCAGCCACTCCAGCAGCGTCTCGTTGTCCATCTGCGGGGTCTGGCCGGGGCCGCCGGGGACCACGACGATGTCGGGGCTTGTGACCTCGGCGAGGGTCTTGTCCGCGGTGATCGCGAGTGCTCCCGTGTCGGTGCGGACGGGTCCCGTCTGCTCGGCGACGAACACCAGCTCGGCGTCGGGGAGGCGGCCGAGTGTCTCGTACGGGCCGACCGCGTCGAGGGCGGTGAAGCGGTCGAAGAGGACGATGGCGATCTGCATGGGCCTGCCTTTCGGTGATGTACGGGACCTACGGGATGTGCGGGCTCAGCGAGCAACGGGGGCGTGGAAGCGGCGGCGGTACTCGGCGGGTGGAGAGCCGAGTGCCTTGAGGAAGGCCCGACGCATCGCCTCGGGTGTGCCGTAGCCGCAGGCGCGGGAGATCTCCTCGATCCCGTCGGAGGTGTCCTCCAGGAGTCTGCGCGCGTGTTCGATGCGGACGCGTTCCACGTACCGGCCGGGTGTCATGCCGGTCTCGGCCTGGAAGGCGCGGGCGAAGTGGCGCGGGGAGAGCCTGGCGCGCGCGGCGAGCGACTCGACGGACAGGTCGCCGCCGGGGTGTTCGGTAATCCACTGCTGGACGTCGCGCAACGGTTCGCGCTGCGCGGTCTGCGCGGCGAGCTGGGCGCTGAACTGGGCCTGGTTGCCGGGCCGGCGAAGGAAGACGACGAGGTGCCGCGCGACCGAGAGCGCCGTCTCGCGGCCCAGGTCCTCCTCGACGAGCGCGAGGGCCAGGTCGATACCGGAGGTGACCCCGGCGGACGTCGCCACGTTCCCGTCGCGTACGAAGATCGGGTCCGAGTCGACCTCGACGGCCGGGTGGTCGCGGGCGAGCCGGTCGCACACGTTCCAGTGGGTGGTGGCCCGGCGGCCGTCCAGCAGCCCGGCCGCGGCCAGCAGCAGGGCCCCGCTGCACACGGAGACCAGGCGCTCGGCCCTCGGGGCCCTCTCGCGCAGCCAGTCGACCAGCCGTGGATCGGGGCGTCTGGTGCCCTGGCCTCCGGGGACGACGAGGGTGTGCGGGGCCCCTTCGTCGCCGAGGGCGCCGTCCGGGACGAGGGTGAGCCCGCTGGAGGTGCGGACGGGCCCGCCGTCGAGGGATGCGGTGCGGATCCGGTACGTGTCCGGGTCCCCCGAGGAGACGGCGGCGCCCGCGAACACCTCCACGGGCCCTGTGACGTCGAGGCTCTGGACGTCGTCGAAGAGGGCGACGAGGACGGTTCGGTGCTGGGCGGCTCGCTGCTGGGCCATGACCCGATTCTTGGACCCGGCGGCGATGGCCGCAATGACGAATCCCCCACCTATTCTGCCATCGCCCTCCGTATCACCGGGTTCACCTTCCCGGCATACCAACCAGTCAGTAATCTGCGGCGCATGAACTCATCCCTGCCGGAGCGCGCCGCGCGCCGATGCCACAACGCGATCAATCCGCTGCACTCCGCCCACTACTTCTCGCCGGACCTCGGAACGGAGATGGCGGGGATCGGCATCGAGGACCGCAACGCCGCGTACTTCGGCGTCCGGGCGGCGGCCATGGGCGCGGTCGGGGCGGGCACGGTGACGGCCACGTTCTACAACTTCAACCACGAGCTCGTCGCGCGGCACGTCCCCGCGGTGTGGCGGATCGCCTCTCCGGAGACGGTCCTCGCGGCACGCGCGCGTGCCGTCGACGCGACGCTGCTCCGGCTGCTCGGCAAGGAGGCGCTCGCCTCACAGGAGATGGCCGAGGCGGCCGGCCTCGCCCTGCGCGCCACCGAGGCTTGCAGCCGGACGGCGCGCCCGCTGTACGCCGCGCACGCCGACCTGCCAGTACCAGAGGAGCCGCACCTCGCGTACTGGCACGCCGCGACGCTCCTGCGCGAGCACCGCGGTGACGGGCACCTCGCTGTGCTGTTGGACGCGGAACTCGATCCGCTGGAAGCCCTGGTGACGCACACCGCCACCGGCAAGGGCATGGCTCCGAAGTGGGTCCTGGGCACGCGCGGATGGTCCCGGCAGGACTGGGACGCGGCGACGGAACGGCTGCGCGCGCGTGGTCTCCTCGACGGCGACGGGGAGCTGACGGACGCCGGGACGGCGCTGCGGCGCGATCTCGAGACGGAGACGGACCGGCTCGACCGCGCGCCGTACGAACACCTCGGCGCGGCGGGCGTCGAACGGCTCACGGAGCTCGCGACGGGCTTTTTCCACGTGGCCGTGGCTGCGGGGGCCTTTCCGGCCGGGATGCTCGGCAAGGGCTGACCCCGTTACTGCCCGAAGACTCGATGCACCCGCCGTCGTCGGTTGTGCCCACCCGTTCCGCCCTGGGGGTACCTCCCAGGCCCTTAAGGCAATGGGGGAGGAACGACTGCCCACAACGGGACGGGGCTGGACCGGCCACCGGCCGGTAGTCGCCCGCGCGCCCACGTGCCCGGTTGTCGGTGGGGCCTGCCACAATTGCGGCGCAACCTCAGTGGAGAAGGCGGTACGGGATCGTGACGACACCCCTCGTAGGGTCCATCGAAGGCAGGATCGCCGAGGAGCTCGGCGTACGGGAGCGGCAGGTCAAGGCTGCCGTGGAGCTGCTCGACGGCGGTTCGACGGTGCCCTTCATCGCCCGCTACCGCAAGGAAGCGACCGAGATGCTCGACGACGCGCAGCTGCGCACGCTCGAGGAGCGGCTGCGCTATCTGCGTGAGCTGGAGGAGCGGCGGACGGCGATCCTCGACTCGGTGCGCGAGCAGGGCAAGCTCACCAACGAGCTGGAGGCGCAGATCCGCGGCGCCGAGACCAAGGCCCGGCTCGAGGACATCTACCTGCCGTTCAAGCCGAAGCGGCGCACGAAGGCGCAGATCGCGCGCGAGGCGGGTCTCGAGCCGCTCGCCGAGGGACTGCTCTGCGACCCGTCGGTCGAGCCGCTGGCCGCCGCCGCGGCCTTCGTGGACGCCGACAAGGGCGTCGCCGACCCGCAGGCGGCGCTGGACGGCGCCCGCGCCATCCTCACCGAGCGCTTCTCGGAGGACGCCGACCTCATCGGCGAGCTGCGCGAGCGCATGTGGACGCGCGGGCGGCTGGCCGCCAAGGTGCGGGACGGCAAGGAGGAGGCGGGCGCCAAGTTCGCCGACTACTTCGACTTCGCCGAGCCCTTCACCGAGCTGCCCTCGCACCGCATCCTCGCCATGCTGCGCGGCGAGAAGGAGGAGGTCCTCGACCTCGTCCTGGAGCCCGAGGAGCCCGCGGACGAGCCCGGCCCCTCCTCGTACGAGGCGATCGTCGCCGGCCGCTTCGGGGTGGCCGAGCGTGGCCGTCCCGCCGACAAGTGGCTGGTGGACACGGTCCGCTGGGCCTGGCGCACGCGCATCCTGGTGCACCTCGGCATCGACCTGAGGCTGCGGCTGCGTACGGCAGCGGAGGACGAGGCGGTGCAGGTCTTCGCCGCGAACCTGCGCGACCTGCTGCTGGCCGCCCCGGCGGGCACGCGCGCGACGCTGGGTCTCGACCCCGGTTTCCGTACGGGCGTGAAGGTGGCGGTGGTCGACGCGACCGGCAAGGTCGTCGCGACGGACGTGATCTACCCGCACGTCCCGCAGAACAAGTGGGACGAGGCCATCGCCAAGCTCGCCCGGCTCGCCAAGGAGCACGCGGTCGAGCTGATCGCCATCGGCAACGGCACGGCGTCCCGCGAGACGGACAAGCTGGCCGGTGAACTGATCACCAAGCACCCCGAGTTGAAGCTGACCAAGGTCATGGTGTCCGAGGCCGGCGCCTCGGTGTACTCGGCCTCGGCCTTCGCCTCGCAGGAGCTGCCGGGCATGGACGTGTCGCTGCGCGGCGCCGTCTCCATCGCCCGCCGTCTGCAGGACCCGCTCGCCGAGCTGGTCAAGATCGACCCGAAGTCGATCGGTGTCGGCCAGTACCAGCACGACCTCTCCGAGGTGAAGCTGTCGCGCTCGCTCGACGCGGTCGTCGAGGACTGTGTGAACGGCGTGGGCGTGGACGTCAACACGGCCTCCGCGCCGCTGCTCGCCCGGGTCTCCGGCATCAGCAGCGGCCTCGCCGAGAACATCGTGGCCCACCGGGACTCGAACGGCCCGTTCCGCTCGCGGCAGGCGCTCAAGGACGTGGCGCGGCTTGGTCCGAAGGCGTACGAGCAGTGTGCGGGCTTCCTGCGGATCCGCGGCGGCGACGACCCGCTGGACGCCTCCAGCGTGCACCCCGAGGCGTATCCGGTGGTGCGCCGCATGGTGAAGACCTCGGGCGGCGATGTGGCGTCACTGATCGGCAACACGGGGGTGCTGCGTTCGCTGCGCGCCGACCACTTCGTGGACGAGACCTTCGGTCTGCCGACCGTGACGGACATCCTGCGCGAGCTGGAGAAGCCGGGGCGGGATCCGCGTCCGGCGTTCAAGACGGCCACGTTCAAGGAGGGCGTCGAGAAGATCTCCGACCTGTCGTCCGGGATGGTGCTGGAGGGCGTGGTCACGAATGTCGCCGCGTTCGGCGCGTTCGTGGACGTCGGTGTCCACCAGGACGGTCTTGTGCACGTCTCCGCGATGTCGAAGACGTTCGTCAAGGACCCGCGGGATGTGGTGAAGCCGGGCGACATCGTCAAGGTGAAGGTGCTGGACGTCGACATTCCGCGTAAGCGGATCTCGCTGACGCTGCGGCTGGACGACGAGGCCGCGCCTGCGTCGGCCGCCGACGGTGGGCGCCCTCAGCGTGGCGGTCGGCCGCCTCAGCAGCGGGGGCAGCAGCGGCAGGGGCGTGGCGGGGGTGCTGGGTCTCGGCAGGCTGCTCCGCCGCCGGCCAACAGTGCGATGGCTGATGCGCTTCGGCGCGCGGGGTTGGTCGACCCCGGGCGGGGTCGGGGCTGAGAAAACAGCGGTGCGGCGCGGCGCCCCCACAACGTGAGGCGCCGCGCCGCCCGCTCAGCGCTCCGTCACCTTGCCGTCCGCTACCTCCAAGCGGCGCGTCGTGTGTACCGCGTCCAGCATGCGGCGGTCGTGGGTGACGAGGAGCAGGGTGCCCTCGTACGAGTCGAGGGCTGACTCGAGTTGTTCGATGGCGGGCAGGTCGAGGTGGTTGGTCGGCTCGTCGAGGACGAGGAGGTTCACGCCCCGGCCCTGGAGGAGTGCCAGGGCCGCACGGGTACGTTCGCCCGGGGAGAGGGTCGCCGCCGGGCGCAGCACATGGTCGGACTTGAGCCCGAACTTGGCCAGCAGGGTGCGGACCTCGACCGGCTCGGTGTCGGGGACGGCCGCGCAGAACGCCTCCAGCAGCGACTCGGGACCATGGAACAACGCCCGGGCCTGGTCGACCTCGCCGACGACGACGCCCGATCCGAGCGCCGCGTGGCCCGCGTCGAGCGGCGCGCGGCCCAGCAGGGCGGCAAGGAGCGTGGACTTGCCCGCGCCGTTGGCGCCGGTGACGGCGACCCGGTCGGCCCAGTCGATCTGCAGGGTCACCGGCCCCAGTACGAAGCCGTCGCGCCGCACTTCCGCGTCGCGCAGGGAGGCGACGACCGCGCCCGAGCGCGGTGCCGCGGCGATCTCCATCCGCAGCTCCCACTCCTTGCGGGGCTCATCGACGACCTCCAGGCGCTCGATCATGCGCTGGGTCTGCCGGGCCTTGGCGGCCTGCTTCTCGCTGGCCTCGCTGCGGAACTTCCGGCCGATCTTGTCGTTGTCATTGCCCGCCTTGCGCCGGGCGTTCTTCACGCCCTTGTCCATCCACGACCGCTGCATCTGCGCGCGGTCCTGGAGGGCGGCCTTCTTGTCGGCGTACTCCTCGTAGTCCTCGCGGGCGTGCCGGCGCGCGGTGTCGCGCTCCTCCAGATACGCCTCGTATCCGCCGCCGTAGAGATTGATCTGCCGCTGGGCGAGGTCGAGTTCGAGGACCTTGGTCACGGTGCGGGCGAGGAACTCGCGGTCGTGGCTGACGACGACGGTCCCGGCGCGCAGGCCGGTGACGAACCGCTCCAGCCGTTCCAGTCCGTCCAGGTCCAGGTCGTTGGTCGGCTCGTCCAGCAGGAACACGTCGTAGCGGGACAGCAGCAGCGAGGCCAGCCCGGCACGTGCGGCCTGCCCGCCCGACAGCGACGTCATGGGCTGGTCGAGCCCGATGCGCAGCCCGAGCGAGTCGGCGACCTCCTCGGCCCGCTCGTCCAGATCGGCACCGCCGAGGCCGAGCCACCGCTCCAGGCTGTTCGCGTAGGCGTCGTCGGCCCCCGGCGCGCCGTCGACGAGCGCCTGCGTGGCCGCGTCCATGATCCGCTGCGCCTCGGCGACGCCGGTGCGGCGGGCGAGGAACTCCCGTACGGTCTCGCCGGGGCGTCGTTCGGGCTCCTGCGGCAGATGCCCCACGGTCGCGGTGGGCGGCGACAGGCGCAGCTCACCCTCCTCGGGGGTGACGAGCCCGGCGAGCAGGCGCAGCAGCGTGGACTTCCCCGCGCCGTTGGCACCGACGAGCCCGATCACGTCCCCCGGAGCGACGACGAGGTCGAGCCCGGAGAACAGGGAGCGGTCGCCGTGGCCGGCGGCGAGGTTCTTGGCGACGAGAGTGGCAGTCATCAGGCCGTAGATCCTAACGAGGGACTCAGGGGAAACAGGCATCAGGCGGGGGCGGCGACCCCGTATCGCTGCCGCAGACTGTCACAGCAGCCCCGCCAGCTTGTACAGCACCAGTGATCCCGCAACGGCCACGTTCAGGCTCGCACCCGTCCCGACCATCGGGATCTCCACGCACACGTCCAGCAGATCCAGCGCCTCGGGCGGTATGCCCTGCTGCTCGTGCCCGAGCAGGATCACCGTCCGCTCCCGGGCGGGCGGAAGGTCGGCGAGCCGGATCGCCTCGTCGGCCAGTTCCACGCCGACGATCCGCGTCCCGCGCTCGCGCTGCCGCTCCAGCCAGCCCACCGGATCGCCCGTCCAGTGCACGCACGGGGGCTTGCGGAGGGTGTTCCCGCGGGCCAGCGCCTCCGGCACCCACGGGAAGCGCGGCACGGTCAGGCACGCCCCGGTCGCGTCGCAGGTACGGGCGAGGGTGCCGAGGTTCGCGCCGTGGAGCGGCCATAGGGGTGCCACATAGAGGTGGTCCCAGCAGGAGTGGGTGCGCGGGCGGCGCACGCGGCGCAGTTCGCCGGGCGTACGCGTACGGATCGACGGTCCGCCCCTCCGGGCGCTCATCGCCCCACGGAGGCGTCCCTCCAGCTCTTCGCAGAAGTCATCGTCGTCAGGGCGACGTGCGGCTCGCCCGGGCCGGTCGGTGGATCATCGTCGGTGGTCATCGCGCCATCGGCACGACCAGCACGCTGTCCGTCGTGCGCGCCACGATGAAGGATTCCCCCTTGGTCGCCTTCGCGTCCAGTGCAATTCGGTGCCCGCCGGCGTCGAGGATGCCGTCGAACACCTCGTGGGTGTGGGTGCGGTACAGCCGGTCCAGGCGATACGCGGTGAGCCTGACGCGGCAGGTGGAGCTGACCTCGACCCCGGCCTCGCCGTCGGCGGCGACAAGGCGGGTGAGCCGCCGCTGTTCCTGCGGACCGCGGTCCAGGGCGTGCTCGATCTGGGCGACGAGCAGCGGGATGATCGGCGCCAGCCCGTCGACGTGGGCGACGTCCACACCGGCACGCTCGAACGCGTCCCGTACGGCGGCGCGTTGCTCTTCACTCACGGCTCGGCCGAAGGCGACCGCCCCATAGGTGCGCAGTTCGTCGGCGGGGACGTCCGCCGCGTCCGTCGTGATCTCCGCGCCGATGCCGATGGTGCGCAGGGCCGCGGCGAGCTTGGCGAGGACGGCCACCCGGGCGCCGATCAGCAAAACGCGGCGTGACGCCGGTTCGTGCCGGTCGAGCAGGCTCTGCAGAGCGCTGCGGTACTCGGCGCCGCGGAAGCGGAACGGCCCTATGCCGTGGTAGCCGTTGAGTTCGAGATCCGCGTGCTCGTCGGTCTGCCAGGCGAAGTCCCGCCAGACGAAGTCGTCGCTGCCGTCGTCGGCTTTGTCGATCGCCGCGGTGACCGCGCCGCACTCGATTCCCTCGCACTCGGGGCAGCCGTAGATGACGTACCGCCCGTCCGGCAGCGGGGCTTCCGCCTCCAGCAGCAGGGCACGTACCTGGGCGGTGAAGATGGCGGGCGGGATGTCGGAGGCGAGCGGCGACACCGCGTCGAGGTCGGAGAGCTGGAAGAGCAGCGGGCTCCCGTCGACGATGAAGTCGACGAAATCCCGGTGCAACTGGTAGTCACCATTGGCAAGGACCCCGCCGGCACGGACAGCCGGGGCCAGACCGAAGGTCGCGTACTCGGCACACATGTCGTGAGTATCCCCACCTGGAACCTGATGTGAGCACGGCATCACCCATTCCGCTAACGGTTGGTTCAGGAACGGGGAGGAGATCGTGGTGCGGCGCCGGCGTCAAAGGCTTGACCACTGCCTTTGACGCCGCCAGCCACACACCGCTCAGCAGGCCGTGTCCGGCTCCCCCGCCGTCAGGTGGTACGGCGCCCGCTCGTCGAGCAGCAAGGGGACGAGTGCTCGCAGGGACTGCCGGAGCGGGACGTACGCGCCCTCGTCCGGCTCCTTTCGCAACTGCACTCCGTGGAGGGCGAGTTCGTCCACGACCTCCGCGTACTGCTCGGCCGTGAGCCGGTAGCCGCAGGGCGGGTCCTGGATGATCTCCGCCGGCTCCGCGGGGTCGTTGTCCGCACCGCCGAGGTAGATCGGGCCGCCGTCGCGGTATCCGGCGGCCCGGGCCGCGTCCGTGGCGGCCTCGATCCGGCCGAGCCGTTCTCCGGTGAACGTGAACAGGCCGCCCAGCGCGGCGAGTTGGGAGGTGACGCGGCGCCTGTTGTTCAGCGCGTCGTCGGCCTTCTCCGCGTCGGTCAGCGGGTCGACCCGGCTCTCGATGAGCAGTCCGACCGCGTGCTTGATGCCCGAGGTGTTGCGCAGGATGCGTTCCTGTCCGTCACCGGCCGTCTGTTTGACCGGGTCGCCGGTGACGGGGTCGGTCCAGATGCCGTACGTCCCGGTCGAGTACCCGGCGGCGCCGGCAGCGGGCCGGACATAGGACTGCGACAGGGTCTGCGCCTCGTCGTGCACCGCGTCGTACGTGTTGAGGTTGCGCGGCCACAGGTCGAACAGGTCCTTGTCGTAGTACTGCGGGGTCGCTCCGTACTCGTGCAGGTCGTAGATGACGTCGGGTTTGCGGTCGCGGATCACGGCGGCCATGGCCCGTGCCTCCGCGGTCTTGAGGGCGATGTGGTCGCGGTTGATGTCGATGCCGTCGGAGTTGCCGCGCGTGTCGGCGGCCCGGCCGTCGGGGTTGGCGGTGGGCACGACGAGGAGGGTGGTGCGCGACAGGAAGCGCTGGGTGCGCGCGTCCTTGGCGTAGGCGAGGTCGCGGACAGTCGTCAGGCAGGCCTCGCGCCCCGACGGCTCGTTGCCGTGCTGGCTGCAGACCAGCAGCACGGTGTTGGCGGTGGGGTGTTCGCCGATCCGGACGAGCTGGAGCGGGCGGCCCTGCTCGGTGGTGCCGATCCGGGCCACGGAGACCCTGTCTGTCGCCTTGTCGACCGCGGCGAGGAAGTCCTGCTCCTCGTCCTGGCCGGTCCAGCGTGCGCCGTCGGACTGCTCGAATCCGGTACGCGGCGGGGCGCTCGCCGCCTGCGCCGGTGCCGTCGCGAGGGTCCCGGTGACGGCGGCGGCGGTCACGGCCAGGGCAAGGACGCGGTTGCGAGGCTTCATCGGGCTGCGGGGGTTCAACGGGCTACTGAGGTCGCGTCTCTCAGTTATCGGCATGGGGCGGAAGCTACCCGGGTCAACTCCCTTGCAAAAGTGGGCAGTAGGGTCGGTGAAAGGTCCTTGAGGCTGATTGGCTCATGTCGGCGGAATGGCAATCGTGTGACATGTGCGGCCGTCGACACCACCGGGAGAGTGGGCCTGAACGGGGTCGGACGAGGCGCCCCCTACTACTGCGGCTGAAGTACCGGCCCGCGACGGTGTGGGTTGCTGTGGAGCCCGGCGGCGTACGGCCGCCGGGCTCTCTCGCCGTCCTTGGTTGATCAGCGCCTTGTTCGAGTGGCGGCAGAAGCAGCCCGGTGGGCGGCCCGTGCCCGTCGGGCCGGCGGGAAGTAGCGCAGACGCTCCGGCAGCAGCGGGACGACCGTACGGACCACGCGGCCGAGGCGGCGCAGGCGGCGCTCCTGAACCGGCGTCCACGGCAGGCCGATCGCCTCACGGGCACCCGGCGGCATCAGCCCGATGGTGACGAAGCGCCGGAAGCGGACGAACTGCGGCAGAAGTACGGGCCACAGCACGCGCAGGGCGAGGCGTAGCGCGAACGGGCCGAGGTCCGGAGGCGGAATGGGAGGGTCCACGGAGACCAGTTCTTCCGCGACCGCCGTCAGCTCCAGTTTCTCGGCGAGCATCGCGCGGTAGTACGGCCAGAACTCCTCGACGGTCCCTGGCATGTCCCGCTCGGGGATGCCCAGGACCCGGCCGACCTGGAGCCACTCGGCGTACAGCTGCCGCTCCTCGGCGTCGGTGTACGGGCGCCGGTGGAGGTACTGCCGGGCGTGCCGCATGACCGGGAACCCGGTGGCGTGCACCCATGCGTAGGCCTCGGGCATGAGGGCGTGATACGAGCGGCCGTGTGCGTCCGTTCCCCGGATCGTGCGGTGCAGCCGCCGCAGCCGCCGTCCTTCCTCGGTGGCGGCCGGTCCTCCGTAGACCCACAACTGCAGGGAGCGCAGCGACCGCTCGCCGCGTCCCCACGGATCGGTGCGGAACACCGAGTGATCGTCGACGCCCGCGGCGACGGCGGGGTGCGCCACCTGCAGGGTGAGCGCGGGCGGCAGAGTGAGCAGCGTGCGGATCTCCCCGGTGACGTCCCAGAGAAGGCCGCCTGGCGGGGGCGGCGGGATATCAGCGGGTGGGGACGGCTCGGGGGTATCCACCGGACCGGCCCCGTGGCCCCCGCGCAGCCGGTCCCCTCTCCCCCGGTTCACGGCCCGAAGTTCTTCGGCCATGCGATGCGCCCCTCTGCCGGGCCCCGCGGTGCAGGGGCTGGCGAGGCGGCCGGGGAGGCGGGCCGGGGGCCGGGGCGCGGGGAGGTCCCCGCGGCGCGGCTTCCGGCACAGGCTCCGTGTCCGGCCTGCTCCTACGCATCCAGTATGCGATCACCGCGTCGAGAGCGCGCTGTGGCCGAAGCCGGAAACCCTCGGCCTCACGCCGGGGGCCGCCGGACGCCCTGCATCCGGACAGGCGGGTTCAGCTGCGCGGGTCCGCCGCCGTCCGGGCAGGGAGGGTCTCACCCACGATGCGGCTCGCCAGGTCGGAGGCCAGCTCGGAGACGCTGATGCGGAGTTCCGCCTCGGCGGCGGCGCGCTGGGCCTCGATCCTGGCGTGCCCGGTCTTGACGATCGCGTCGCGTTCGCGCAGCCCGTCCTGGCGGGCGGCGGCGATCAGCGCAGCACCTTCCTCGGCGGCCCGCTGCCGGATGCGTGCCGCCTCATGGCGCGCTTCGGCCAGTACCTGCTCCGTCCTGGCGCGCTCGCTCTCCGCTCGGAGGCGCACCGCCTCCGCACGCTCGGCGGCACCCTCGATCGCGTCCTCACGCGCGGCGATGACGCGGTTGATCCGCGGCAGCACGCGCGCGATGAGGAAGAACACCGCGGCGAACAGCGGGAGCGCGACCGCGAGTTCCTCGACCTTCGGATTGAGCGGGCCTATGTCCATGGGAACGAGATACATAACCACGACCTACCCGCTCATCCGTGCGAAACAACGCGCGTCTGCGCCAGAGTTGGCCGAAACGCACCTCCCATGGGAGGCCATCACCCCCGGGACAGCGGCTACTTGGCGATCTCGCCCATCTCCTGGTCGACCGTCCGGGAGATGCGCCGCCGCGCCCCGTACCAGCCCCCGACGAGCGCGAGCGCGACGATCGGGATGAGGTAGAGCGTCTTGCGGCCGATCTCGGGGTCCTTCCACATCAGGCCGAGCACGGCCAGCAGGAAGACGATGGTGACGATCTCGGTGACCGGGCTGCCGGGAAGGCGGAACGTCGGGCGGGTGAGCAGGCCCTGCTTGGCGCGGCGGACGAACGCCAGGTGGCAGATCATGATGATCACCCAGGTGCTGATGATGCCGAGCGACGCGACGTTGAGGACGATCTCGAAGGCCTGGCTCGGCAGCATGAAGTTCAGGCCGACGCCGAGCACGCACATCGCGGCGGTGAGCATGATGCCGCCGTACGGGACCTGATTGCGGTTCATCTTCGCCGTGAACCGGGGCGCGGATCCGGCCATCGCCATGGAGCGCAGGATGCGGCCCGTGGAGTAGAGACCGGAGTTGAGGCTGGACATGGCGGCGGTCAGCACGACCAGGTTCATCACGTCACCGGCCGCCGGAACGCCGATCTTGGACAGCACCGTCACGAACGGGCTCTGGTCCGCGGAGTACACCGCGCCGGGCAGCAGCAGCGCCAGCAGGACGACCGAGCCGACGTAGAAGAGACCCACGCGCCACATGATCGAGTTCACCGCGCGCGGCACGACCTTGTGCGGCTCGGCGGTCTCGCCCGCGGCGACGCCGACCAGCTCCAGCGAGGCGTACGCGAAGACGACACCCTGCATGACGATCACGACGGGCATCAGACCGTGCGGCATGAAGCCGCCGTTGTCGGTGATGACGCTCAGGCCCGGGGTCTGGCCGCCCACGTCGGCTTGCGTGACGAGCAGGAAGATGCCGATGAACATGAAGGCGACCAGCGCCGCGACCTTGATGATCGCGAACCAGAACTCCATCTCGCCGAAGATCTTCACCGAGATCAGGTTCACCACGAGGACGACAGCGAGCGCGATCAGCGCCAGCACCCATTGCGGGATGTCGGTGAAGAAGCTCCAGTAGTGCGTGTAGAGCGCGATCGCGGTGATGTCGGCGATGCCGGTCGTCGACCAGTTGAGGAAGTACATCCAGCCGGCGACGTAGGCGCCCTTCTCACCGAGGAACTCACGCGCGTACGAGACGAAGGATCCGGACGAGGGCCGGTAGAGGACGAGCTCGCCGAGAGCGCGGACGACGAAGAAGGCGAAGATGCCGCACACGAGGTAGGCGATGGCCAGTGCGGGACCCGCGGAGTGCAGGCGGCCGCCGGCACCGAGGAAGAGTCCGGTCCCGATCGCGCCGCCGATGGCGATCATGTTGACGTGGCGCGCCTTGAGGTCCTTGCTGTATCCGGCGTCGCCCGCGTCGGCGGGGGTCCGGGCGGCGTCCGCGGGGGATACGGCCGCGGCCGTGTCTACGGCGTCCTTGCTCACAAGTGGTTCCGCCTTCTCGTGCCCCGGATGTGGTCCGGTGTCGTCTTCGAGCGCCGGGTGTCGTCCGGTGTGGATCTGGTCGTGCTCCGGATGGTGTCCGGTGTGGATGTGCTGCGGACCGCGCGTTTCCCTGTAGGGCAACACGGGCCGATTCATCACTTTCTCCCACGGATCGGCGTCCCCGCGGTGACCCAGGCCACAGAGCGGGACTTCTCACATGCTGGTCAGGGGGTGTACAAGGCGACGCGATCGTGCTGCTGACCAGCTTCGACGGGTGTCCGGGGGCTGCGGGCGATCACGGGTGCGGCAGCACTTTCACAGGAGTGGTGAGACAGCAATACTGTTGCACCGGGGTGCTGCACCATCTGCGCCGCCATATCCGCGCCGCCCGGGAAGCGAGGGGATCCGATGCAGACGGACACCGCCGAGCAGGCACTGACGGTCGACGAGCTGGCCGCTCGCGCGGGCGTCACCGTCCGCACGATCCGCTTCTACGGCTCGAAGGGCCTGCTGCCGCCCCCGGTGCTCGGCCCGCGTCGCGTGGGGCACTACGGACCGGAGCACCTGTCCCGGCTGGGGCTCATCGAGGAGCTGCAGCGGCAGGGCATGACACTGGCGGCGATCGAGCGCTACCTCGAGCAGCTGCCCGCCGGTCTGAGTGCCCAGGAGCTCGCCATCCACCGGGCCGTCGTGGCCACCTGGGCACCCGGCCCCGCGGATCATGCCACCCGCGCCGAGCTGGAGCGCAGGGCCGGGCGGAGACTCGCCGACGAGGACATGGACCGGCTGGCGGCGATGGGCGTGATCTCCGAGGGTGCGCAGGGCGCCTACCGCGTCGACCCGAGCCTGCTGCGACTGGGCGTCCAGTTGCTGGACGTACCGATCGCGCACGAGACGATCCTCGCCGCCCGGACGGTGCTGCTGGAGCATGCCCGTTCCGTGGCTCACGAGCTGGCGCAGTTGTTCCGCGACGAGGTGTGGGACGCGGGGCGCGAGCGGCGGTCGGACCCGAACCATGTCGCGGCGATGAAATCGCTCTCGGCCGATATGCAGCCGATCGTGGTGCAGGCGCTGGTGACCGCTTTCCAGCGGTCGCTCCGGGACGAGCTGAGGGACGCGTTTTAAGGGCGCTGACCTGGAACCCTGACGAGCCGGCAGGTCGCGGAGCACTACGACTGGCGGCCGCCTAGATGTACGCGGACCCTCCGCCGACATTGAGCGTCTGCCCGGTGAGGAACCCGCTTCCCTCGTCGACCACGTAGAGCAGCGTGGACACGAGGTCGCGCGGTTCCTCGGTCCGCTGGACGATCTGCCTCGCCCGGACCTGTTCGAAGCCGCCGTCCGCGCCGACGGTGCGCTCGGCGGTGTCGGTGCGGGTCATGCCCGGCGCAATGGCGTTGACGGTGATGCCGTACGGGCCGAGCGCCGCGGCCAGGGCCCGGGTGAAGCCGATGAGCCCGGACTTGGACGCGGTGTAGGCGACCATGGTCGGCGGCGCCGTGAAGACGGCGGCCGATGCGATGTTGACGATCCGGCCCCAGCCCGCCGCCTTGAGATACGGCAGGGCGGCGCGCGTCATCAGGAACGGGCCTTCCAGGTTGATGCGCATGACCCGCCGCCACTGCTCGAGCGTGGTGTCCTCGAAGGCGCAGTGCGGGTAGACACCGGCGTTGTTGACGAGGATGTGGAGCGTCCCGAACCGGTCGACGACCCGCGCCAGCGCGGCCTCGACCTGCGCGTCGTCCGTGACGTCGGCGACCAATTCCAGATAGTCGGCGATGTGCCCGGCGGTCTCCGGCTGCTTCTGCACGTCGAGGCCCGCCACCCGGTAACCGCGCGCCGCGAGCGCCCTCGCGAACTCCTGGCCCAGCCCCTGGGCGGCCCCGGTCACCAAAGCGGTACGGGTCTCCATGGGGCGAGTGTGAGGAGTGGCCGGGGCATTGGCAAAAGAGGTGTTCCACTCGCCGGAACGGCCGCCTTGCCGCGGCTGACCGGCGGCCCGACGCTGCGGGGCATCCGTCGAGCCCCACTGGAGCCGCGTGCCATGACCGACACCGACCGCGCCCTGGACGCCTCGAGTGCCCGCGAACCGGCCGACCTCGTGCGGCGGTTCCGGCCGCGCCGGCTGCTGCGCGACGAGTTCGGCGTACTGCTGGTACTCGCTCTGCTGCTCGCCGCGATCGGCATTCCGTATCCGGACTTCTTCGACAGCGACAATTTGCTCTCCACGGCGCAGAACTCGGTCTACATCTCGCTGATGGCGTGCGGCATGGTCTTCGCGCTGGCCATGCGCGAGGTCGATCTGTCGGTCGGCGGCAGCTACGCCATGTGCCTGGTCGTGGGTGCGCTGCTGATCCGCGAGGGCACGGAGCCCTGGCTGGCGCTGCCCGTCGTGCTGCTCACGGGGATCGTGCTCGGCGTCTTCAACGGTGTCGTCACGACGCTCCTCGCCCTGCCGTCGTTCATCGTCACGCTGGGCACGCTGATGCTCTACCGCGGGATCGGGCTCGCGCTGGCCGACGGCAAGCAGATCACCGATCTGCCGCTGGAGGACTCCTACTTCACGCTGGCGGGCGGTGATCTCGCGGGCGTGCCGTTCGCCCTGTGGGTGCTGGCCGCCGTCATCGCCGTCCTCACCGTGGTGCTGACCCGCACCCGGTTCGGGGCCCGCGTGCGGGCCATCGGGTCCAACCCCGACGCCGCCGCGTTCAGCGGCCTGCCGGTCGCCCGTACGCGGATCCAGGCGCTCGCCCTGTCGGGTCTGACCACGGCCTGCGCGGCGGCGCTCGCCCTCGCCTTCTACGGGGCCGGGGATCCGACGCTCGGCCAGGGCTACGAGCTGCAGGCCATCGCCGCCTGCATCATCGGCGGCACCCCGCTGGCCGGCGGGCGCGGTTCTGTGGTCGGCGCGGTCGCCGGGGCGATGATCCTCAGCGTCGTCGCCTCCGGCCTCGTGTTCTTCGAAGTGCCCATCAACTGGACGTCGTTCGCCACCGGCGGGGTGATCCTCCTCGCGGTCGCGTCGGACAGCGCCCTGCGCCGCACCGGACACCGACGCCGCTGAAACGCCGGTGTCACCTCCGGGACACCGGCAAGCCCGAGACGCCGTCGTCGCCACGACGACGTGACCGCCGAATGGAGGCCCGATGCACCGCCGAATCCGTATGGTGTCCGCCGCGCTGGGTGCGCTCGCCCTGCTGACCGCCGGGTGCGGAGGCGGCGACTCAGGAGGCAAGGGCGGCGAACTCGACATGGGCATCGCGGTGGCCAACATCAGCCTCAACTTCGCCCATGAGATGGTGCTGGGAGCCGAGAGCGCCGCCGAGCACGCCAAAAACGTCGACTTCAAGGCGGTCGGGCCGCCCAACACCGACGGCCCGGCCGAGGTCCAGCTGTTCCAGAACCTCACCACCACCGCCAAGGACGGCATCGTCCTGGAGAACCTCGATCCGCCGATCTTCACCCGTCCCGCGGCCCGAGCCGTCGACAGGGGCATCCCGATCGTGGCCCTGGACACCTCCCCCACCGACGGCTCCAAGGTCACGTTCTACGTCGGCAACGACAACTACGCACTGGGCGAGCTCATGGCCAAGGAGGCACTGAAGCGGCTGGGTGACGACCCCGAGGGCGAGATCGTCATCGGCGTGCCCAACCCCGGTACGCCGGTGCTCGACAACCGGGCCAAGGGCATCGCGGACACGTTCAAGAAGGAGGCACCGAAGGTCGAGGTGCTGGGCCCCTTCCAGACCTACAGCGATCCCGGCCAGAACTACAACTCGTGGTCGGCGCAGGTCAGCGCGCATCCGGACGCACTCGCCTTCCTGGGCGTCGGTGACGCCGACAGCTACAACCTCGCCAAGCTCAAGAAGCAGCGCAAGGGCAAGTGGCTCACGGCCGGCTTCGACGTCGACCCGAAGACCCTGGAGGCGGTGAAGGACGGCTCCAACTTCGTCACCATCGATCCGCAGCACTTCCTCAAGGGCTATCTGTCGACGGCGATCCTCATCGACTCGGTACGCGACAACGACGGCAAGCTGCCCGACGGCTGGTTCCTCTCGCCCGGTGGCGTCGTCGACTCGTCCAACATCGACGAGATCATCACCCGCCAGAAGTCGGCGAAGGCGGCGTACGACTGGTACAAGCCGGTGATCGAAAAGCTGCTCGGCGACCAAGACGCCCAGCTCAAGCCGCTGAAGGACGCACGCTGAGATGACCGATGAGACGACGGGGTCCGGTACGGAAGGCACCCCCGACGCAGACGCCGCGACCGCCGCGGCCGGCATGCTGACCGCCCGCGGCCTGGTCAAGTCGTACGGCGGTGTGACCGCCCTCGACAGGGCCGGCATCGTGCTCCGCGCCGGCGAGGTGCACGCGCTCGTGGGCGAGAACGGGGCGGGCAAGTCGACCCTGGTCAAGATCCTCTCCGGGGTGGTCTCCGCCGATGCCGGGACGGTGACGCCGGTTCTGGCGGCGAAGACGGGCGGCATCGCCGTCGTCTCCCAGGAACTGAGCCTCTTCCCGGATCTCTCCGTACGGGAGAACCTCTTCCCGCACCGCCCGCCGCGCCGCTTCGGGCTGCTGGACCGGGACGCCATGGACCGCGCGGCGCGGCCGGTCCTGGCCGAACTCGGACTGGACGTCGCCCCCGGCACGCATGTGAGCGAACTCCCGCTCGCCGACCAGCAGTTGACGGAGATCGCCCGCGCGCTGCTGCTGCGCCCCCGTGTTCTGATCCTCGACGAGCCGACGTCCGCGCTGCCCGCTGCCGCGGTGGAACGGCTGGAGAGCGTCCTGCGGACGCTCACCCGGCGGGGCATCGCCGTCCTGTATGTCACCCACTTCCTGGAGGAGGTGATGCGCTTCGCGCAGCACGTGACCGTACTGCGGGACGGGCGCGTGGCGCTGGCGGGCGTGGCGCGCGAAGAGGTGAGCGTCGAGGCGCTGGTGACGGCGATGCTCGGCGGGGCGCCGCCGGCTCCCCAGCGGGCCGAGGGCGGCACGGCCCGACGGGATCCGGCGCGGCGGCCGCCCGTCGTCCTGGACGGGGTGTGCCTGCCGGGCCGCCTCACCGATGTGACGCTCACCGTCCGGGCAGGCGAGGTGGTGGGAGTCGCGGGGCTGCAGGGCGCCGGTCATCTGGACGCGCTGAAGGTGGTGTGCGGCAGGGCGGCGGTCAGTGCGGGCCTGGTGGACATCGCGGGCCGGGGCCGGCCCCGGTCGCTGCGCGAGGCGGTGCGCTCAGGCGTGGCGTTCGTACCCAGCGACCGCAAGCGGTACGGGCTGATGACCGAGCGCACCGTGTGGGAGAACACCACGGCTGTCAGCTGGCTGGCGCTCGGCCGCGGCGGGCTGATGCCCTCGCGTACGGAACTGGTGCGCCGTACGACAGAGCTGACGCGACGGCTGCGGCTGCGCGGCGGCCCCCACGACGTGGTGGGTCGGCTGTCGGGCGGCAACCAGCAGAAGGTCGTCTTCGCGAAGTGGCTGGCCACGGACCCGGAGATCGTGGTCCTGGACGATCCGACACGGGGTGTCGACGTCGGCGTACGGGCCGAGATGCACCGCATCGTGCGCGAGTTGGCGGCGGGCGGCGCGGCGGTGCTCGTCGCATCGACGGACCTCGCCGAACTCACGGAAGTGTGCGACCGGGTCCTGGTCTTCGCCCACGGCCGCATCACGGACGAGCTGAGCGGACCGGGCCTGACGGAACACGGTCTGGCAGTGGCGATCCAGTCGGGGGGACAGGCCGGCTCGTCGCCTCGGCAGTCCAGGTCCTCAGGCCGGCGCCCCGGACCATGATCGACCCGGCACCGGGCCTCACCCGCAGTGCGTCACCCGGAGGGCGTTCTGGGCGGCATCACGCGGCGAGCGCTCTCGTCAGCGCACGCGCCGCCGCGCACACCGCCGCGCACACGCGGTCCACGTCGAGCCGCCGAGTCCCCCCGGTGACCGAGATCGCCGCCACGGGCCGGGAGCCGGGCCCGCCCGCGTACACGGGCGCGGCGACGGCGGAGATGCCGACCTCCGCCTCCTCGCGGTTGACGCCGTACCCGCGCGCTCTCGTCCGGGCGAGGTCCTGTGCCAGCTGCCCCGGCAGAACCATGGTGCGCGGGGTCAGCCGCGCCAGCGTGCCGGGCGGCGGGAGCGGTTCATGGGCGAGGAACACCTTCCCGGTGGCCGTGCAGTGCGCCGGCAGCCGGCCGCCCGTGCGCGAGACGATCGGGGTGGCGTGGCGCCCGGTGAGCTTCTCCAGGAAGAGTGTGTCGCTGCCGTCGGGAACCGCGAGATGGACGTTTTCGTGCGTCGCCTCGTACAGGTCGGACAGGTACGGCAGTGCCGCGTCGCGCAGTGCGCGCGCGCCGGGCGCTGACTGGCCGAGGACGAAAAGGGAGAGCCCGAGCCGGTAGCGGCCGTCCGGTACGCGCTCCACCAGCCCGAGCCGGACGAGTTCGCCGAGCATCCGATGGGCGGTCGGTTTGGGCAAGCCTGTGCGTTCGGCGAGCTCGGTGAGCGCGAGCTCGTCCCCCGCGTCACCGCAGGCGCGCAGCAGCGCGACCCCGCGGGCGAGCACAGACTTCGGCGGCTGCTGGCTCATGGGGAACGATGGTCGGGCCGCGGACCGGGGTTGACAAGGCCTCGGCAGCCTTGAGTTGACAGATCATCAGCACCTATCGGCCGGCCCGTCTCAGAGATCTCACCGCAAGGGATCTCACCGCAAGGGATCTCACCGCAGAGGAACATCGACGAGCATCGGACGTTTCAACCTGTCCGCCTCGGCCACGACTGCTCGCAGGTGCGCGGCGCTGGTGGCCCGTACCGCGTCGATCCCGAAGAAGCGTGCGGCCCGGGTGAAGTCGAGGTGCCCCAGTTCGGTGCCCGGGCAGGCGCCGGGCAGGCCGAGCGCCGCATAGGTGTCCTGGAGCGTGCGGTAGGCGCCGTTGCTCATCACCACGAACAGCACGGGGACCTCGTGGCGGGCCGCGCTCCACAGTCCTTGCAGACCGAACATCGCGCAGCCGTCACCGAGTACGGCGACGACGGGCCGCCCGGGCTCGGCCAGCGCGCGCCCGACGGCGGCCCCGACGCCCCAGCCCAGCCCCCCGCCGACGGTGTGCGTGTAGCTGCCCGGCCGCTCGAGCCGTACGAGACGCCGCAGCAGCAGTCCCACCGTGATGGCCTCCTCGACGACCACGGCACCCGCCGGCAGCCCGTCAGCCACGGCGTGTGCCGCGGCCCACGGGGCGAGCGGGGCGTCGGAGTACGCGGAGAGCGCTTCCGCGGCGACGCGTTCCCGCTCGGCGGCGTGCCGCTCGCCCGCCTCCTGGGTGCGGTCCTTCGCGACATGGGCCGGGATCTGCCGTCGCAACAGCTCTGCCAGTCGGTCGAGGGACGGCGCGAGCCCGCCCACGAGCCCGGCGTCGGCGGGGAAGTTGCGGCCGATCTCGTTCGGGTCGGAATCGAGCTGGACGACGGTGATGCCGTCCGGGAGCGGCGGGCCGGGCGCGTAGTGGTGCGGGGTGAAGGCGTGCGCACCGGCGATCAGGACGGTGTCGTACGGGGTCAGGGCGGCACGTATGGCGTCGTGCCGGGGCGGCAGCATCCCCGCGTACAGGGGGTGCGTCGTCGGGAAGTCGAGGGCGTCGGCCATCGGCTGGTGGTGGACGGTGGCCCCGCACGCCTCGGCGGTCCGGATCAGCGCGTCGAGAGCACTTTCGCGCGCGACGCCGTCCCCGGCCACGATCACCGGGCGGTCCGCCGCGGCGAGCAGCGCGGCTGCGCGGTCGAGGCCGGTGGCGGGCCCCGCGAGCGGCGGCACGGTACGGGCGGGAAGCGCCACCTCGGTGTCCTCCATGAGCAGGTCCATGGGCACGGAGAGGAAGACGGGGCCCGCGGGCGGCCTGACGGCCAGGGCGAAGGCGCGGCGCAACGCGAGCGGCAGATCGCGGGCGTGCTGCACATCGGTGGTGGCCTTGACGGCCGGTGCGGCGATGGCGACGAGATCACCGGAGAGCATGGGGTCCTGCTGGAGGTGACGGCGGTCCTGCTGGCCCGCCATGACGACGAGCGGGGTACGCGACCTGCGGGCGTTGAGCAGCCCGATGAGCCCGTTGGCGAGGCCCGCCGCGATGTGCAGGCTGACGAAGGCGGGGCGGCCGGTGGCGCGGGTGTATCCGTCGGCCATGGATACGACGGCGCCCTCGTGGACGCCGAGGACGTAGTCGAGCCCGTCCTCCACGAGGGCGCCGAGCAGCGGGAGCTCTGTGGTGCCGGGGTTGCCGAAGACCCGCTCCACGCCCTCGCTGCGCAGGATCGCCATCAGGGCCTGGGCGGGTCGCAGCGGCATCCTGGGCTCCTCGGGCCGGGGAACGGGACCGGGTCGCCGATCAGCGTCTGGTCCCCGGGCCGGAACGGCAAGGACGTCGTACCGGTGAGTGATACAGGCGCTGCGGGGTCGGACGGCGTCGGCCGGCTGGGGCAGCCGGACCGGCCAGGTCAGCCCGGCCGGTCGGCGCGCCCGGTCCGGGCTGGGCTCACCCGGTCCGTTCGCGGCTCGCCCGGAGCCGCTCGCGGTCGGCTCCCCCGGAGCCGCTCGGCTCGCCAGGGGTCGGCTCGGGGCCTGCCCATCCGCTTGGTACCCGACGCGGTCGATGCCGCCGACGCGACCTGCCTGGTCCGGGCCTGGCCCACTCGGCCCGCCCGGCCCGCCTCGTCCGAGCCCACTCGGTGGTCGGCGGGCGCCGGGGCAGCACGGGCCGTTGGCCGCGGGGCGCCTGGCCAGGGGGCGGCGCCGGCACGACCCGCCCACCCAGCACACCCGTCCGCTCCACTGGCCCTGGCCGGCCCAGCTGCGCAGCCCTCCGGCCGCTCAGTCGCTGAACTTCTCTCCCCTCTCGGCCTTCTCGACGAGCAGCGCGGGCGGCTGGAACCGTTCTCCGTAGCGCTCGGCGAGTTCACGCGCGCGTGCCACGAAGCCCGGCAGACCGCCCTCGTAGCCGTTGATGTACTGCAGGACGCCGCCGGTCCAGCCGGGGAAGCCGATGCCGAAGATGGAGCCGATGTTGGCGTCGGCGACGGACGTCAGCACGCCCTCCTCGAGGAGGCGGACGGTGTCCAGCGCCTCCGAGAACAGCATGCGTTCCTGCATGTCCTCGAACGGGATCTCGTATCCGGGCGTGGTGAAGTGCTCGCGCAGTCCGGGCCACAGCCCGGCCCGCTTGCCGTCCGCGTACTCGTAGAAGCCCGCACCGCCGCTCCTGCCGGTGCGGCCGAACTCGTCGACCATGCGGTCGATGACCGCCTCGGCGGGGTGCGGGGTCCAGGTGCCGCCCGCCTCCTCGACAGCGAGCTGCGTCTCGCGGCGGATCTTCCGCGGCAGAGTCAGGGTGAGCTCGTCCATCAGCGACAGGACCTTCGCCGGGTACCCGGCCTGGGCCGCCGCCTGCTCGACCGACGCGGGCTCGATGCCCTCGCCGACCATCGCGACGCCCTCGTTGATGAAGTGCCCGATGACACGCGAGGTGAAGAAGCCGCGCGAGTCGTTGACGACGATCGGGGTCTTCCGGATCTGCCGGACCAGGTCGAAGGCGCGCGCGATGGTCTCGTCGCCGGTGCGCTCGCCCTTGATGATCTCGACGAGCGGCATCTTGTCGACGGGCGAGAAGAAGTGCAGTCCGATGAAGTCCTGGGGCCGCTCGACGCCCTCGGCGAGCAGCGTGATGGGCAGGGTCGAGGTGTTGGAGCACAGCAGCGCGTCCGGGTCGACGACGTTCTGGATCTCCTGGAACACCTTGTGCTTGAGCGCCGGGTCCTCGAAGACGGCCTCGATCACCGCGTCGCAGCCCGCCAGGTCGGCGGGGTCGGCGGTCGGAGTGATGCGGGCGAGCAGGGCGTCGGCCTTCTCCTGGCTGGTACGCCCCTTGGCGACGGCCTTGGCGCAGAGCTTCTCGGAGTAGCCCTTGCCGCGCTCGGCGGCGTCCACCGAGACGTCCTTGAGGACAACGTCGATACCGGCGCGAGCACACGAGTACGCGATGCCCGCGCCCATCATCCCGGCGCCCAGCACCGCGACCCGGCGGACCTGGCGCGGCTCGATGCCCGTCGGCCGGTTCCTGCCCGCGTTCACGGCCTGGAGGTCGAAGAAGAACGCCTGGATCATGTTCTTCGCGGTCTGCCCGATGACGAGCTCGGTGAAGTACCGGGCCTCGATGGTGAGAGCGGTCTCGAAGTCGACCTGAGAGCCCTCGACCGCCGCCGCCAGGATGTTGCGCGGCGCCGGGTAGGGCGCGCCGTTCAGCTGCTTCCTCAGGTTGGCGGGGAACGCGGGGAGGTTGGCGGCGAACTTCGGGTTCGACGGGGTGCCGCCCGGGATCCGGTAGCCCGGCACGTCCCAGGGCTGCCGGGCCTCGGGGTTGGCGTCGATGAACGCGCGGGCCCTGGCCATCATCTCCTCGTGCGATGAGACCACTTCGTGGACGAGACCGTTCTCGAGGGCGCGCTGCGGCGCGTACTGGGTGCCCTGGAGCAGCACCTTCAGCAGCGCGTCCGCGATGCCCATCAGCCGTACGGTGCGGGTCACGCCGCCGCCGCCCGGGAGCAGGCCCAGGGTGACCTCGGGCAGGCCGATCTTGGATCCGGGTGCGTCCAGCGCGATCCGGTGGTGGCTGGCGAGCGCGATCTCGTAACCGCCGCCGAGCGCCGCGCCGTTGATCGCCGCGACGACCGGCTTGCCCAGGGTCTCGATGCGGCGCAGGGAGTCCTTGATGCCGGTGCTCATGTCGAAGACATGCTGGGCCTGCTCGGGACCGGTCTCGATCATCTCCTTGAGGTCGCCGCCCGCGAAGAACGTCTTCTTGGCCGAGGTGTAGATGATGCCGCGGATGGAGTCCTTCTCGGCCTCGGCGCGGTCGGCGATCGCGGCGATGGAGCCCCGGAAGGCCTTGTTCATGGTGTTCGCGGACTGGCTGGGGTCGTCGAGGACGAGGGTGACGACGCCGGACTCGTCCTGTTCCCAGCGGATGGTGGTGGGCTCGGTGCTCATCTGCGGTGCTCCGTAAGAGTCGGAAAGACTGGGGGCTGGAGGGGACGGGACGCTCAGAGGCGCTCGACGACGGTGGCGATGCCCATGCCGCCGCCGACGCAGAGCGTGGCGAGGCCGTACCGCTTGTCCTGGCGTTCGAGTTCGTCGACGAGGGTGCCGAGGATCATCGCGCCGGTGGCTCCGAGCGGATGGCCGAGGGCGATGGCGCCGCCGTTGACGTTGACCTTGTCCAGGGACAGGCCCATGTCCTTCACGAAACGCAGCACGACGGCCGCGAAGGCCTCGTTGATCTCGACGAGGTCGATGTCGTCGACGGTCAGCCCGGCCTTGGCGAGCGCCTTGCGGGTCGCGGGCGCGGGTCCGGTCAGCATGATCGTGGGCTCGGAGCCGGAGACGGCGGCCGAGACGATACGGGCGCGCGGCCGCAGACCATAGCGCTCGCCGACCTCCTTCGAGCCGATGGCGACCAGCGAGGCGCCGTCGACGATGCCGGACGAGTTGCCCGCGTGGTGCACGTGGTCGATCTTCTCGACCCAGTGGTACTTCTGCAGCGCCACGGCGTCGAAGCCGCCCAGGTCCCCGATGTCGGCGAACGACGGCTTGAGCCCGGCGAGCGAGTCGGCGGTCGTGCCGGGGCGCAGATGCTCGTCGTGGTCGAGTACGACGAGGCCGCTGCGGTCGCGGACGGGTACGACGGACCTGTCGAAGCGGCCGTCCTTCCAGGCGGCCGCGGCACGCTCCTGAGACAGCGCCGCGTACTCGTCGACGTCGCGCCGCGAGAAGCCCTCGATCGTGGCGATCAGGTCGGCGCCGATGCCCTGCGGCACGAAGTTGACGGCGAGGTTGGTCATCGGGTCGTTGAACCAGGCGCCCCCGTCCGAGGCCATGGGCACGCGCGACATCGACTCGACGCCGCCCGCGAGGACCAGGTCCTCCCAGCCCGAACGCACCTTGGCCGCCGCCAGGTTGACCGCCTCCAGACCCGAGGCACAGAAGCGGTTCTCCTGCACCCCGGCGACCGTGTCGGGCAGGCCCGCGGCGATGGCGGCGGTACGCGCGATGTCGGAGCCCTGGTCGCCGACCGGGCTGACGACGCCGAGCACGATGTCGTCGATCGCGGCGGGGTCGAGATCGGGGAAGCGGGCGCGGATCTCATGGATCAGACCGACCACGAGGTCGATGGGCTTGGTGCCGTGCAGGCCGCCGTTCGCCTTGCCGCGCCCGCGCGGGGTCCGGATGGCGTCGTACACATACGCTTCGGTGGTCATCGGTCAGTCGCCGTCCTTCGTGGTGTGCTGTGCCGGGTTCGGGGCGCCCGGCGCCGGGGTGGAGCTGTTCGGGGTCAGGTTCGGGAGGTCCCAGTCGCGGGCCACGTCGGCGGTGTGGGCGCCGGGCTGTGCGGGCCCGCTGCGCACGGTGGTGGGCGTGGCGGAGAAACGGGGCGCGGGCGCGGGCTGGGTGATGCCGCTGTGGTCGGTGAAGGTGCCGCGCGCGGCGAGATGGGGATGGGCCGGTGCCTCTCTCAGCGAGAGGACGGGCGCAACGCATGCGTCGGAGTCCGCGAAGACCGCGGTCCACTCCTCGCGCGTACGGGTCTTGAAGCGGGCGGCGACGGCCTCGCGCAGTTCGCCCCAGCGTGCCATGTCCCAGCGGGCCGGAGCCTCATCGCGGATGCCGAGGAGCTCGGCGAACTCGTCGTAGAACTGCTGCTCCAGCGCGCCGACCGCCATGTACCCGCCGTCCGCGGTCTCGTAGCAGCCGTAGAACGGGCAGCCTCCGTCCAGCAGGTTCGCGCCCCGGCGGTCCTGCCAGCCGCCCGCCGCGAGCATGCCGTGGATCATCGCGGAGAGATGCGACGCACCGTCGACGATCGCCGCGTCCACGACCTGTCCGGTGCCGGTCGCCCGTGCGTACTGGAGCGCCGCCAGGACGCCGACGACGAGGTAGAGGGAGCCGCCCGCGAAGTCGCCGACGAGGTTCACGGGGACGGTGGGCGGCTCGCCCGGCTTGCCGATCATGCCGAGTGTGCCGGTGAGCGCGATGTACGCGATGTCGTGCCCGGCACGGTGGGCGAGCGGCCCGTCCTGGCCCCAGCCCGTCATCCGCCCGTAGACGAGTCGCGGATTGCGGGCCCGGCAGGCCTCCGGGCCGATACCGAGGCGCTCGGCGACGCCCGGCCGGAACCCCTCGATGAGGATGTCGGCACGTTCGGCCAGCTCCAGGACGCGGGCCGGTCCGTCCTCCGCCTTGAGGTCGATCAGCACCGAGCGCTTGTTGCGGTTGGTGACGTCGTACGCGGGGGCGATGCCCAGTGCGGCTCCGCCGGGGCGGTCGACGCGTACGACATCGGCGCCGAGGTCGGCGAGGAGCATGGCGGCGAACGGCCCGGGACCGATGCCCGCCAGCTCCACGACGCGCACGCCGGCGAGCGGACCGCGGGCCGCCGGCCTGGTCTGTTCATCTGCCATTGCGCCCCCAGTAGCGTGACACCATTGCTGTAACACCAACGATGTTAAGAACGCGTTCCATGCCCCACAAGACCTGGGCGAGCAAGCGCTTAGCCAATTGTGGGGTCCAGGGGCGTGGGGCGCCGCTTCAACCCCGTGGAGCCCACGCTAGCCTCGGCCCCCGACAGCGGCCCGCAACGCACGGCTGAGGGGTGCCATGAGCAGGCAGAACAGGACCGATCGGGCGTATGACGTCGTACTCTTCGGCGCGACCGGATTCGTGGGGCGGCTGACGGCGGAGTATCTGGCCGGCCATGCACCCGAAGGGCTGCGCTGGGCGATCGCGGGCCGCAGCACGACCAAGCTGGAGGAGCTGCGCGAACAGCTCGCCGCCCTCGCACCGGGGCACCCGGAACCCGCCCTCCTGCGGGCCGATGTGTCCGACCCGGCGTCGCTGCGCGAGATGGCGGCGCACGCGCGCGTGGTGGCCACGACGGTCGGTCCGTATCTCAGCTACGGGCAGGACCTCGTCGCCGCCTGCGCCGAGGCCGGCACCGACTACGCCGACCTGGCGGGCGAGCCCGAGTTCGTCGATCTCACCTACGTCAGGCACGACGCACGCGCGCGTGAGACAGGTGCCCGCCTCGTGCACGCCTGCGGATTCGACTCGGTACCGCACGACCTGGGCGCGTACTTCACGGTGCTGCAGCTGCCCGAGGGCGTACCGCTGCGCATCGACGGCTTCGTGCGGTCCAATGCGATGTTCTCGGGCGGCACGTTCGCATCCGCGCTGAACCAGTTCTCGCGCGGTCCGCAGATGCTGGCGGCCGCGCGCGACCGACGACGGCACGAGCCGCGTCTGCTGGGCCGCCGCGCCTACGCGCCGGCAGGCTCTCCGCGGTACGCCAAGGAGGTCGCCGCCTGGGCGCTGCTCCTGCCGACGATCGATCCGCAGATCGTGCAGCGGTCGGCTCGGTCCCTCGAGCGGTACGGACCGGACTTCCGGTACCGGCACTACGCGGCCGTCAAGCGGCTGCCGTTCGCCGTGGGCGGCGTCGCGGCCGCAGGCGCCCTGTACGCGTCGGCCCAGCTTCCGCACGCCCGACGCTGGCTGTCGAACCGTCTCAGGCCGGGTGAGGGCCCGGACGAGCAGCGGCGCGAGCGGAGCTGGTTCTCGGTGCGGTTCGTGGGCGAGGGCGGAGGCCGCCGGGTGTTCACCGAGGTCGCGGGCGGCGATCCCGGCTACGGCGAGACGGCGAAGATGTTCGCCGAGTCGGCGCTGTCGCTCGCGCTCGACGATCTGCCCGAGACGGCGGGCCAGGTGACGACCGCGGTCGCGATGGGCGACGCCCTCATGGACCGGCTGCGCGCGGCGGGGATCACCTTCCGGGTGGCGGCCGAGAGGTGAGTCACCACGATATGACGGTGTAGATCATCCCGCCGATCCAGGCGAGTGCGGCGATGACCGCCATGACCAGAGCGGCAGTCACGGTGCGCTCGAGCGGGTGGAGCGGTGCGGCGGCGGCCTTCGGGGCGCGGTGCGAACTAATGCGGCACAGCCTGCCGACCGCGGCGGCCCCCGAGATCCGCACAGATACACAACGGACATCCGTACGGATACTCAGTCGGCTCGACTACTCAGTCGGCTCGTCCCGGGCGGCCGCCTCACCCAGTGCCCGGCGGCACAGCGCGTCCGCGCGCCGTGTGGACTCCGGAAGGCGGTAGCGCGGGGTCAGCCGGAGCGTGTGAGCGCATGCGGTGTCCAGGCTGACGCGGTGCCCGACGGAGACGAAGACCGGCTTGACGCCGTCCTGGGTGCGCACCGCTCTGCCCACCTCCTCGTCCCCGTCGACCAGGGGCGAAAAGGAACCGCGCGGTGTGCCCGGTTCCTCGTACGAGAAGGTGAAGGGCTTCTTGGCGACGCCGATCGACGGCAGTCCCGTGAGGACGCCGAGGTGGCTCGCGAGCCCGAAGCGACGCGGATGGGCGCGGCCGTAGCCGTCACAGACGACCGTTCCGGGGTCGGCGCCGAGCCTGTGGAGGGCGGCCAGCACGGTGGGTATCTCACGGAAGGCGAGCAGCCCGGGGACGTACGGGAAGGAGATCCGGCCGACGGCGGTCGCCTCATCGACGACCTCCAGGGTCGCCGCGTCGAGGACCACGGCCGCGGCGGCGACCAGGTCCCGCTCGTCGTCGTACGCGACGTCGACCCCCGTGACATGCCCGGTCCCCGGCGCCGGCCCGGGCTCGTCGAGCACCACCCGGGTCCGCAACTCCTCCTGGATCGCACGGGCTTGCGCCTCGGTGGTGGGCCAGTCCCCGGGAATGCTCACAGTTCTCATGGTGCCGTCGAGGGTACGGGGCCGCGGGTACGATCGCGATCATGTTCGTACTGGAACTGACCTACACCGCACCTCTCGAGGCCGTCGACGCCGCCTTGCCGGCGCATGTCGAGTGGCTGGAGAAGCACTACGCGTCCGGTACTTTCCTCGCTTCGGGCCGCAAGCACCCCCGGGACGGCGGCGTCATCCTCGCCGTCGGCGACGACCGGGCAGAGATCGAGAAGATCACGGCGGCCGATCCGTTCGCCGTGGCGGGCGTGTGCGCCTATCGGATCACGGAGTTCATCGCGACGAAGACGGCGCCCGAGCTGGCCGCCCACCGGCAGCAGCTCCCCGGCTGACGCGCGAAGGGCCGGGCCGGGCCGGTGCACCGTCCCGGCCCTTCGTGGGCGCGGTCAACGGCCCAGCGCGCGGGACAGCTGGTCCTTGTTCATCTTCGAACGGCCTTCGATGTTCCGGCTCCTGGCCTCCTGGTAGAGCTGGTCATACGTCGGCCCCTGCGATCCCCGACCGGAACGGAGGCCGCCGCGGCGGCCCGACGAGATGTCCTCGGTCGAGGTGCGGCTCGCGGTCTTCGACTCGCCCTGCCGGGCCCGCTCCTTGTTCACCGTCCTCGCGGCGATCTCCTCGGCGCGGTCCTTGCTCTCACCGCACTCGAGCTGGCTCTCCTTGATGTGCTCATACTGGCGTTCCCGTTTGGGGCTAGAGCCGCGTGGCATGGTCGTGCTCCTCACTCTGTGACAACGGCCCCTGAATCAGGCAAGCATGACTTCCGCACCGCCGCACCGCAGATGGCCCCGGCCCGGACGCCGGCCGGGGGGCCGTCCAGGTCAACCTTCATCCCGAGGGGTACGCGCGCGTGGAGCACCGCCCACGGACGGCCGGAGGTCGCCGCCCTGGAGACGAGCCGGGCGAACCGAACCGGACGGGCCTCCATGACGTCTGTCACCGCGACGGAGCGACGGGATTGAAGCGGGTGACAGAGGTCACTCGGCCGGGGCATGCACGCATTCGCTCGTTCTGCCGTCTATACAAGGGCCGGCGCCATCAGCCCAGCCTTCGATCAGCCGTCACCAGGGAGCAGGCGTTGTCCACCGTCATCGAACAATCCGTAGAGGCCCGCCTCGTCGCGGCCGTGCCGCGGATGCCGACCATCCCCGCGACGCTGCACTACGACCGGCGTGATCCCTTCGCCGTGCGGATCACCTTCCCGGCACCGGCGACCCTGGCCGGCGTCGAGGTCTGCTGGACGTTCGCACGGGACCTGCTCAGCACCGGCATCGACCGGCCAGCCGGCCAGGGCGACGTGCAGCTGCGGCCGTACGGCTACGACCGCACGGTCCTCGAGTTCCACGCCTGCGAGGGCACCGCGATCGTCCATGTCCGCACGGGAGAGCTGCGCCGCTTCCTTGCGCGCACCTTCGCGATCGTGCCTGCGGGCGAGGAGCACCTCCATCTCGGCCTGGACCACGACCTCGCCGAGCTGCTGGGCGGTGCCTGCTGAAGCAGCCGCCCGGGGCCGTCACCCGGAAGCCAAGCACCCGCTGAGCGCTCGCCCGCGCCGGACTGCGCGCCGAAAATACATTTGACGCCGATGGGGCGCTCTCGTAGCGTTCACAACGGTTCTGTTGCCGTCGATTGGAGAAGGACGTTGCTCGTCTGAGGTCCTGGGACACCGTGTCACACAGCCCCTTGCTGCCGTGTGCACAGCGTGCGACCTCGGCGTACGAGCCGTCCTCCGGCGCGGGCCTTCCTTCCCGCGACCTCCGGCCTCGAGCCTTCGGCTTCCGTCTGACGGCCTCTGCCTGACGGCGTTCGCCTCCGGGTTGATCATCCGCCGTCGTCGCCCCATCCCGCGGTGTCCCGAACGCGTTGCCCCTGACCACTTGCCAGTGACCGGGACCGCGTTCGCGACCGGCCTCCGTATGCGGCCAGTCCACGACGATCGCCCTTCCCGGCCACCGCTCCAGCAACCGCGGAGGCCTTCTTGTCCACATCTCCCACATCCATCACCTGCACGTCCCTGACCTTCGGCTGGCCCGACGGGACCGCCGTCTTCGACGGTCTGCAGGCCGCCTTCGGTCCCGGCAGGACCGGCCTCATCGGGCTCAACGGGTCCGGGAAGTCGACCCTGCTGAAGCTGATCGCGGGCGAGCTCACCCCGACGGACGGCACCGTCCGCGTGGCCGGTGAGGTCGGCTACCTGCCGCAGAACGTCACGCTCGACACCGGACTGCGCGTCGACGAGGTCCTGGGCATCGCCGGTACGCGCGCCGCGCTGCACGCCATCGAGGCGGGCGACGTCAGGGAGGAGTACTTCACGGCGGTCGGCGACGACTGGGACGTCGAGGAACGCGCCGTCGCGGCCCTCGACGGCCTCGGCCTCGGCCACATCGGCCTCGACCGCACCATCGGCGAGGTGTCCGGCGGCGAGTCGGTGCTGCTGCGTCTGGCCGCCCTGTTGCTGCGCCGCCCCGACGTGCTGCTCCTTGACGAGCCCACCAACAATCTCGACCTGTGGGCGCGCCGACGCCTCTACGCCACGGTGGCGGCCTGGTCCGGTGTCATGGTCGTGGTCAGCCACGACCGTGAACTCCTCGAACTGGTCGACCAGATCGCCGACCTGCACGCGGGCGAGATCTCCTGGTACGGAGGGAGCTTCTCCGCGTACGAGAAGGCGCTCTCCGTCGAGCAGGAGGCGGCCGAGCGGATGGTGCGGGTCGCCGAGACCGATCTGCGCCGCCAGAAGCGTGAACTCGCCGATGCGCAGGTCAAGTTGGCCCGCCGCAAACGGTACGGCCAGAAGATGTGGGAGCAGAAACGCGAACCCAAGATCGTCATGGGTGCGCGCAAGAGGGCCGCCCAGGAGTCGGCCGGGAAGCACCGCATCATGCACGAGGAGCGGCTCGCCGAGGCGAAGGAGCGCCTCGACGAGGCGGTGGAGGCGGTACGGGACGACGACGAGATCCGCATCGACCTGCCGTACACCGCGGTCCCGTCCGGCCGCGCCGTGCTGACGCTGCGCGAGCTGGAGCTGAGGTACGGCGCGCGTGTGAGCGGCGAGTTCGAGTTGCGCGGCCCCGAGCGGATCGCGCTCATCGGCCGCAACGGCGCGGGCAAGACGACCCTGCTGCGCACGATCGCCGGAGAGCTGGCACCGGTGGCGGGCGAGGCCAGGGCGCACGTGCCGCTGCGCTTTCTGCCCCAGCGGCTCGACGTGCTCGACGAGGACCTCACCGTCGCCGAGAACGTGGCCCGCTTCGCACCCGAGGCCACCTACAACCGGATCAGGGCGCGTCTGGCCCGCTTCCTGTTCAAGGGGGCGCGGGCCGACCAGCGGGCGGCGACCCTCTCGGGCGGAGAGCGATTCCGGGCGGCACTCGCCGCGCTGATGCTGGCCGAGCCCGCACCTCAGCTGCTCATGCTCGACGAGCCCACGAACAACCTGGACATGGCGAGCGTCCGACAGCTGACGACGGCCCTGGAGTCGTACGAGGGAACGCTGATCGTGGCCAGTCACGACCTGCCGTTCCTGGAGTCGATCGGCATCACACGCCGGCTGCTGCTGGACGGTGAACTGCGGGAGATCACGGCGGAGGAGGCCGCGGGGTATCCGGAACAGGCTGGTTGTCCCGACCAGAACGGGTGATGTGCGGGTGGGGGGCCTGCGGTGCGTCGTCAGGTGAGATCTCGCCCGCAGGTCACCCTGCCTTCCCCTGCGCGCACTCCGGCGCGTCCGCGTCGACCGACAGCGGGCTGCCCTCGGGGAGCAGGTAGGTCAGGTAGAGGACGACCGGCTCCGTACCGAGATTGCGGCCTATGTGCACATGGTCCGGGCCGGACGGCTCGACGAAGGCGGTCCCGGCGGGGTTCGACTCGACGGAGCAGTCGTCCATGGTGCGGGTGAGGGTGCCGGACTTGACGACGGCTATGACCTGGCCGGGATGGTAGTGCCAGCCGGTGGATCCGCCCGGCTCGATCGTGACGGTGCGGACGACCACGTCCGCGGGCCCCTTGGGGGGCTTGATCTTCAGTGTGCCCGCCGAGGTCCCGATGGCCAGGATCGTGCCGGAGACCCCGCTGCCGGGGGTCGCGAGCGCGGTGGACGGACCGACGGCCAGCGCGGCCACGCATCCCGTCGCGACCAATGCCTTGCGAAAACCTCTGCGCGTGCGTCTCATGATGTCTCCCCAACTCGTCGGCGATTGCGCGGAATTGAGTATCGGGGGTCGAGGTCGGGCTGTCAGGAGCACCTGACCTTCGGAAGCACGTTCGGTTCAGAACGGCAGGTGCGGCCGGTCAGGCGTCGCCGCTCCGGCGGTGGATTAGGACTGTCGTCGCCCGGGAAGCCGCTGCATGATGTGCCCGGACAGCCCCCGCGTCGGGCCCCGCCCGAGCCCGGCCGACCCCGGCGCGCCCATCGGATACGGAGAACCGCACGTGCCCAGCCAGAAGGCCCTCGTCCGCCGACCGAGCCCGCGCCTCGCCGAAGGGATCGTCACCCATATCGAGCGCGAACCGGTCGACGCCGCGCTCGCGATGGCGCAGTGGGAGGCGTACACCGAGGCCCTGCGGGCGCACGGCTGGGAGACTTTCGAGGTGGAGCCCGCCGACGACTGTCCGGACTCGGTCTTCGTCGAGGACACGGTGGTCGTCTTCCGCAACGTCGCGCTGATCAGCCGCCCGGGCGCCGAGTCGCGCCGCGCGGAGACGGCCGGCGTGGAGGAGACGGTGGCGCGGCTCGGCTGCTCGGTCAACTGGGTGTGGGAGCCGGGCACGCTGGACGGCGGTGACATCCTCAAGATCGGCGACACGGTGTACGTGGGACGCGGCGGGCGCACCAACGCGGCCGGTGTGCAGCAGTTGCGGGCGGTCTTCGAGCCGCTGGGAGCGCGCGTGGTGGCCGTACCCGTGAGCAATGTGCTCCATCTCAAGTCGGCCGTGACGGCGCTGCCCGACGGCACGGTCATCGGACACGAGCCGCTCGTGGACAACCCATCACTTTTTCCGTGCTTCCTTCCGGTTCCGGAGGAATCGGGTGCACATGTGGTGCTGCTCGGCGGCGGGAAGCTGCTGATGGCGGCGAGCGCGCCGAAGACCGCCGAGCTGTTCGCGGATCTGGGATACGAACCGGTCCCGGTCGACATCAGCGAGTTCGAGAAGCTCGAAGGGTGTGTGACGTGTCTCTCGGTACGGCTTCGAGAGCTGTACCGCTGAGGGGTTACGGAAATCGGCGGCCTGTACTCGCTGCTCGGGCGGCACTTGGGGCGCCCACTCGGACCATGTGGGTACCCCCACTGGCCGACGCTCTTTACGGAGCGCTTAACCTACGGGTTCGTAACCTACGGTTTCGTAGCCTACGACGCCGTAGGTACCGTCCCCGCCAGTACCCCCGTCCCCCTGGAGCCCCCGTGACGATCACCGCCCCTCACCTCGGCAGCCCGGACACCTGGACCGACGCCCGGTTGCTGTACGCCCTGGAGGAAGTGGTCGAGAAGGAACTCAACCGCCACCTGCAGGTGGCCAAGGACTGGATGCCGCACGAGTACGTGCCCTGGTCGGACGCCCGCAACTTCCCCGGTTTCTTCGAGGACGGCGAGGCCTGGGGCAAGGAGCAGTCGAAGGTCACCGAGATCGGCCGTATCGCGCTGGTCGTCAACCTCCTGACGGAGGACAACCTCCCCAGCTACCACCACGAGATCGCGTCGCTCTTCGGCCGCGACGGCGCCTGGGGCACCTGGGTGCACCGCTGGACCGCCGAGGAGGGCCGGCACGGCATCGTGATGCGCGACTACCTGCTCGCCTCGCGCGCCGTCGACCCGGACAAGCTGGAGCAGTTCCGCATGGCGCACATGAGCGAGGGTTTCGAGTCCGACAACCGTCACTCGATGCTCCACTCCGTCGCGTACGTCGCGTTCCAGGAGCTGGCCACGCGTATCTCGCACCGCAACACCGGCCACCAATCCGGCGACCCGGTCTGCGACCGCATGCTGGCGCGCATCGCCACCGACGAGAACCTGCACATGGTCTTCTACCGCAACCTGTTGAAGGCCGCCTTCGAACTCGCCCCCGACCTCACCATGCAGGCGGTACGCGACGTCGTGGTCGGCTTCCGTATGCCGGGCCACGGCATGCCCGGCTTCGAGCGCGCCGCCGCACAGATGGCGATCGGCGAGGTCTACAACCTCCGCATCCACCACGACGACGTACTGCAGCCCGTGCTGCGCTTCCTGAAGGTCCTGGAGATCGACGGCCTCGGCCCCGAGGGCATGCGCGCCCAGGAGGAGCTCGGTCTGTTCATGAACGGACTGGACGAGGAGGCCCTGAAGTTCGACGAGAAGCTGGCGGCCCGCAAGGCGCGGATGGCGGCACGCGCGGCGGGCTGACGCAGGACGCCGCCGCAGCGGCGTTCAGCCGCCGCCCCTGATTCGGCGCAGAAGCTGCCGCTCCTTCTCGGACAGGCCGCCCCAGACGCCGAACCGTTCGTCGTTGTCGAGCGCGTACTCGAGACACTCGGCACGGGTCTCGCACAGACGGCAGATGCGTTTCGCCTCGCGTACGGAACTCCCGGGTTCGGGAAAGAAGAAGTCGCCTCCGGTCTGCGCGCAGAGCGCCTGCTCCTGCCAGGCGAGGTCCTGTCGGCTGGTGTCGGTCTGCATGCGGGCGATCGTGCCGGACACGGCGAAACAAGCGATCAATGATTTATCAACGCGTTCTGGAACGCGTTCTGGGTCGAGGAGTCGTGGAGGTCGCCGAACGGATCCTGACCCTGTCCCCGGGTGTCGCGCACGGCGGCGCGCCGGACCGCCTCTGCGGCGGCGGCTCCGGCTGCCGCCGCCGCACGGCCTCAAGCGCGGCCGGATGACGGCCTGGCTCAGCCGTGCGGATGCGTGCTCTTGATCACGGCGAAGCGCGCGCCGTACGGATCCGTGAGTTGCGCGAGACGGCCCACGCTCTCCATGTCCCTCGGCCCGACCCTCACCGTGCCGCCCAACTCACGGGCCTTGGCGGCGCTCGCGTCGGCGTCGGCCACCTCGAAGTACGGCAGCCAGTACGCCCCTGCTCCGGGCTCGATCGGGTCGGGCTGCAGCGGCAGTACGCCCCCGAACATCCCCTGTTCGCCCGTGTCGGCGGGGTGGACCGTCGTGTATGTGCCGCCCGGGAACGGCACGTCGAAGGTCCCCCAGCCGAAGACCGAACCGTAGAACTCGGTGGCCGCGGCGACGTCCGGGGTGCAGAGCTCGATCCAGCACAGACTGCCCTCGTCGCCGGCCACATCCAGGCCCTTGTTGGCACCCGGCTGCCAGCAGCCGAAGGCGGCACCGGACGGGTCGGCGAACATCGCCACGCGGCCCTGGTCGAAGACGTCCATCGGCTCCATCAGTACGGCCCCGCCGCTCTGCTCCACGGCCTTCGCGGTGGCGTCGGCATCGGGGCTCTGGAAATACAGGTTCCAGGACGGTGAGCCCTGGTCCTCGGGGATGGCCATGCCGCCCGCGACGGTCTCTCCGTTCAGCTGGAACATCCCGTACCCGCCGGCTTCCGGCCCTGCCGACCGGAACTCCCAGCCGAAGAGGCCGCCGTAGAAAGCCTTGGCACCCTCGATGTCGCGTGTGCCGACATCGAGCCAGTTCGGTGAGCCCGTGACGTAACGGGTGGTGAGCATGACGCCCTCCTCATGAGCAGTCCCGTTGCCCTGCCTCCATGAGTCTTGCACCGCCCACTGACACCCGCCGCCCGGCCGCACGGCAGGCGGGCGCGGCTACGAGGACGTGTCCTCGCGCCTGGCCCGGCTCGGCTGCACCCGCTTCGGTTCGCCCGGCACCTTGGGGTGGTCCGGCGGGTACGGCATGTCGCCGAGGCCCTGTTCGTGCTCCATGCGGTCGGCGAGTTCCAGCAGCCCGTCGAGGCGGTACGCGTGGTCGTCCATGTCCGCGTGCAGATCCCCGACTTCGGCGAACCGCCCAGGCATCGTGGCCAGGTCGAAGTCCTGCGGCACGGCGTCGTCGACCTCGTCCCAGCGCAGGGGTGCGGAGACGGCCGCGTTCGGGCGGGGGCGGACCGAGTAGGCGGACGCGATGGTCCGGTCGCGTGCCATCTGGTTGTAGTCCAGGAACACCTTCTCGCCGCGTTCCTCCTTCCACCAGGCCGTCGTCACCAGGTCGGGCATGCGCCGCTCGAGCTCGCGGCCGCAGGCGATGGCGGCGCGCCGCGCCTCGGTGAACGTCCAGCGCGGCTCGATCGGCACGAACACGTGCAGGCCCCGGCCGCCGGACGTCTTGGGCCAGCCGCGCAGACCGTGGTCGTCGAGGACGGCGCGCAGTTCGTGCGCGGCGCGCACGGCGTCGGCGTAGCCGGTGCCGGGCTGCGGGTCGAGGTCGAGGCGGAGTTCGTCGGGACGGTCGGTGTCGTCGCGCCGCACCGGCCAGGGGTGGAAGGTGATGGTGCCGAGCTGGGCCGCCCAGACGACGGTGGCGGGCTCGGTCGGGCAGATCTCGTCGGCGTACCGTCCGCTGGGGAAGGCGATACGGCTGGTGGGAATCCAGTCGGGGAGGTTCTTGGGGGCGCGCTTCTGGAAGAAGGACTCGCCGGTCACGCCGTCCGGATAGCGCTCCAGGGTGGTGGGGCGGTCGCGCAGCGCGCGCAGGATGCCGTCGGCGACGGCGATGTAGTACTGCGCCAGGTCCAGCTTGGTGAAGCCCCGCTCCGGGAAGAAGATCTTGCCGGGGCTGGACAGGCGCACCGTCCGCTGCCCGACCTCGAGCTCCACCGCATCACCCATGGCAGCCACGGTAGGCGCCGGGGCCGTGCCCCGCACGCCGCATACGCTGCCCGTCACCGACCGGCGGACCGCACAGTCCGCGGACGGGCAGCCCGCCACCCCGGCAGACCGCAGACACCGCGCACACCCCCCGCGCGGACCGCAGAATCGAACCATGGACCTCCCGGTGAAGCGTCCCGTCCTGCCGATGCTCGCCAAGCCCGTGGCGAAGATCCCGCCGGGCATGCACTACGAGGCGAAGTGGGACGGTTTCCGTGCGATCGTCTTCCGTGACGGGGACGAGATCGAGCTGGACAGCCGTACCGGCAAGCCGCTGACCCGCTACTTTCCCGAGCTGGTGGAGGCCGTGCGGGACCGGCTGCCGGAGCGGTGCGTGATGGACGGCGAGATCGTGATCGCTCTCGGCGACCACCTCGACTTCGACGCGCTCACCGAGCGCATCCATCCCGCGCAGTCGCGTGTACGGACGCTGGCGGAGCGCACCCCGGCGTCGTTCGTGGCCTTCGACCTGCTGGCGATCGGCGACGAGTCGCTGCTGGACACCGGGCTGGTCGAGCGCCGGGACCGTCTGGTGACGGCGCTCTCCGGCGTCACGGCGCCCGTCCACCTGGCCCCGGCGACCACGGACATCGAGGTCGCGCAGCGGTGGTTCGAGGAGTATGAGGGCGCGGGCCTCGACGGCGTCATCGCCAAGCCCCTGGACCTCCGCTACCGCCCCGACCAACGCCTCATGTTCAAGATCAAGCACGAGCGGACCGCCGATTGCGTGGTCGCGGGATACCGCTTCCACAAGAGCGGTCCTGTGGTGGGCTCGCTGCTCCTCGGGCTGTACGACGACAAGGGCGCCCTCCAGCACGTCGGGGTCAGCGCCGCCTTCCCCATGAAGCAGCGCGCGCAGCTCGTCGAGGAGCTGGCGCCGCTGCGCATGGAGTCCCCGGAGGACCACCCCTGGGCGGCCTGGGCCGACGAGGCCGCGCACGAGACGGCCCGCCTGCCGGGCGCGCCGAGCCGCTGGTCGGGCAAGAAGGACCTGTCCTGGGTGCCGGTGCGACCTGAGCGGGTGTGCGAGGTGGCGTACGACCACATGGAGGCCGGGGCCCGGTTCCGGCACACGGCGCGGTTCCGCCGCTGGCGACCGGACCGGACCCCCGAGAGCTGCACGTATGCGCAGCTGGAGGAGCCGGTCCGGTACGAGCTGTCGGAGATCCTGGGGCCCCGGAGCTGAGGGCCGCCATGCGGGCGTCACGCCCGGCCGGCCGGCTTCGGGCTATGCCCAGCAAGGGCGGGTATGTCCATAGGCAGAAGATTCGAGGACGCAAACACGGGGGGCGACGTGAACGGTGGGGCGCGCATACGTCACGGAGCGACCGCCGTGGCGGTCCTGACCGCGCTGGCCGTGGGCTGCACGACAGGTGGCGGTTCGGACGACGGCTCGCGGCCCGGTGAGCGGCCATCCGCGTCCGAGAGCTCCGGGACCGGCGGCGACAGTGGCCCCGTACTCGCCGTGAAGATCGACAATGTAGGCCCGGCACGCCCGCAGACCGGCCTGGACGCGGCGGACGTCGTGTACGTCGAGCAGGTGGAGGGCGGCCTCAGCAGGCTGATGGCCGTGTACGCGACGCGGCTTCCGTCCGTCGTGGGGCCGGTGCGCAGTGCGCGCGAGACGGATCTGGAGCTGCTGCGGCAGTTCGACGACCCGACGCTCGCCTACTCGGGGGCGCAGTCGAAACTGCAGCCGCTGATCGACGCGGCACCGCTTGTCGCCCTGCCTCCCGGCAAGGCCCCTTCGGGAGCCTATTTCCGCAGTAGGGACAGGGCCGCGCCGCACAATCTCTATCTGCGACCCGAGGCGCTGAAGTCGGAGCAGCAGGCGGGCGGGGTGTCGAGCACCGGGTTCCGGTTCGGTGCGGCGCCGGAGGGCGGCACGGCGACCCCCGAGCGGACGGTCCGCTTCCCGGCCGCCCGCTTCACCTTCACCTGGTCCGCGGAGCTGAAGAAGTGGCTGGTGGCCATGGACGGCACCGCGGCCCGTGCGACCGGGGGGAAGCGGCTCGCCGCCTCCACCGTCGTCATCCAGCACGTCACCGTGCGGGACTCCCGGTTCCACGACCGCTGGGGCAGCGTGTCGCCGTTCTCGGAGACGGTCGGCAGTGGAACGGCGGACGTCCTGCGAGACGGGCGCGCCTACGACGCACACTGGGAGCGCTCCACGGCCGCGGACGGAACGGACTTCACCACGGCGGAGGGCAAGCCGATGACGTTCGCTCCCGGTCAGGTGTGGGTGGTGTTCGTGAAGGCGTGACCGAGGTGTGGGTGGTGTTCGCGAGGGTCAGGGCTGCGCCATCAGCGGCTCCCCCGGATTCCGCAGCACCTCCGCGGCATCGGCGACGCGCTGGATCAGTTCGAAGAACACGCTCTGCTCCTCGGCGGACAGAGGCGCGAGGAACACCTGGTTCATCCGGGCCGTGCGCACCGTCAGCTTGCGGTGTGTCCGCACACCGTCCTCGGTCAGCCGCAGCAGATAGCGGCGGCCGTCCTGCGGGTCGCGCACCTTGTCCAGCAGGCCCCGGCGGCTGAGCCGGCTGATGACCTCAGCGATCGTCGAGCGGTCGAGGCCCACGCGGCTGCCGACGGTGCGCTGGTCGAGCCCCGGCTCGGCGACGAGCGCGTTCATGACGGCGAACTGGGGTGAGGTGATCTCCTCCGAGACCATCGAGTTCCACAGCAGGTAGTGCGCCTGCTGCAGCCGCCGGGCCAGATGCCCGGGATGGGTGGTCAGGTCCACCGCGCCAGCCATATGTGTTCCTCCACCAGATCCGACGGCTCGATTCCGTTCGTGTACTGAACAACTCTCAAGCCTAGACCCTGCCGCTGTCGAGGTGTCGAGCGCCATTTTGCGGGGACCTTGACGGGTCGACGATCCGATGGCAGCGTGTGGGAAACCTCGGAGAAATAATCAGTGCCCTGACTAATTAGGATGAGTCGGAGCACGGATGCTGGGAAGAGATGAGGCTTCAGGGATGGACAAGGTGGTCGCCACAGCCGCTGCGGCCGTGGCCGACGTGCCGGACGGTGCGACGCTCGCCGTCGGCGGGTTCGGCCTGAGCGGTGTGCCCAACGTACTGATCAAGGCGCTGTACGACCTGGGGGTTTCGGGTCTGGGTGTGGTGTCCAACAACTGCGGAGCGATGGACTCGGGTCTTGCGGTCCTGCTGTCCGCGGGCCGTATCTCCCGGGTGACCGGCTCCTACATCGGCGCCAACAAGGAGTTCGCCCGCCAGTACCTGGGCGGCGAGCTCGAGGTCGAGATGATCCCGCAGGGCACGCTCGCGGAGCGGCTGCGGGCGGGTGGGGCCGGGATCCCGGCGTTCTTCACGCCGGCCGGGGTCGGCACGCAGGTCGCGGATGGCGGTCTGCCGTGGCGCTACGACGGCTCCGGCGGGGTCGCGCTGGCGTCGCCGCCGAAGGAGGTCCGCGAGTTCGACGGCGTGGAGTACGTCCTGGAGCGCGGTATCCGCACCGACTTCGCCCTGGTGCGGGCGGCCAAGGGCGACCGGCACGGGAACCTGGTCTTCAACAAGTCCACCCGTAACTTCAACCCGCTTGCGGCGATGGCCGGCAAGGTCACCATCGCTGAGGTGGAGGAGCTGGTGGAGCCGGGCGAGATCGACCCGGACGCGGTGCATCTGCCGGGCATCTTCGTGCAGCGCGTGATCGCGCTGACCCCGGAGCAGGCCGCCGACAAGGGCATTGAGAAGAGGACGGTGCGCTGAATCATGGCCTGGACCCGTGAAGAGATGGCCGCGCGTGCGGCGCGTGAGCTCGAGGACGGCCAGTACGTCAACCTCGGCATCGGACTGCCCACCTTGATCCCGAACTACCTCCCGGACGGTGTGGAGGTGGTCCTGGAGTCGGAGAACGGCATCCTCGGCGTCGGCCCGTACCCGAGTGAGGACGAGGTCGACCCGGACCTGATCAACGCCGGGAAGGAGACCGTCACGGTCCTGCCCGGGGCTTCGTACTTCGACTCCTCGCTGTCGTTCGGCATGATCCGCGGCGGGCACATCGACGTCGCGGTGCTGGGAGCCATGCAGGTCTCAGCGCGGGGTGACCTCGCGAACTGGGCCATCCCCGGCAAGATGATCACGGGGATCGGCGGGGCGATGGACCTGGTCCACGGCGCCCGCACGGTCATCGTCGTCATGACCCACACCGCCAAGGACGGCTCGGCGAAGATCGTCGAGGAGTGCGACCTGCCGCTCACCGGCAAGGCGTGCGTCGGCCGCATCATCACCGACCTCGGCGTCCTGGACGTCACCACCGACGGGCTCGTGCTGGTGGAGACCGCGCCGGGGGTCACCGTCGGAGAGATCGTGGCGAAGACCGCCGCGAAGGTTCGGGTTGCCGAAGGGATCGAGTCATGAGCCTGCGGGACGTCTACATCGTCGACGCCGTCCGTACGCCGGTCGGCAAGTACAACGGCAGCCTGGCCCCGGTGCGTCCGGACGACCTGGCCGCCCACGCCATCCGTGAACTCCTCGCCCGCACCCCGGAGCTGGACCCGTCCCGGATCGGGGATGTGTACTTCGGCAACGCCAACGGTGCCGGCGAGGAGAACCGCAATGTGGCCCGTATGGCCGGTCTGCTCGCCGGCCTGCCGACCTCGGTGCCGGGCGTGACCGTCAACCGGCTGTGCGCCTCCGGCCTCGAGGCCGTCATCCAAGCCGCACGGGCCATCGCGCTCGGCGACGCCTCCATTGCCCTGGCCGGCGGCGTCGAGTCGATGACCCGTGCCCCCTACGTCCTGCCCAAGAACGACAAGCCCTTCCCCGCCGGGCACACCGAGCTGTACTCGACCACCCTGGGCTGGCGCATGGTCAACCCCACGATGGACCCGCAGTGGACCATCCCGCTGGGCGAGTCCGCCGAGCTCATCGCCGACAAACACAAGATCACCCGCGAGCAGCAGGACGAGTTCGCCCTCGCCAGCCACCGGAAGGCCGCCGCCGCGCAGGCAGCGGGCCTCTTCGACGCCGAGATCGCCCCGGTGTCGATCCCGCAGCGCAAGGGCGAGCCGGTCGTCTTCGCCGCGGACGAGTCCGTACGCGCCGACGCCTCCCTCGCCGCCATGGCCAAGCTGAAGCCGTCCTTCCGCAAGGAGAACGGCACGGTCACGCCGGGCAACGCCTCCCCCCTCAACGACGGCGCTGCCGCCCTGCTCCTCGTCGACGAAGAGGGACTGAAGGCCACCGGCCGCGAGCCGCTGGCCCGCGTGAGCGCCAGCGGCGTCTCCGCGATCGACCCGCACTACTTCGGTCTGGCCCCCGTCGAGGCCGTCAACCGCGCTCTCGCCAAGGCCGGCAAGACCTTCGGCGACCTGACCACGCTCGAGCTGAACGAGGCGTTCGCCGCCCAGGTGCTGGGCTGTGTCGCCGAGTGGCCCGAGTTCGACCCCGCGATCCTCAACCCCCGCGGCGGCGCCATCGCCATCGGCCACCCGCTGGGCGCCTCCGGCGCCCGTCTCGCCGGGACCGTCGCGCACCAGCTCGCCGCCGCGGGCAGCGGCACCGGCGTGGCCACCCTCTGCATCGGCGTCGGCCAGGGCCTCGCCCTCGTCCTCGAACGCTGACCCCCTCCCCCGTACGGCAGGAAGCCCCAGGAATCCCCATGGCTCTCACTCAGTCGGACATCGACATCGAGGTCAACGACCTCCAGAACACGTACGACAAGGCGGTGGCCGCCGGTGCTCCGGCGCAGAACCACCCGCCGCGCGACTACGCCCCGTACCGCAGCTCCGTGCTGCGCCATCCCAAGCAGCCGCTGGTCGCCGTGAACGGCGGAGACCCGGAGACGGTCGAGCTGTCGGGACCGGTGTTCGGGGCGACCGACACCACCGACATCGACAACAACCTGACCATCCAGCACCAGGGCGAGCCGCTCGGTGAGCGGATCACCGTCTCGGGCCGGCTGCTCGACCGCAACGGACGCCCGGTGCGCGGCCAGCTCGTCGAGATCTGGCAGGCCAACGCCTCCGGCCGGTATGCGCACCTGCGCGACCAGCACCCGGCGCCGCTCGACCCGAACTTCTCCGGCGTCGGCCGCACCCTCACCGACGACGAGGGCCGGTACTCGTTCACCACCATCAAGCCGGGCGCCTACCCGTGGCGCAACCACACCAACGCGTGGCGCCCCGCCCACATCCACTTCTCGCTGTTCGGCACGGCGTTCACGCAGCGGCTCGTGACGCAGATGTACTTCCCGAACGACCCGCTGTTCCGCTACGACCCGATCCTGCGGTCGGTGACGGACGAGTCGGCCCGGGGCCGCCTGGTCGCGACGTACAACCACGACCTGTCGCAGCCCGAGTTCTCGCTCGGTTACGAGTGGGACATCGTTCTCGACGGTCCCTCCGCCACCTGGATCGAGGAAGGCCGCTAATCCCCATGAGCGAGACGCTTCTCCCCACCCCCTCCCACACCGTCGGCCCCTTCTACGGCTACGCGCTGCCCTTCCCCGAGGGTGAGCAGGTCGCGCCGAAGGGCCACCCCGACACGATCGCCCTGCACGGGTACGTGCTGGACGGCGAGGGCACCCCCGTCCCTGACGCCCTGCTCGAGTTCTGGCAGGCGGGCCCGGACGGTTCGCTGAAAGGCGCGCCCGGCTCGCTGCGGCGCGACCCCGTGACCGGCGGGTACCTGGGCCGCAACGGCATCGACTTCACCGGCTTCGGCCGGGTCGCCACCGACGCCGACGGCCACTACGCGCTGTACACGCTGCCGCCGGGCAACGCGGGCCTGCCGTACATCAGCGTGTGCGTGTTCGCGCGCGGTCTGCTGCACCACCTGTACACGCGGGCTTACCTCGTGGACGGCGCCGACCCGCTCCTTGACACGCTCCCGGCGGATCGCCGGGCCACGCTGGTCGCCGCCGAGGAGCCGAACCGGACGTACCGTTTCGACATCCGCCTTCAGGGCGAAGGCGAAACGGTCTTCCTGGAGTTCCAGTGAAATCCGTCGATCACGACGCCGGCCTGCTCGCCCCCGGGCGGGCAGGCTCCCCCGCTGAGAGCGCCACCAGCGACACCGCGTTCCTCCAGGCGCTGCTCGACGCGGAGTCCGCGCTCACCCGCGCGCAGGCGGCCACGGGGCTGGCCCCGGCCGAGGCCGCCGAGGCGGTGACCGCGGCGGCCGACGCCGCCCGCTTCGACGCCCGCGACATCGCGCTGCGGGCGCGGGGCGGCGGCAACCCGGTGATCCCGCTGGTCGGCGACCTCACCGCCGCCGTGCCCGCGGAGTATGCGCCGTATGTGCACCGCGGCGCGACGAGCCAGGACATCATGGACACCGCCATGATGCTGGTCGCATCCCGGACGCTGGACCTCGTCCTCGCGGACCTGGCCCGCACGGAGCAGGCCCTGGCCCGGCTGGCCGCGGCCCACCGCGACACGGTGATGCCCGGCCGCACACTCACCCAGCACGCGGTGCCGACGACGTTCGGCCTGAAGGCGGCGGGCTGGCGCTCGCTCGTACTGGACGCACGGGACCGGGGACGGGCCGTACGGGACGGGCTGCCCGCCCAACTCGGCGGGGCGGCCGGCACGTTGGCGGCGTTCTCGGCCTTCGACGCCGGTAACGGCAACCGCACCGGCACGGAGGCCCTGGTCAGCGCCTACGCCCGCGAACTCGGCCTCGCCGAGCCGCAGCTTCCCTGGCACACCCTCCGGGCGCCGGTCGCCGACCTCGCATCCGCGCTCGCCTTCACGGTGAGCGCCCTCGGCAAGCCGGCTGCCGACGTCCTCACCCTCTCCCGTACGGAGATCGGCGAGCTCTCGGAAGGGACCGGTGGCGGCTCCTCCGCGATGCCCCACAAGGCGAACCCGGTGCGCGCCACACTGATCGCGGCGGCCGCCCGCCGCGCCCCGCACCTCGCCGCCACGCTGTTCGGCTCGCTCGCCGCCGAGGACGAGCGCCCCGCGGGCGCCTGGCACGCCGAGTGGGAGCCGCTGCGCGACCTGCTCCGGCTGGCCGGCGGTGCCGCGCGCGACGCCGCCGAGCTCGCCGAGGGGCTCCAGGTGCACCCGGACACGATGCGCGAGCACCTGGACCTGACCCACGGGTTGATCGTCTCCGAGCGGCTGGCCGCCGAGCTCACCCCGCATCTGGGCCGGGCCCGCGCGAAGGCGCTGCTCACGGATGCCGCCAAGCGCACCCGTACGGAGGGCAGAGCGCTCTCGGACATCCTCGCCGAGGCACCGGACCTCGCCGGCCTGGACCTCGCCGAACTCACCGACCCCACCCGTTACACCGGCTCCGCCGGAGTCCTCACCGACCGTGCCCTGGAGCGACGTTGACCACCAAGCCCACCGGCAAGCTGCTGCACCACCGTACCGAGGGTCCGGCCACCGCTCCCCCGCTGATCCTCGGCCCCTCGCTCGGCACCTCGACCGCCCTGTGGGACGACGTCGCGCCCGAACTGGCCGTCACCCACCGGGTCGTACGCTGGGACCTGCCCGGCCACGGTGGCTCCCCCGCCGACCTGATCGGCCCCGGCGCCACGGTCGCCGACCTGGCCGAGCTCGTGCTCGTGCTCGCCGACTCGCTCGGCATCGACCGCTTCGCGTACGCCGGGGTCTCGCTCGGCGGGGCCGTCGGTCTGCACCTGGCCGTGCACCACCCTGAGCGCGTGGCGAGCCTGGCCGTGATCTGCTCCTCCGCGCACTTCAACGGGCGGGCGCCCTGGGAGGAGCGTGCAGCGCTCGTTCGCCGCGAGGGGCTGACCGCCCTCGCGGACAACGCGCCGACCCGCTGGTTCACACCCGGCTTCACCGTGCCGGCCCTGGTGGAGGACCACCGCAACGCGGCCCCCGAGGCGTACGCGGCATGCTGCGACGCGCTCGCCGCGTTCGACATCCGCGACGAGCTGTCCTCGATCAGTGCGCCGACCCTGCTGATCGCGGGCCGCGAGGACCCTGCGACTCCCCCCGCCCACCTGCGCGAGATCGCCGACGCGGTGACCGGCTCGACGCTCATCGAGCTCCCCGGCGCCTCGCACCTTGCTCCCGCGGAGCGCCCCGAGGCCGTACTCACGGCGCTGCGCGCCCACTTCACCGGCGATGCCGAGCGGGGCGTACGCGTGCGACGCGAGGTGCTCGGCGACGTGCACGTGGACCGCGCCCAGGCGCGGACGACCGGTTTCACGGCCCGCTTCCAGGACTTCATCTCGCGCTACGCGTGGGGCGAGATCTGGACCGACCCCACCCTTGCGCGCCGCGAGCGCAGCATGATCACCATGACGGCGCTGATCGCACACGGCCACTACGAAGAGCTGGCGATGCATGTGCGAGCGGCCCGGCGCAACGGTCTGACGCCGGAGGAGATCGGCGCGGTGCTGCTGCAGACCGGCGTGTACTGCGGTGTCCCGGCGGCCAACTCGGCGTTCGCGGTGGCTCAGCGGGTGCTGGCCGAGGAGGAGAACGCGGCGGGGTCCTGACGGCAGAGGCATCCGCGACGAGCGGGACGGACGAGGCCGGAGCGCCGGCGACGGTGTACCTGCGAGACATAGGCACAGCAGGGTCATCGTGAGGCGCGCCGGACCTCGTCCGTGTGCCTAGTCTGGTGGACGTCCCCCATCCGGTCTTCTGCGAACGGAGCCGAGTTGTCCACTGTCCTGATCACCGGTGCCACCTCCGGCCTCGGCCGCTACGTCGCCTTCGAACTGGTCCGCTCCGGGCATGTCGTCCTGGCCCACGGCCGTGACCGCGGCCGCACGGAGGCGCTCGTCAGGGAGCTCACGGCGGAGGACGGCGACGCGCACACCCTCGTCGCCGATCTGGCCTCGCTGGCGCAGGTCCGCGAGCTGGGTGCGCGGGTCGCGGCCGAGCACCCCGGCCTCGATGTACTGATCAACAATGCAGGGGTCGGCTTCGGCGCGCCCGGCTCGGGACGGGAGGAGAGCGCCGACGGACACGAACTGCGGCTGGCCGTGAACTATCTGGCGCCCGTCGCGCTGACCCGCGCACTGCTTCCGGTGCTGCGTGCGAACGCCCCGTCGCGGATCGTCAACGTCGGCTCGGCAGGCCAAGTCCCCCTGGACTTCGACGACTTCGAGTTCACCACGGGCTACAACGGTGTCGACGCGTACCGCCGCAGCAAGCTCGCGCTGGCCGCCCATACGTTCGCGCTCGCCGAGGAGTTGGCGGGCAGCGGCGTGTCGGTGAACGTGTTGCATCCCGCCACGTTCATGGACACGGCCATGGTGCGGGCGGGCGGCATCAGCCCGGTGTCGACGGTCGCGGACGGCGCCGCGGGCGTGCTGGCCCTGGCCACGACGGACCTGGGGCTCGTCGGTTCCGGCCGGTACTTCGACGGTACGAAGCCGTCGCGGGCGCACGCGGAGGCGTACGACCGGGACGTGTGGAAGCGCCTGGAGGCGGCGACGAACCAGCTGCTCGGGACGGACTGAGGCCGGGCCCGTCCGCGGAGCCCGTGCCGTTCAGTGCAGGCCACGCCCCGTGTCCAGCACTTCCTGGGCGCGGTCCGCAAGGCCGTCGGCGCCGCAGGAGCGGGCGAGGTTGAGGCCGCGCGTCAGCTCGGCGACCGAACGTGCCGCTATGCCGTACTCGACGCGGGCCACGGCGTGTTCGTAGGCGCTGGGTGACGCTTCGAGGTGGGCGGCTGCCTTGGCGTACAGGGTGACGGCCCGCTGTCCTGTCTCCAGTTCCGCGGCGCAGCGCAGTGCCTCGCCGATCGCGGTGTTCGTGCCGAACCGCTCGGCCTGGCGTCGCGTCCGGGCGGCGAGGCCCGCCGCGCGTGCGGGGTCGTCCACGGCGAGGGCCCGGGCGAGGCAGCAAGCCCACGGCGCCATCACGGGGTTGTGCGCACCGCGGGCGGCCGCAGCGGCCTCGGCCGCCTCCAGCTCGGCCACGCCCTCCTTCGTGCGTCCCGAGAGCATCAGAAGACGGCCGCGTACGGAATGGGCCTCCGGCACGACGATCGCGGACGGGTAGGGCGGTGCGAAGCCGTAGCGGTCCGCGATCTCCTGGGCCTGGTCGACATGGCCACGGGCCAGCAGGGTGTCGATGAGCATGCAGGCCGCGTCCCAGTGCATGGGCAGGCCGTGCCCGACCCGGTCGGCGAGGCGCAGGCCCTCGCGCAGATACGCCTCGGCGTCCGTGAGCTTTCCGCGTCGGCGGTGCACATAGCCGACGCAGGCGTGGGCCAGGGCGAGGTGGCCGCCGCTCCATCCGGCGGTCTCGTAGGCGCGCAGACCCTCGGTGAACAGGCTCTCGGCGCGGTCGATGCGGTCCGCGAAGAGGTAGGAGACGCCGAGCATGAGGAGGAGCTCGAAGCCCCATTCGGTGTCGGTCCAGCCGAGACCGGGGGCGAGGCGTCCGTCGACCAGGGACCGGTCGCAGAGCTCGACGACCACCTCGGCGTTCTCGCCGCGGGCCATCGCGTCGAAGGCGCGCAGGATCAGCAGGGCGCGTTCGGAGTTGTCGCGGCCGGTGAGGGGTCCGGCCAGCTCGGCGAGGCGGCGGGAGCGGCCGGGCGAGTCCTGCTCGCCTGCATGGATGCCCTCCCACAGGTAGTGGGTGGCGAGCAGCCGCATCCGCGCGGGCCCCGGTTCCAGGCGTGCGGCCTCGTCGTCGACGATGCGGACCGCCTCCGCCATCTGGTCGTTGTGGACGAGTGCCTGTGAGAGGCGGCACACGGCGTCCACCCGCAGATGGCTTTCCAGGCCGGGCATGGCCAGTGCCTCGCGCAGGTGGCCGATGGTGGTGGCGGGCGAGGTGAGGAAGGTGGCGCAGCCCAGTTCGTAGAGCACGCGCGCGTGGACGTCCGGCAGCGGCGGCTCCTGCAGGGCCCTCTCGAGACAGCGGCGGGCGGCGTCCGGGGCGCCGACGGCCAGGTGTTCGCGGGCGGCTTCGCGCATCTGCTCGACGAGTTCGGGGTCGTCGTCCGGGTGTACTTCGAGGAGGTGCCGGGACGCGGCGGCGGCGCCCCGGCCCGAGCGGGTGACGGCCCATGCGGCGCGGCCGTGCATCGCGGTTCGGGTCGCGGGCAGGATGGACCGGTAGACCGTGGACGCGATCACGGGGTGGACGAACTCCAGCAGTCCGCTGCCGCCCTTGCCGTCGCTGCCGCCGCCGATCAGGATGCGGGCGCTCCGCAGCACCTCCGCGCAGCGCTCGGCGTCGTCGTGCCCCATCACGGCGATCGAGGCCGCGAGTTCGAGGGAGATGCCGGTGCCGAGGATCGCTGCGGCACGGGCGAACAGGGTGACGTCGGTGCCCAGCGCTTCGAGCCGGTCGACGAGACCGCGGCCGCGGGCCGAGCGGTTGAGCTCGCGCAGCTCGGCGGCCGAGGCCTCGACCGGTTCCAGCTCGCTGTCCTGAACCTTCGCGAGCAGTTCCACCGTCTCGTACGGATTGCCGCCCGTGACCGCCCAGACCTCACGGCAGAACGGCGCGTCGGCGTGCACGCCGAGCGTCGCGCGGGTGAGGCCCGCCGTCGCGTCGGGTGTGAGGGCCTGCAGGACGGTGCGCGGGCGGGCAGCCGCGCCGATCCGCTCCAGCTGGCGGGCGTGCTCGTCGTCGGTGTCGCGCTGCCGGTGGGCGACGGCGACGAGTACGGGCAGATCGTCGAGACGCTCGGCGAACGCCGCGAGCCACTGGAGCGTCTCCTGGTCGGCCCAGTGTGCGTCGTCTATCAGCAGCACGAGCGGCCAGTGGAGCCGGGCGAGGCGGCGAGCCGCGGCGACCAGGCCGTTCAACACGCCCTGCGGGTCGGCCTGCCGGCCCGCCGGCTGGGCGATGCCGAGGGCGGGACCGGCGATGTCGTACCAGTCGCCCAGGTACTCGCGCGCCTCCTCCTCGGTGAGTACGACGAGAGCGGGCTGCAGCAGCTGGCGCAGGACGTTGAAGGGGACGGAGGTGACGGTCTCGCCGCCGCGCGCGGACCACACGGTGCAGCGGCCTTCCGCCATCCGGCCGATCTCGGTGAGCAGCGCGGTCTTGCCGATGCCGGCTTCGCCGCTGTACACGAGGAGGCTGCCGGATTTGGCGCCGGAGCGCAGCGCGTCGACAGTCGCCGCGGCCTCCGCGAGTTCGGAGTCGCGCTCCCAGAGCGGGGCTGAGACGAATCGTCCAGACCTGCCCTGCGTCATTCCGCTACCCCCTGAACCCGCTGAGAACCGCTGCGAATGCTTGAGTTGACGTTCGGATCTCGAGCCTAGCCGCAATGGCACCGCCGAGGTGAGGGGTCGGGACGGCTTCCGGCGCTTCGGAGCAAAGGTCCGACTCTGTTGTTCGGGCGATGGCCGTCCCTCTCATGGGGATTTCAGGCAGAGCTCATACTGTGGCGTTCATGACGCAGGTGACTCCTCCCGGCTGGTATCCCGACCCGGGACAGACAAGTGACGGTCCCCGTACCGAGCGGTGGTGGGACGGAAGTGTGTGGACGGACCAGACCCGTCCTGTGGGGTCCGCCGGTGACTGGGGTCCCCCGACGCTGCTGTCGGGTGCGCCGCCGTACCCGGCATATCCGGCGTATCCCGCCAAGCCCCCGCGGCGTGCCCTGCGTACGGCCATCGGCGCCGCTGCGGCTCTCGCGGTGCTGGCGGGCATCGTCGGCGGCGTCTACGCCCTCACGGCCGACGACGGAGGTGGCAGCCCCGACCGGGCCGGCTCGGCGCCGTCGGGCTGGCCGTCGATGCCGGGCGGACCGGGTGGAGAGAACGGCGGGCCGGGTGGCGGACAGGGCGGAGAGAGCGGCGCGCCGCAGGCGCCCGAGTCCGGCGCGCCGTCGGGCGCCCCTCAGCTCGAGGACGGCTATGCGACCGACCTGGCGAGCGGCATCAGCCTTCCCGTGCCGGACGGCTGGACCGGCACGTCGGGGCTCGGCGCCGGGGTGTCGACGGGGACGTACAAATGCCCGGGCGACACCTCCGAGGAGTGCGTACGCGGCGGGGCGTCCTCGGTGCCTGCCGACGCACTGGACATCAAGGCGACCACCGCGGAGGCCGCGGCCAAGGCCGACATCGAGAAGAACGCCGCGAAGTCCTACGGCGGAAAGCTCTACGGCAAGATCACGTCGCACGACGAGCTGCTGTCGCAGGCGGTGACGGTGGCGGGCCAGAAGGGTTACGAGGTCCGCTGGAAGGTCGTCACGGCCAAGGGCGACGACGGCTATGTCGAATCCCTGGTCTTCCCGTCGCCGTCCGACGAGAACACGCTCGTCGTCGTCCGCTTCGGAATCGATGACAGCGCCAAGGCGCCGAAGGTGTCCGTGATCGACGAGATCACGAAGGGGATCAAGGCCGCCTCCGGGGGCGGCGGCAACGGGCAGAAGGTCTGAGCCCGCCCATAGGGACGCCGGCGCACGGGCAGCCCCGCGGCACATGAGAGGCCGGGCGGGCCCTCTCCGCTCTGGAGGGTCCCGCCCGGCCGGGGGTGCGCGCCGCCCCCGTCCCCACGGTGCGGCGCGGGCAGGCCGCCGCCCTGCCATCCAGCGGGCGGCGACCTGACAATCAGGTGTTCGGGGCGAGCCCGAGCGCGGGGAGCACGCAGGCCTCCAGGAACCGGATGAGATACGGCGCGTCCACCTCTCGCCCCTCCAGCATCGGGCGGGCGCGCAACACTCCCAGCAGTTGTGCGGGAACGAACTGCGCGGCCGGATGGCCCTCCGGAATCTCGCCGCGCGCCACGGCGCGCCGCACCATCCCCTCGATCAGCCGGACCTCCGGCTCGACGAAGGCCTCGCGCAGTGCACACCGCAGCTCCGCGTCCTGCAGGACGGCATGGCCGAGCGCCTGCATGAGCTGGGTGTCCCTGCCGGAGCGCGCACCCGCGAACCGCACCACCTCACGCAGGTCTCCGGCCAGGCTGCCGGTGTCGATGTCCGCGAGAGTCGTACGGCTGTGGGCGCGCAGGGCGGCGGCGACCAGCTGCGGCTTGGTCTTCCACTGCCGGTAGAGCGTCGACTTGCTGCAGCGGATCCGGGCAGCGACGCCCTCCATGGTCAGTGAGTCGTAGCCGAGCTCCCGGAGCTGTTCGCACACGGCGTCGTAGAACTCCTGCTCGCGCTCCGGGGTGATCTTGGAGCGACGCGAAGAACTCACTGCATCTGCCGGCTGCGACGTCATGTCCCGCTCCTGGCTCTTCTCCTCGGGGGTGGTCTTCCTCACCTTACCGATACGCCAGTGTACCGATACGCGACCGTATCGGTACACTCCCGTATCGATGAGCACCGAGCCGTCCCTCCGAAAGAGGGCAGCGCCCTGCTCACGGCGTAACAGAGGGACCAGTCGCCAGTAAGCAAAGGGGCCGGCATGCCATCCCAGACCGAGCCTGCGGAAGCAGAACCAGAGCCGGACCGAAAGCCGCAGGCGAGCACGGACCGGCCCCCGCTGGTCCGCGAACTGCTGCTCGTCGCCGGTCTCTTCCTCGTCTACAAGTTCGGCAGGCAGCTGGCGAACGGCCACACCGGTGAGGCCTACGACAACGCCCACCGAATATGGAGCCTCGAACGGACTCTGCATCTGCCGGGCGAGGGCTCCATACAGCAGCCGCTCCTGAACAGCGAGACACTCGTCCACCTCGCCAACACCTACTACGCGACCGTGCACTTCCCGGCGACCGCGCTCTTCCTGGTCTGGATGTATCTGAGGCGGCCGCGGCACTACGTGTGGAGCCGCCGGGTACTGGCCACGATCACGGCCGCCGCGCTCGTCCTGCATCTGACGTTCCCGCTCGCCCCGCCGCGCATGCTCGACACCGCGCACCTCGTGGACACCGCGCAGGTGTACGGGCCCTCGGTCTACGGCGCGACGCCGGAGACCGACACCATGGCGAACCAGTTCGCCGCGATGCCGTCCCTGCACGTCGGCTGGGCCCTGATGGTCGCCGTCGGTCTGATCGCCGCGACCCGGTCGCGGTGGCGGTGGCTGTGGCTGCTCCATCCGCTGCTCACCCTGCTCGTGGTCGTCGGTACGGCCAACCACTACTGGCTCGACGCGATCGCGGCCACGGTTCTGCTGGGCGCGGCTCTGGCCGTCGTACCCGTGCCTCATGCGAGGGACCTGCTCAGGCCGCGCGGCTCGCTGGTGGTGGCGCATGGCGGGGCCGCCCCTGCCGGCGCCGCCTCCGTCCTCCATGAGGGGGCCGGCCGATGAGCGCAACACTCGTCGCCCTGGTGCTGTCGCTGCTCTCCGCGGTCGCCTACGCCGTCGCCGCCGTGGCACAGGAACGCCTTGCCGCTCGGACCCGGGAATCGGACACCGGCACGCTGCGGCTGCTCGGCAGCGGTGCGTGGTGGGGGTCGGTGGCGCTCAACGCTTCCGCTGCGCTGCTGCACGTCGTGGCCCTGAAGTACGGGTCGCTGACGCTCGTACAGCCGTTGGGAGCGCTCACCTTGGTCGCCGCCGTGCCGCTGGGCGCACGGCTCGCCGGGCGGCGCGTCAGCCGTGTCGAGTGGCGCGGCACGGGGCTCACCCTCCTCGGCTTGGGTGCCCTTCTGCTCACCACGTCGGGACCGGCCCCCGACGACACGCTCTCGTCGGGCGAGGCGGTGAGCGTCGCGGCCGTGACCATGCTGCTGATCGCCGTGCTCTCGCGGCCCGGCACCCGTCCCGGGCTGCGGCACGCGTCCGCGTCCGGTGTCGCGTCGGGCGTCGCGTCGGCTCTCACGCAGACCGTGACCGTGGCGGTCACGGACCACTCGGGTCCCCTGCTCGACGTCCGGGTGATCGTCGTGGCGCTGCTGGTCGCGGCCTTCGCGGTGGGCGGACTCCTCCTGTCGCAGACCGCCTACCGCGGCGGCCTCGGCGCGCCCCTCGCCGTCGTCACCCTGGCCAATCCGATCGCCGCCGCCGTCATCGGCCTCTCCCTCCTCGGAGAGCGCTTCCAGGGCGGCCTCGACGGCGTGCTCCTCGCCCTTGCGGGAGGGGCGACGGCCGCATGGGGCGTGGTGATCCTTGCCCGGCACGCCGGGGCGCTGCCGCCGGTGGCATCGGCCGCGGAGCCGACGGCCGGTGGCCATGCCGACACGGCCGCCGGTGCGGCGGTCGGCGGTGACGCTGACACGGCCGCCGGCGCGGCGGGGGGCTACGGCTCGGACGAGGACCATGCGTCGGCGGGCGGCCGCGCCACGGTCGGGGCCTGCGCTTCAGCCGGCGGCCGCGCCTCGGCTGCGGCCTACGCCTCGGCCGGCGACCAGGACCACGTACGGGGCGGGCACCTCGCCTCGGCCGGCGACCGCACCGTAGCCGGCGGCCAAGTCCTGGACACGGACCCCGCCTCAGCCAGGGCCCACGCCCTGGGCAGCGACCCCGCCGCCGAGCACCCGGACAGGCACCTCCGCCTCGGCCGATGGCCGCGTCTCAGCCGGAGCTCGCGCCCTGGACAGAGACGCCGCCGACCAGCACCACGCTCCGGGCAGGCACGCCTCGGCCGGTGAGCGCACCTCGACCAGAGCCCACGCCCTGAACCCAGGCCGCGCGGGGCCCATCGTGTGGGCCCCGCGTCCGCCGGCGACCAGGTCATCGCCCCTGGGCCACCGCCCCGGTCACCACACCCCTGGGCCGCCGCGTGACCGGAGCTCCCGCAGGACGCGGCCGTCGCGGGCTAAAGGATCACCCGGACCGCAAGCGGTCCGCTCCCCTCCCGTAGCTCCACGGCCCCGACGCGCCCGGCCGCGCGCACGTCCCCGGCGACGCTCGCGAAGCGGTCGAGGTCGGAGCGGGACCCCGTCACCACCGCCTTGGTCACCTCCGTACGCATCGACACCTGCGCCTCCGACTTGGCCTTGCGGATCGAGGCGATGACGTCCGAGGCCGTGCCGAGCAGCGCCTCGTCCTCGTCCCCGGCGAGTGCACGCAGCCGGTCCGCGTCCGGCCAGGCGGCGCGGTGCAGAGAACCGTCGGCCCACCACGACCACACCTCCTCCGTCACGAAGGGGAGGACGGGAGCGAACAGGCGCAGGAAGGTGTCCAGGGCCGTACGCAGCGCTGCGCGTGCCGACCCCGTACCGGCGGCGGCGCCCTGGTCGCCGTAGGCGCGGGCCTTGACAAGCTCGACGTAGTCGTCGCAGAACCGCCAGAAGTACTGCTCCGTGCGCTCCAGGGCGCGCGCGTAGTCGAACTCCTCGAAGGCCGCGGTGGCGTCCTCGACCGCCCCTGCGAGGCCGGCGAGCATGGCGCGGTCGAGCGGCTCGGTGACCGCGGTGTCCGGTTCAGCGACCGTGGCATCCCGCTCCGCGTCGCCGAAGCCCAGCACGAACCGGCCCACGTTCAGGATCTTCGTCGCGAGCCGCCGGCCGATCTTCATCTGGCCGGTGTCGAAGGCCGTGTCCGTGCCGGGCCGGGCGCTCGCGGCCCAGTAGCGGACCGCGTCGGAGCCGTACTGGGCGAGCAGGTCGACCGGGGTGACCACGTGGCCCCTGGATTTCGACATCTTCTTGCGGTCGGGGTCCAGGATCCAGCCGGAGATCGTGGCGTGCCGCCACGGCAGCGTCCCGTGTTCGGCGTGGGCGCGCACGATCGTGGAGAACAGCCAGGTCCGGATGATCTCGTGGGCCTGCGGCCGGACGTCCATCGGGAAGACCCGGCCGAACAGGTCCGGGTCGGCCATCCATCTGCCGGCGATCTGCGGGGTGAGCGACGAGGTCGCCCAGGTGTCCATGACGTCCGGGTCGCCGATGAACCCGCCCGGCGCGCCGCGCTGCTCCTCGCCGTACCCCGCGGGCGCCTCGGCGCTCGGGTCGACCGGGAGGTCCGCCGCGTCCGGGACGATCGGCCGGTCGTGATCGGGCTGTCCGTCCGCGTCGAGCGGGTACCAGACGGGAATCGGCACGCCGAAGAACCGCTGGCGGCTGATCAGCCAGTCGCCGTTGAGGCCGCTGACCCAGTTCTCGTAGCGGGTGCGCATGTGCGGCGGGTGCCACTCCAGCTCGGCGCCCCGCCGCAGCAGCTGCTCGCGCAGCCCGTCGTCGCGTCCGCCGTTGCGCACGTACCACTGACGGGTCGTGACGATCTCCAGCGGTTTGTCGCCCTTCTCGAAGAACTTGACGGCGTGGGTGACCGGCCGCGGTTCGCCCTCCATCTCCCCGCTGTCCCGCAGCATGGCGACGATGCGCTCACGTGCGGTGTGCGCGGTGGCCCCGGCCAGCCGCGCATACGCCTCGCGTGCCGTGGGCGATTCGACACCGGCGGGCGGCTCGGCGGCGAACCGGCCGTCCCAGCCGATCACCGGCCGCGTGGCGAGCCGCAGTTCGCGCCACCACGTCACATCGGTGGTGTCGCCGAACGTGCAGACCATGGCGATCCCGGAACCCTTGTCCGGCGCCGCCAGACGGTGCGCGTGGACCGGCACCTCGACACCGAAGAGAGGCGTACGGACCGTCGTGCCGAACAGGCCCTTGTACCGCTCGTCGTCGGGGTGGGCGACCAGTGCGACGCACGCGGGCAGCAGTTCGGGCCGCGTCGTCTCGATCATGATCCGTTCGCCGTCCGCCGCGCGGAAGGCGAGGCGGTGGTACGCGGCCGGCCGCTCCCGGTCCTCGAGTTCGGCCTGGGCGACCGCGGTACGGAACGTGACGTCCCACAGTGTGGGCGCCTCGGCCAGATACGCCTCGCCGCGCTCGAGGTTGCGCAGGAACGCGAGCTGCGAGGTCGCGCGTGCCTCGGCGTCGATCGTCCGGTACGGCCGCGACCAGTCGACCGAAAGACCGAGCCTCCGCCACATCTGCTCGTACGCCTTCTCGTCCTCGGCGGTGAGCCGGTCGCACAGCTCGACGAAGGTGCGACGGGAGACGGGGATCTGCTGCTTCCCCGGCTTCTCCGGCGGAGTGAAGTCCCGCTCGTACGGCAGCGACGGGTCGCAGCGGACGCCGTAGTGGTTCTGGACTCGGCGCTCGCTGGGCAGGCCGTTGTCGTCCCAGCCCATCGGATAGAAGACTTCCCTGCCGCGCATGCGCTGGAAGCGGGCGACCGTGTCGGTGTGCGTGTAGGAGAAGACGTGCCCGATGTGCAGCGAACCGCTTGCGGTGAGCGGCGGGGTGTCGATGGAGAAGACCTCGTCACGCGTCTTCGAGCGGTCGAATACGAATACGCCCAGCTCGTCCCATCGCCCGGACCATTTCTCTTCCAGCCCGTCGAGGACGGGCCTTTCGGGGGCGCCTTGACGGCGATGGGTGAAGGTCATACCCCGACATGCTAGCCACGCGCCTGCCCGCGCGATCACTCATTTTTCGCGCGGGCGGACGACCGAGCGTGGGCGGGTCAGTGGGTGATGATCGCCGGGTCGCTCACGCCCGGCTCACCCGTCTCGACGTGCCCGGCGAAGCGGCGGACGAAGGCCGGGTCCGCGTCGGACACGACGGTCAGGTCGTACCAGCGCCGGCTCGCCCGCAGATCGACCGTGTACGTCACGGTGGCGCCGGCCCGCACCTTGAACGTCTCGGGACGACCGCCGTAGGCGTTGGTGAGCGTCAGGGTGACGGCGGTCGTGCCGGCGTTCTCGAAGGTGAGCTTCACGTTGCCGGACTCGGCGTCGTGGCGCGCTGTCACCTCGGGCCCCGCCGTCTTCACGGAGCCCTTGAAGGTGCGCAGGAAGCCGTTCGGGCCGGACACGGACAGGTCGTAGGCGCCCTTCGACGAGGCGGTGTCGAAGGTGTCCGTGACGGTCTTGCCCGCCTCGGCCGTGTACATCCACGGGCCGTAGGTGCTCGTCCCGGACGTGACGTGGAAGGCCGCACCGGCGCGGCGTCCGCCGCTGAACGTGAGCGTGAACGTGCCTGCGTCGGAGGCCGCCTTGCCGTCGGTGAACGGTGCGTACCGCAGCGGGCGGGCAGGGCGCAGGCCGCGCTCCTGCTTGGGCAGTACGGGGTTCGCGGGCGGCTGCGGTACGTAGTCGGGGTGCCGGTCGTGGTCCTGCGGCTGGTAGCCGTCGGTGTCCGGGAGCGCGACGGTCCGGGTGTCCTTGCGGTCGAAGTCGAAGGCCGAGGTGAGGTCTCCGCAGACGGTCCGGCGCCAGGGCGAGATGTTGGGCTCGTGCACGCCGAAGCGGCGCTCCATGAAGCGGATGATCGAGGTGTGGTCGAGGGTCTCGGAGCAGACGAAGCCGCCCTTGCTCCAGGGGGAGACGACGAGCATCGGGACGCGCTGGCCGAGGCCGTAGGGGCCGGCCACATAGCCGTTGCCGCCCTTGTAGAGCTCGAGGCCGACGTCCACGGTGGACTTGCCCTGATCGTCCGACGGCGGCGGGCAGGGCGGCACGAGGTGGTCGAAGAACCCGTCGTTCTCGTCGTAGGTGATGAACAGCGCCGTCTTGCTCCACACCTCGGGGTTGGAGGTGAGCGCGTCCAGGACCTGGGAGATGTACCAGGCGCCGTAGTTTGCGGGCCAGTTGGGGTGCTCCGAGAAGGCCTCCGGAGCGGCGATCCAGGAGATCTGCGGCAGCTTGCCCGCCTTGACGTCGGCCCTGAGCTGGTCGAAGAAGCCCTCGCCCTTGCGCGCGTCGGTGCCGGTGCGGGCCTTCTCGTAGAGCGGGTCGCCGGGGGCGGCGTTGCGGTAGTTGTCGAAGTACAGCAGCGAGTTGTCGCCGTAGTTGCCCCGGTAGGCGTCCGGGATCCAGCCCCAGTAGTTCGCGGCGTCGAGGCCGTCGCCGACGTCCTGGTAGACCTTCCAGGAGATCCCGGCCTTCTCCAGCCGCTCGGGGTACGTCGTCCAGCCGTAGCCGAGCTCGTCGTTGGCGAGGACGGGACCGCCGCCGACGCCGTCGTTGCCGGTGTAACCCGTCCACATGTAGTAGCGGTTCGGGTCGGTGTTGCCGATGAACGAGCAGTGGTAGGCGTCGCAGACGGTGAAGGCGTCGGCGAGCGCATAGTGGAACGGGATGTCCTCACGCGTCAGGTACGCCATCGTGGTGGCCGTCTTGGCGGGGACCCACTGGTCGTACTTGCCGTCGTTCCAGGCCTTGTGGCCGCCCGCCCAGTCGTGGTTGAGGTCCTCGATGAACGCCATGCCGGCGTCGTCGACGTCCGGCCGGAACGGCAGCACGTCCTTCTTGCCGTCCGACTGGTACCACACCGACTTGCCGCTGGGCAGCGTCACCGGGCGCGGGTCGCCGAAGCCGCGTACGCCTCTCATGGAACCGAAGTAGTGGTCGAAGGACCGGTTCTCCTGCATCAGCACGACGATGTGCTCGACATCGTCGATCGTGCCGGAACGCCGCTGCGCGGGGATCTCCGCGGCCTTGGCGATGCTGTTCGACAGAGCGGTGAAGGCCGCGGTCCCGCCGGCCAGTTGGATGAAGCGGCGCCGATCGAGGTGAGACATGGCTGGTGACCCCTTGTCCGGGACGTGCGCGTGAGGGAACGCAAGGGAAGGAAGCGATCCAAGAGCAGCGAACGTCGGGGACAACCTCGTGGCGCCAGTGTGACGGACGGACGTACGGGACGCGAACGGCCCGGCGGCGCTTGGTTCACCGGGCCATTTGTAGTGGATATCTTCAGCCCGTCCGGCGTTTGAGGACGAGCCGATTTCCAGCCCGTCCGGCGTTTGAGGACGAGCCCGAAGGGCGATCCGGGGGTCTGGGGGCGGAGCCCCCAGGTCCAGCGAGGTCCGGGGCGGAGCCTCAGTTCCGGACGCCGGCGCCGACTGCCGGGCCGGCGTCAGTGATCGGCGGCACAGGCTTGTCGACGGTCCGGACAAGCCGCGCGCCGTCCGGCCCGTACGCACCGCGCGGCTCCGGGAACGCCGCCAGCAGCCCGAGGTACAGCACGGCCGCGACGGCCAGCGACAGCGGCAGGCTGATGTCGACACCGCCCGCGAGGTCGCCGAACGGGCCGACGAACTGGCCGGGGATGTCGGTGAACAGGATGCCGGTCAGCGCGGCGACCCACCACGCGGTCATGCCGCGCCAGTTCCAGCCGTGGGCGAACCAGTAGCGGCCACCGCGCTGACGGCGGTTGAAGACCTGGAGCGCGTCGGGGTCGTACCAGCCGCGGCGGACGAAGAAGCCGAGCATCATCACGACCATCCACGGCGTGGTGCAGGTGATGATCATCGTGGCGAAGGTCGAGATCGACTGGACGATGTCGAGCGCGAAACGGCCGACGAAGATGAAGGCGATGGCGAGGGTGCCGACCAGGACCGTCGCCTGCACCCGGGACAGCCGGGTGAAGACGCTGGAGAAGTCGAGGCCGGTGCCGTAGAGCGCGGTGGTGCCCGTGGACATGCCGCCGATCAGGGCGAGCAGGCAGATGGGCAGGAAGTACCAGCCGGGCGAGATGGCGAGCAGTCCGCCGACGAAATCGGGTGCGTCCGGGTCGACGTAGTCGGGGGCCTTGGCGGCGATGATGCTGGCGGTGGCGAGACCGAAGCAGAACGGCAGCAGCGTGGCGATCTGCGAGAGGAACGCGGCTCCCATGACGCGGCGGCGCGGCGTGGCGGCGGGGATGTACCGGGACCAGTCGCCGAGGAACGCGCCGAAGGAGACCGGGTTGGACAGCACGATCAGCGTGGCGCCGATGAAGGACGGCCAGAACAGGGCCTTCGTCTCCGCGTCGGCGCCCGCGCCGAAGATGCCGGCGTACGACGGGTCGAAGTCACCGGCGAAGGCGAAGATGCCGACCAGGAACAGCACGGTCGCGGCCAGGACGGCGACCTTGTTGACCAGCAGCATGAAGCGGAAGCCGAAGATGCACACGATGAGCACGAGCACGGCGAACAGCGCGTAGGCGATCGCGTACGACAGGTTCGAGCGCTCCAGCCCGAACACCCGGTGAGCGCCGCCCACCAGCGCGTCACCGGAACTCCACACCGAGATGGAGAAGAACGCGACGGCGGTGAGGAGGGAGAGGAACGAGCCGACGACCCGGCCGTGGACGCCGAGATGGGCGGAGGAGGAGACAGCGTTGTTGGTGCCGTTGACCGGCCCGAAGACGGCCATCGGGCAGAGGATCAGCGCGCCGACGGCGACGCCGACGAGGACGGCCATGAGGCCTTGCTTGAAGGAGAGCCCGAAGAGGACCGGGAAGGCGCCGAGGACGCAGGTGGCGAAGGTGTTGGCGCCACCGAACGCCAGCCGGAAGAGATCGAGGGGTGAGGCGGTGCGGTCCTCGTCGGGAATGCGCTCCACGCCGTGGGTCTCGACCTCCGTGACGGAGGGTGCCGCTGCCGGGGGCGGCGGCGCGAAGGGGGACTGTGACGGCGCCACGGAGTGCGGCTGCTCGGCCATCGGGACTCCTGCAAGGGGCTTGGCGGTGCGAATCGGGGCGGCCGAATCAGGGGTGCGATCCGGGGTGCGCTTCCGTGCACGATGCACGGGGTTCGCGCACGTTACGGCTGCTCCGATGGCCGCCACTAGTGGCCGAACCATCCATCCGCTGGGAGCACAGTGGATACTTCATCCAGGCAAATGCCCGTTTTCATGGTAAACGCCCGCCCCGTCGGCGGTGCACCGGCGGGACGGGCGTCGATCGGTCATCCACGGCTCAGGGGCGGAGCCGACGACTCCGGCGCCGGGCCCGTGACTCAGGCGTAGAACCTGGACACGCTCTGCAGCACGCACGCGGGCTTCGTACCGCCCTCGATCTCGATGGTGCCGTCGACGGTGATCTGCACACCGCCCGGGATCTCGTCGACCTCGGCGAGCCGCGCAACCAGGCGGATGCGCGAGCCGGCGGGCACGGGCGAGGGGAAGCGGACCTTGTTCAGTCCATAGTTGACCTTGGTGGTGACGCCTTCGACCTCGAGCAGCTCGGTGAAGAGCGGGATGAAGAGCGACAGCGTCAGATAGCCGTGGGCGATCGGGGCGCCGAAGGGGCCTTCCTTGGCACGCTCGGGGTCGGTGTGGATCCACTGGTGGTCGCCGGTCGCGTCGGCGAAGCCGTTGATGCGCTCCTGCGAGACCGTGATCCACTCGCTGGTGCCGAGGTCGCCGCCCGCGAGCTTCTTCAGTTCGTCCAGGCCGCTGACGGTGATGCTCATGAAGGGTTCCTTTCGGTGGTGCCGGACTGCGGGGTGCCGGACTGCGGGTCCGCCCCGAAGCGGGCGCGGACGCGGGCTTTGAGGAGCTTCCCCGAGGCGGTGCGCGGCAGGGTCTCGGCCACCACGACGGACTTGGGGATCTTGTACTTGGCGAGGCGGCCGCCGAGGAACGCGATCACCTCGTCGGGGTCGAGCCGGGCGCCCTCCTCGGCCACGACCACGGCCCTGGGCACCTCGCCCCACTTCTCGTCGGGTACGCCGATGACGGCGCACTCCACGATGGCGGGGTGGGTGAGCAGCACGTCCTCGACCTCGGCCGGGTAGACGTTCTCGCCGCCGGAGATGATCATGTCTTTGAGGCGGTCGACGATGGTGACGAAGCCGTCCTCGTCGACCCGGGCGATGTCGCCGCTGCGGAACCAGCCGTCGACGAAGGCCGCCGCCGTCTCCTCCGGCAGGCCCCAGTAGCCGGGCATCACATTGGGTCCGCGCACCAGGATCTCGCCGGGCTCGCCGACTGCGACAGGTGACAGGTCGGGCCCGGTGACCCGCACGTCGGTGAAGAAGGGCGGGACACCGGCCGAGCCCGCCTTGCTGACCGCGTGCTCGGCGGCGAGGAAGAGCGTGCCGGGCGCGGCCTCCGTCATGCCGTAGCCCTGCTGGAAGTTCAGGCCGCGGCTCTGGTACGTCGCGATGAGCGGGGTGGGGACGGGGGCGCCGCCGCAGGTGAGCTGCCGCACCGAGGACAGGTCGGCGCCGGCCCAGCGGGGCTGGCGGGCGATCTGGTCGAACATCGCGGGCACCCCGAACATGAAGGTCACGCGGTGTTGTTCGATCAGATCGAGGGTGCCGGCCGGGTCGAACGCGCCGACCAGGACGCAGGTGCCGCCCTTGAGCAGCACGGGCAGCGTGATCATGTTCAGGCCGGCCGTGTGGAACAGGGGCGCGGAGACGAGCGCGACCTCGTCGGCGGCGATGTCCTGGTCGATGAGGACGTTGATCGCGTTCCAGGTGAGGTTGCCGTGGGTGAGCATCGCTCCCTTGGCGCGGCCCGTGGTCCCCGAGGTGTACATGATCATGCAGATGTCGTCGTGGCCGACGGGCTCGTCGATCGGGTCGCCTGGAGCCGCGGCCAGCACCTGCTCGTAGGGGTCGCCGAGCTCGATGCGGTGCTTGACGGCCGGAGCCGCCCCCTCCTCTCCGCCCCCGGCGCCGTTGTCAGTGGGGTCGTACAGACTTGGGTCGTGGATGAGGGTGCGTGCTCCCGAGTCGGCCAGTTGGTAGCCGATCTCGGGTGCGGCGAGGCGGGTGTTGAGCGGGACGAACACGGCGCCGAGGAGACCGGTGGCGAAGAGGGTCTCCAGGAAGGAGGGGTGGTTGGGGCCGAGATAGGCGACGCGGTCGCCGCGCCGGACGCCGGCCGCGCGCAGGGCGTGGGCGAGCCGGTTGGTGCGCTGGTGCAGGTCGGCGTAGCTGAAGGTCTGCTGCTGGTGGATCAGGGCGGTGCGATGGGGGGTCTTGCGGGCGCGGCGCCCGGGCCACGACCCGATTCCCTCGTTGCGCATGGGGTGGTGCCCCCTTTCACGTACCTGTGATGCCTGACGTACCTGATGGCCCGGACGTGTCCGTCGCGGTGAGCCCGAGGAGGCGGGCGGCGTTGTCCTTGAGGATCTTCGGGCGCACTTCGTCCTTGATCGGCAGCTTGTCGAAGTCGGCGAGCCAGCGGTCGGGGGTCAGGACGGGGTAGTCGGAGCCGAAGAGGACCTTGTCCTTCAGCAGGGTGTTGGCGTACTGGACGAGCTGCGGCGGGAAGTACTTCGGCGACCAGCCGGACAGATCGATGTGGACGCCCGGCTTGTGCGTGGCCACGGCGAGGGCCTCGTCCTGCCAGGGGAAGGAGGGATGAGCGAGGATGATCTTCAGATGGGGGAAGTCGGCGGCGACGTCGTCGACGTGCAGGGGGTTGGAGTACTTCAGGCGGATACCGCCGCCGCCGGGGACGCCTGCGCCGATACCGGTCTGGCCGGTGTGGAACAGCGCGATGGTCCCGGTCTCCTCGATGACCTCGTACAGGCCGTAGGCGATCTCCCGGTCGTTGGGGAAGAAGCCCTGGATGCTGGGGTGGAACTTGAAGCCCTTCACCCCGTACTCCTCGACGAGCCTGCGGGCCTGCCTGATGCCGGCCTTGCCGCGGAACGGGTCGATCGAGGCGAAGGGGATCAGCACGTCGGGGTTGGCGGCCGCGGCCTGAGCGACCTCCTCGTTGGGCACCGGCTCGGTGCCGGTGGCGTGCTCGGCGTCGACGGTGAAGATGACGGCGGCCATCTTCCGCTCGCGGTAGTACGCGGCGGTCTCCTCCAGGGTCGGCTTCCGCTTGCCCTCGACCTTGAAGTATGCGCTCGAGGCGTCGTGCAGCTCGTCGTCCAGCGAGGCCTTGCCCTTGGAGGAGACCTCGGCGTGGGTGTGGACGTCGATCGCGACGAGCTCGTCGACGTTCATGGCGGTCACGGCACTCATGCGCGTCCCTCGCGGCGGTGAGGATGTGCGGCGGTCCTGGCGTTCGGGGTGGTCCTGGCGTTGGGGGCGGTGGCGGCTCTCATGTCCCTTACGCCTCCGGGATCTTCGGCGCCGGGATGCCGACGGTCTGCGGCTCGCTGCCGACCGAGGTGTGCCAGACGTCGGCGATCGTCTCGGGGGTCCAGCCGCCGTCGGCGTAGGCGACGGAGGTCTCCTGCGGGTGCGACCACAGGGCGAGCTTGTCGCCGCCGATGCCGATGCACTGGCCGGTCACGTCCGCGGCGGCCGCCGAGGCGAGGAACGGGATGAGGGCGGCGCAGTCCTCGGCCGTGCCGAAGCCCTCGCCCTTGCGCAGGAAGTCCGGGAGCGCCTCGCCGCCCCGCATGGCCTCGACGTAGGGGGCGAAGACCGGGATGGTCTCGGTCATCGCGGTGGCCGCCACCGGGACGATCGCGTTGACCGTGATGCCGGCGCGGGCGAGCTCCATGGACCAGGTGCGGGTCATGGCGGCGATCCCTGCCTTGGCGGCCGCGTAGTTGGTCTGCCCGAAGTTGCCGCGCTGTCCGGCGGGCGAGCCGACCAGGATCAGTCTGCCGCCCTCGCCCTGCTCGCGCATACGCACGGCGGCGGCGCGGGCGCAGGTGAAGGTGCCCTTCAGATGGACGCCGATGACCGTGTCGAAGTCGTCGTCGGTCATCTTCCACAGCACCTTGTCGCGCAGCACGCCGGCGTTGGTGACCAGGATGTCCAGCCGGCCGAACTCGGCGACGGCGCGGGCGACCAGCCGGTCGGCGGCCTCGGTCGTGCCCACCGCGACGGTCTCGGCCACGGCCCGGCCGCCGGCCTCCTCGATGGACTTGACGGCCTGCTCGGCGACGGCCTCGTCGACGTCGTTGACGACGACGGAGGCGCCGGCGGCGGCGAGGGCTTGTGCGTAGGCGAGGCCGAGACCGCGGCCGCTGCCGGTGACCACGGCGACTTTGCCGGTGAGATCGATGGAGGACACGAAGGTCAGTCCCTTCATCAGGGGCGGGAGTGCTCGATTGCGCGGAGGAAAGAGCGGCGGCGGACGAGAAGCTCCGCCGCCGAGATCGAAGCTAAGGACAATAATTGTCGACGTCAATAGTTGTTGCCGTTGCGGATGTGCGAGATGCTGGGTCCGCACCGACCGCACACCGCCCCGCCCGGGGCCCTTGACCAGGGAGTCCGCCATCTCCGGGAAGCGCCTCGCCGCCAGCTCCTCGCCCGCCACGACCAGGGCCGCCCGTTCCTCCTCGGTCGCGGAAGCGTCCACCACCACGGCCCGCGGTAAGGGGCCCATAGACGCCCAGGAGCCATGGATGCGCGGTCTGCACGCGGACACCGGCTATCTCCTCTACCGGCTGGGCCTGCGCTCCGGGCAGCTCTTCAACGGCTTCCTCCAGGAGTCGGGCCTGCGCCTGCGCCACTACGCGCTGCTGCGTCTCCTGGCCACCACTGACGGTGCACTCCAGCGGGAACTCAGCGCCCGGCTCGGCTACGACCCGAGCGCGATCGTCGGCCTCGTCGACGACCTCGAGCGCGCCGGGTTCGCGGAGCGCCGCCCCTCCCCCGACGACCGCCGCAGCCGCATCGTCGTCCTCACCGACGACGGCCGGGCGTTTTTGCGGGACACCGACGAGGCCGGCCTGCGCGTCACGAACGACCTCGTCCAGCCGCTCGACCCGGCCGAGCGGGAGACGCTGCATGCCCTTCTGCTGCGCATAGCGGAACCGGGCCTCGCCTGAGCATGGCAGCGGACGCCGAGATGAGCCCGCGCTCCGCGCCCGACCGGCTCCTTGCGGTCCTCGGCGCCTTCGACCACGCGCACCCGGCGCTGTCCCTGACGGACATCAGCCGCCGCGCCGGACTGTCGCTGACCACCGCGCACCGGCTCGTCGGCGCGCTCACCGAGTGGGGCGCCCTGGAGCGCGACCCGTCCGGCGTCTACCACGTCGGGCTGCGGCTGTGGGAGATCGCGGCGCTGGCGCCCCGTGGGCTGGCACTGCGCCAGGTGGCTCTGCCCTTCCTGGAAGACCTGTACGAAGCGACCCACGAGAACGTGCAGATGGCGGTGCGCGACGGCAGCGAGGTCGTCTACATCGAGTGGATATCGGGCCGCTCGGCGGTCGGAGTGCGCATCAAGGTGGGCGCCCGCTGGCCCCTGCACGCCACCGGCGTCGGACTCGCACTGCTCGCCAGCACCGCCCCGGAGTTCCAGACGGAGTACTGCGTCGAGCCGCTCGCCTCGTTCACTCCCCACACCATCACGGACCCGGCCCGGCTGCGCCGCGTCCTCGCCGAGGTCCGACGTACCGGCTGCGCCGTGAGCAGCCGTCAGGTCACCGACGACGCCGTGTCCGTGGCCGCACCCGTGCGGGGCCCGGACGGCACGGTCGTCGCGGCCGTCTCGGTCGTCGTGCCCGTGCGGGACGCCCAGGTCCCCGCGCTGATCCCGCCCGTGCGGCTCGCGGCGCGCGGCATCTCACGGGCGCTGGGCTGGCACCCGGAACGCCCGGAGGCACCCGCCCAGCCGGACCGCCCGTAGACCGGTCGCCCATCGCGTACGCCTGCCGGACCCCGCCGTACCGCTGTGGTCAGCCGAGCTCGGCCAGGCGGCGTACCGCCGGTGCGCAGTGCCTCTCGATCCAGTCGGCCGGCTCGGCGACCGGCGGCATCACGATGACCGTCTCGATGCCGAGCTTGGCGTACCCGGCCATGTCGTCGGCGAACGCGTCGACGTCACCGTCCCGGAATGCTTCCCCGAGGTAGACCATGGTCTTGCGGATGCGGGAGTAGTCGCGTCCGGCCTCGTCGCAGTGCCCGCGCAACACGTCGAGCTTGTGCGCGACCTCGGCGTGGGACGAGCCGAAGAGGTTGCACGCGTCTGCGTACCGGGCGACCAGCCGGAGCGTCTTCTTCTCGCCCCCTCCGCCGATCATGATCTCGGGGTGGGGAGCGCTCACGGGCGGCGGCGTGCACCTGGTCTCGGCGAGCTTGTAGTACGTCCCGTCGAACGGGCCGTTGTCGTCCTGGTCCCACATCTGCAGGCAGATGCGCAGGGTCTCCTCGAGCCGCTCGAAGCGCTCGGCGAGCGGCGGGAACGGCACGCCCAGGCCCTGGTGCTCGCGCTCGTACCACGCGGCGCCGATACCGAGGGTCGCGCGGCCGCCGGAGAGGATGTCGAGCGTGGTGGCGATCTTCGCCAGCAGGCCGGGGTGGCGGTAGGTCGTCCCGGTGACGAGCGCCCCGAGCCGCACCGTCGAGGTGTGGGCCGCGAGGTGGCCCAGCGTGGTGTAGCACTCCAGCATGGCGGCCTCGGCGCCGCCGTTGTTCTCCATCTGGAAGTAGTGGTCCATGACCGACACCCAGCTCACGCCCGCCGCCTCGGCGGCCGCACCGGCCGCGGCCAGCTCGGGGCCGAGAGCGGCGGGCCCCCGGGGGTGGTCGAACTTGGTGATGTGTACGCCCAGTCGCACCGTGGTCTCCCGTCCGCGCCGTCCGTCGGCGCCGTCCGACCGCGCCGTCCGCGCCGTCCGCGCCGTCCGCGCCGTCCGCGCCGTCCGTCCACGTCGTCGTCGTGGACAACCACGACGGTAAATCTTCGAGTGCGCTTCACCGCAAGCCGGTTGGGCATGGCGAGCCCTGTCGTCGCGCTCCTTTTCCTTTCCTCCTCCCTCCTCTTCCGTCTGACGGAAGCGTTGTTGCCGCCGCGAGCACGCGTCACGAATCTGATGGCACACACCACGGCACCAAGGGGGCAAGGACGCCCCGCTTCTCAGGGACGGGATGCCATGACAGCCATGACCGCTTATCCGAGGAACCAGTGGTACAGCTAGCGCATCTTTCTGACCTGCGCTTGTGTGGGGGCGATGAGGCTGTGACCTGCTAGGACGGGTTGCAGAGGCGATCGGAGGCAGTCAGAGGAAATCGCTCTGATTCGACCCCGGTTCGACCCGGGTCGCTCGGAGGCAGTCAGAGGCAGCGGCCTCTCCAACTGGCCTCTGAGGGACCCTAGTTGAACGGGGTGGATCACGGTGACGACTCTGGCCCGGCTCCGACGCGTCTCCGGTCGAGTTGTGATGGGGACGCCTGCCTCTGATCCGGGCCAGGCATCACGAAGCCTCCAGGACGGCAATCCTGGAGGCTTCGCCTGGCACCGATTGGAGGTCGGGCCGTTTACGAACTGTGCCAACGGGTGCTGGCCGACGGCGGCACTCCCGCACGGGCCCGGTTCGGCTACTCCGACGACGACGCCTTCGCCGTCGGACTGACCTGCGGCGGCGAGATCGACGTCCTCGTGCAGTGCGTGGACCGGGCGGACCGATCCCATCTCGCCAAGGCCCTCGACGCGGTCGTACACAGTCGTCCCGCCGTCGTGGCCCAGGTCGTCGACGGCCCCGAAGAGCTCCTCGGCCGCACCCTTTCCCTCCTCGGCGACAGCAGCACATACGACGGAACCCTCGGCAGCGAACGCGAGGACCGGGCGGTGGCGGCACAGACCCGCGCGCTGCTGCGCGCCGGACGCACCGGCCGTATCGAGGTCGGCGGCGACGCGGACACCTGCCCCGACCGGCTCTCCGTCCTCGTCCACACCCACGCGCGCCGCCCCCGCATGCTCGTCTTCGGCGCCGTCGACTTCGCCGCTGCCCTCAGCCGGGCCGGGCACTTCCTCGGCTACCGGGTCACCGTCTGCGACGCCCGCCCCATGTTCGCCACCCCCGCCCGCTTCCCGCACGCCGACGAGGTGATCGTCGACTGGCCGCACCGGTATCTGGCAGACACCGAGGTCGACGCCCGCACCGCCATCTGCGTCCTCACCCACGACGCCAGATTCGACATCCCCCTGCTCCGGCTCGCACTCAGCCTCCCCGTCGGCTACGTCGGCGCGATGGGATCGCGGCGCACCCACGACCACCGGCTGGGCGCGCTACGTGAACTCGGCGTATCCGAGGACGAGTTGACTCGCCTGCGTTCCCCGATCGGACTCGATCTCGGCGCCCACACCCCAGAAGAAACAGCCGTGTCCATCACGGCCGAGATCATCGCCCACGCACACCAGGGCACCGGCCTGCCCCTGTCCCGCGGTACCGGGCCCATTCACCGCCCAGCGCCGGGTGCTCTTTCATCGGCCGCACGAACAGCCGCGTGACAACCGACCTGACCGCCTCGACCGGATGGCCCGGAGTCAGCCGACGGTGCCGGCGCTGGACTGGTGGGTGGTGGCCCAGGACGCGAGGAAGCGCAGAGCCTCGTGCGAGGGAGTACCGGGTTCCGCGGTCAGGACGGTGAGCTGCTGGTCGGGATCGGTGGGGCAGGCGAGGGTTTCCCAGTCGAGGGTGAGGTCACCGGCCACCGGGTGGTGGAAGGCCTTGGTGCCCATGGCGTGGTGGGCCACGTCGTGAGCGGCCCACCACTCGCGGAACTGAGGATCCTGAGCGGAGAGCTCCTCGACGAGTTCATTGAGCCGGGGGTCATCCGGGTTGTCAGCGGCTTCCATACGCAGAAAAGCGACGGTGGTACGGGCGACTTCTTCCCAGTCCGTATACAGCTTTCTCATCGCGGGGTCGGTGAATACCAGCCGCACGGAATTACGCTGCTTTTCCGGGATCTGCGAGAAGTCCGTCATCAGGGCCGCGGCGAGGGGATTCCAGGCAAGAATATCCATGCGTCGGCCGAGGACGAGAGCGGGGGTGTCGACGAGATTGTCGAGGAGCCGTCGCATCTGTGGACGGACGTTCTGCGCCGGACGCCGGCGTGGCCGTGCGTTTTCCTTCCCGGCCAGTCCGAGCAGGTAGTCGCGCTGGTCGTCGGCCAGGCGCAGCACCCCGGCCAGGGTCATCAGGACCGGGGCGGAGGCCTCTATACGGCCTTGTTCCAGGCGGGTGTAGTACTCGGTACTGATCGCCGCCAGCAGCGCCACTTCCTCCCGGCGCAGGCCCGGGACCCGGCGCAGGCTCCCGTTGTCGGGCAACCCCATGGACTGGGGGCTCAGCTCGGCACGGCGGGCCTTGAGGAAATCCCCCAGCTCGTTGAGGTGCGCGTCCCTGCTCATGCGCGCCACGGTACTGCGGAAACCGCTCCGGCACAGCGCGGCTGGGGGGTAGAGATCTCTACCTGGAACATTCATTCCCGGTAAGAGACCCTCCCCTTTGCAGAGGTCTCTGGGCATGTGACGCTGAACTCGCGACCGGGCAAAAACGAGGCAGCAGCGTCTCAGAAATAACCGCCCGAGTTTTCCCGCAACGAAACTGAGAAGCGGAGTTCTGTGATGAAGCACATCTCTCTGGGCGGACTTGATGTCTCCCGGATCGGCCTGGGAGCCATGACCATGGCCGGCACCTACACGACGGGCGGGGGACTCGATGACACCGAGTCGATCCGCACCATCCACCGGGCGCTGGACCTCGGAGTCACCCACATCGACACCGCCGAGATCTACGGCCCCTTCCACAGTGAGGAAATCGTGGGCGAGGCCATCAAGGGCCGGCGCGACGACGTCGTCGTGGCGACGAAGTTCGGTCTCGTCTCCCACGCCGGCGGCGGCCCCGGCGTCGTCGACAGCAGCCCCGGGAACGTGAAGGCCGCGGTCGAAGGCTCGCTCAAGCGGCTCGGCACCGACCACATCGACCTCTACTACCAGCACCGCGTCGACCGCAGCACTCCCATCGAGGAGACCATCGGTGCGCTGGCCGAGCTGGTCGCCGAGGGCAAGGTGCTCCACATCGGACTCTCCGAAGCCGGACCCGAGACGATCCGCCGGGCGCATGCCGTGCATCCGGTGGCCGCGCTGCAGACCGAATACTCCCTGTGGACCCGCGACGTCGAGGACGAGATCCTCCCGCTGCTGCGTGAGCTGGGTATCGGGTTCGTTCCCTACTCGCCGCTCGGGCACGGCCTGCTGACCGGCCAGATCCGCACCGTCGATGACTTCGCCGACGACGACTGGCGCAAGACCAACCCTCGTTTCACCGGTGAGAACTTCCAGCGCAACCTGCGCATCGTCGACGAAGTGCAGGCCATCGGAGCCGAGATCGGAGCCACCCCGGCCCAGACCGCGCTGGCATGGCTGCTGACCCGCGGCAACGGCATCGCCCCCATCCCCGGCACCCGGCGGGTCTCGCGCGTCGAAGAGAACACCGCCGCCGACGGCATCGAACTCAGCGCCGCTCAGCTCGACCGCCTGAACAACCTCACGCCGGCCTCGGGCGAACGCCACGACGAGGCGAACATGGCCAGCATCGACCGCTGACCGCCGGCGCCGCACACTCGGGAAAGACGAGGCCATGCAATACACACGTCTGGGGTCTTCGGGCCTCAGCATCAGCCGTATCGCCCTGGGCACCATGGGTTTCGGCGACGGATCCCGGGAGAAGTGGGCCCTCGGCTACGACTCTGCCGCACCGTTCTTCCGGCAAGCACTCGACCTCGGGATCACCTTCTGGGACACCGCCAACATCTACAGTTTCGGCGCCTCGGAAGAGATCGTCGGCCGGGCCATCAAGCAGTTCACGCGGCGCGACGACATCGTGCTGGCGACCAAGGTCCACCAGCACATGCATGACGGTCCCGGAGGCTCGGGGCTGTCCCGCAAGGCGATCATGGTGCAGGTCGACGCGTCGCTCACCCGCCTCGGCACCGAGTACATCGACCTGTACCAAATCCACGGGCGAGCGGCGCCCACCTTGAGGAGATGAAGCATGACCACGGCCGTCATCATCGGAGCAGGAAGCGGCCTGGGAGCGGCCGTCGCCCGACAGTTCGGCCACAGCGGCTTCGACGTCGCGCTGGTCTCCCGCGACCGGGCCCGGGTCGACGCGCTGGCGGGCGACCTGACCGCGGAGGGCGTGACAGCACGGGGTTTCGCCGCCGACGTGCGCGATCCGGCTGCCCGGGAAGCAGCCCTCGACGCGGCGACCGCCACTCTGGGCCCGATCGAGGTGCTGCAGTACAGTCCGGTCTCGCAGAAGGAGTTCATGCGGCCGGTACTGGAAACCACCCCCGATGATCTGGCGGCCCCGATCGAGTTCTCGCTCTACGGACCGGTCACCGCGGTGCGCCAAGTACTGCCCGGCATGCGGGCCCTCGGCCGCGGCACCCTCCTCTTCGTCAACGGAGGCACCGCCGTACGCCCCCATCCCGAGCGTGCCGGCACGTCGGTGTTCGCCGCCGAAAGCGCCTACGCCCGGATGCTCCACGACGCGCTCGCCGACGACAACGTCCACGTCGGGCAGCTCATCATTCCCGGCGCGATCGTGCCCGGCGACCCGAACACGGATCCCGCCGTCCTGGCCCGCACGCTGTGGGAGATGCATGGCGAGCGGAATGGATTCCGGCACTACGCACACGACTTGGGCTCCTGACCGCCGGATGGGTACGGGCCGTCGAACTGCTCGACGGCCCGTCCGGCTTGGAACACGCAGGCCGAACCCGCGCCCGCTACCCGATCGCGCCGGTTGGCCACCCCCAGGGCTGCTTCCAGGACAGCCGGACTGCGTGCTGCCGCCCTCACCGACGCCGTGCCGACCTCGGCGGCATCGTCTGCGTGGGTCGGTGTTCTCCGACGCCCAGTACGACGACGACCTCACCGAACTGGATCTCCATCCGTTCGACGCCGGTGAAGCCGGTGGCGGCCATGTCGTCGACGGACACGGCCTGGACATCGGTGACTCCGTCGGGAATGCGCGCCAGGTTGGAGTCGGCGTCGAAGCACTTGACCAGTTCCGAGAACCACCCGCCGTTGGTCGGGTCGTCGGAGAAGTAGGGGCTCTTGCTCTGGTGGAACTTGCCCTCTCCGCGCTGCGCCCGGGGGTGGCGCCAGTCGGCCAGCCCGGCGGGAAGGACGACACGGTCCCCGGGTGCGAAGTCAGCGACCAGGTCGCCGACGTGTTCGACGACTCCGACGGCCTCGTGGCCGATGACCTTGCCCAGCGCGTTCGGGAGCGAGAGCGAGTCGATGAGGTGCACGTCTGTGGTGCAGGTCGCTACCGCGGTCGGGCGGACCAGAGCGTCGTACGGTCCGATCTCCGGCACCGGGACCTCTTGCCAGTCGGCGCGGCCTTTCTCTTGGATGACGTAACCCTTCATAGGGCACTTCCCTTCGCGTCGTCCGGAATCTGGAGCGGGGCCCGCCCGTCCGGCGGGGCCGGCGGAGCTCGCCTGGGGTGGTCAAGCGGGGTTCGGGGCTTGGTTGCCGTCGAACAGGCCCGGGGTGTCGTGGGCGATGACGTTCTCCTGGGCCGGGACCTTGCCGAGGCGGTCGCTGTTGTCCGACGACGTGCGGTCTTCGTGCCCGAACGAGATGCCGAAGAAGAGCTTGAGGTCGTCGGGAACGTTCAGAACATCGCGGACGGTGTCGGCGTAGAGGCCCAGCACCGACGGCGTGCGCGTGGGCGGCGACATTTTCATGGATGAGGGCTGCCTTGCGCTCATGAAGTGGTGTTCCTTCCGTGGGTGCGGACGGCCGGCTCGCCCGGCGCCCCTCCGGGGCACGGGCAGCGTGAGACCGTCGCGCGGTGTTGGTGCAGCCACCGCCTGTGCGTGGGGGCCTTCCCCCTCAACGCCTGCTGCGCCGTTGGACGGCGTAGTCGTACTGCTCGGGCCAGCGGGGCTCGGCGCCGAGTTCGAGTGCGGCGTGCTGGGGCCAGTAGGGGTTGCGCAGCAGTTCGCGGCCGAGGAGGACGGCGTCGGCCTGTCCGGTGGCGACGATGTCCTCGGCCTGGGCGGGCTCCAGGATCAGGCCGACGGCGCTGGTGGGGATTCCGGTCTCGGTGCGGGCCTGGGCGGCGAAGGGCACCTGGTAGCCGGGCGCGATGGGGATCGTGGCGTCGGGGACCATACCGCCGGTGGACACGTCGAGGAGGTCGACGCCGTGGGCGGCCAGTTCCTTGGCGAGGCGGACGGTGTCGTCACCGGTCCAGCCCTCGCGCTCGTCCTGCGGATTCTCGGTCAGCCAGTCCGTGGCCGACGTGCGGAAGAAGACCGGCAGGTCGTCGGGCCACACCTCGCGTACGGCGTCGACCACCTGGAGGGGAAAACGCAGACGGTTCTCGAAGCTGCCGCCGTAGGAGTCGGTGCGGCGGTTGGAGGCCGGAGAGAGGAAGGAGTTGATCAGGAAGCCGTGGGCGCCGTGCAACTCGACCACCTGGAAGCGCGCGGCCAGGGCACGCTTCGCCGCCTCGGCGAAGTCGCGCACCAACTGCTGGATCTCATCCACCGTCAGTTCGCGCGGCACGGACCGCCCGGCGAACGGCTCCGGGCTGGGCGCGACCGCCTGCCAGCCGCCCTCGGCCTCGGGTATGTACCGACCGGTGAGCCAGGGCTTGTCGACGGACGCCTTGCGGCCTGCATGGCACAGCTGAATGGCCGGGACCGCCCCGTGAGAGCGGATGGCTGCAGTGATGCGCGTGAACGCCTGCTGCTGGCGGTCGTTCCACAGCCCCAGGTCCCAGGGGGTGATGCGCCCGTCAGGCCGTATCCCGGTCGCCTCGGCCATCACCAGCCCGGCTCCGCCGACGGCCCGGCTGGACAGGTGGGTCAGGTGGAAGTCGGTCGGCACCCCGATCTCCGGCCCGTCCGAAGCGGCCGAGTACATGCACATCGGGGACGTCCAGACGCGGTTGGGTATCTCAAGCGACCGCAGGGTCAGGGCAGTGAACAGGGCACTCACGAGTGGTTCCTCATCGGTTGGGGGGTGTATGGCGCAGCGGCGAGCAACGGCCTGGACCCACGGTCGGCCGTCGGGCGCACGAACCGCACGAGACGTCAGTGGCGCAACGGTGCGCCAGGACACGGCCTTGCCGCAGGACAGCCCAGGCGGGTGCGCCTCGCCGGCGGTGATGACGGCTGCGCCGCGTTGCGTCGGCAGTCGCAGGGTCGCCCCGTACTGGCGCGGTCAGGTGGCGGCGTCAGGTGCGGGCTGCTGGTGGCCCGTGGCCCAGGAGGCAAGGATGCGCAGCGCGTCGTGGGATGGGGTACCGGGTTCGGCGGTCAGCACGACGAGTTGCTTCTCGGCGTCGATGCTGGCGGTGAGGGTGTCCCAGTCGAGAGTCAGCTCGCCGGCCACGGGGTGGCGGAAGGTCTTGGTGCCCATCGTGCGGGCGGCGACGTGGTGGTCGCCCCACCAACGGCGGAAGTGCGGATCCTGCACGGACAGCTCTCCCACGAGGGCGGCCAGCCGGGGATCGTCGGGATACTTGGCAGCCTGCATCCGCAGCTGCGCCACGGTGGTGTGAGCGACCTCCTCCCAGTCCGCGTACAGCGTCCTCATCGCGGGATCGGTGAAAAGAATCCGCGTGTGGTTTCTTTTCTTCTCCGGAATTTCCGCGTAATCGCTCATCAGGGCGGCGGCCAGGGAATTCCAGGCGAGGATGTCCGTACGGCGGCCCAGAACAATAGCAGGGGTGTCGATCAGGTTGTCCAGGAGGCGCTGCAGCGTCGGCTGCACTTTCTGCACGGCACGGCGGCGAGGCCGGGCCTGGTCCTTGCCGGCGAGTTCGAAGAGGTAGTCCCGTTGGTCGTCGTCCAGACGCAGTACCTGCGCCAGAGCGGACAGCACCGGCCCCGATGCCTGGATGCGGCCCTGCTCAAGGCGCGTGTAGTACTCGGAGCTGATGGCGGCGAGCTGAGCGACTTCCTCACGGCGCAGTCCCTTGACCCGCCTCAGGCCGCCCGTCTCGGGCAGGCCCACGGCGCGGGGGCTCAGTTCGGCCCGGCGGGTCTTGAGGAACTCGCCCAGCTCGTTGAGATGCGCGTTGCGAGTCATACCGGCCAGTGTGGCACCGAATGGACCGACATTGGGGGGTAAGGATTTATACCTGGAACCTTTTATACGGGTAAGGAATTCTCCCCTTGTGGATGCGTGTGAAGGTGCGAAAGTCGGTGAGGTAGCCGGCAGAAACCGGCCAGGGCATCGGCAGCCCCCTCTGCGCAACCTGATCTGTCCCGATGCCCGGGAGGCCTGGCCTCGTCGGCGACGCCGCGCATCTCATCACCGCACAACTCCGGGTGCCGGATTCGGCATCTGAAAGGAATCCCTCATGAGCAAGGTCATTCTCGTCACCGGCGCCGGACGCGGCCTGGGCACCGACATCGCCCGCGAGGCCCTCAAGGCGGGCCACCAGGTCGTCGCCACCGGACGGCGCCCCGAAGAGGTCGAGAAGACCCTCGGCGGACGGCAGGACAACCTGCTGGTCACCAAGCTCGACGTCACCAGCCTCGACGACGCGCAGACCGCCGTCCAGGCAGCCGTCGACCGCTTCGGCCACATCGACGTCCTCATCAACAACGCCGGAAACTTCTACGCCGGCTACTTCGAAGAGATCACGCCCGACCAGATGCGCCAGCAGATCGAGACCAACCTCTTCGGCCCGATGAACGTCACCCGCGCCGTCCTGCCCGTCCTGCGCAAGCAGCGCGCCGGCCACGTCATCACCCTCTCCTCCTCCGCCGGAATCATTGGCCAGGAGTTCTGCGCCGCCTACGCCGCATCGAAGTTCGGCGTCGAGGGCTGGATGGAGTCGCTGCGCTACGACGTCGAGCCGTACAACATCCACACCACGGTCGTGGAACCCGGCTTCTTCCGCACCGAGTTGCTCGTCGACGGCTCCACCATCTGGCCCGAGCCGACCATCGACGACTACGCCCAGCGCACCACCGCCACCGTCGCCGCCTGGAAGAGCATGAACGGCCAGCAGACCGGCGACCCCGCCAAGCTCGCCCGCGCCCTGCTCGCCATCGCCGACCAGGACAAGCCCCTGCAGCGCTTCGTCGCCGGCGCCGACGCCATCGAAGGCGTCAAGGCCAAGGCCAACGAACTCCTCGCCCAGGCCGAAGCCTCCCGCGAACTCGGCGGCAACCTCGCCCACGACGACACCACCGCCTGAGAGCCCCGGAAGGCCGGCTGTCACGCTGCCGCCTGAACCGCGGCAGCGGCACTCTTCGAAGAAGGCACGATGGAGATTCTCAACCAACCGCCGTCCGCCAAAGGCCCGGCGGACATGTTCGCTGGTGATGTCTGGTTCGACGTCATCTACCAGGGTCAGGAGCCCTCGCGAGCGCGGGCGAACATGTCAGATTTGCGCCCGTTGCCCGTACCGCCTGGCACAGCCACGGCCTGGGCCAGACTCTGTACATCGTCGAGGGCATCGCCCTGATCCAGTCCCGTGGTGGCGAGATCCTCGAAGCCCGCCCCGGCGACGTCATCTACACGCCACCGGGCGAGGCGCACTGGCACGGCGCCGCCTCCGACCACTGCGGCTATTCCCCGACATACTGCCGGATCTGCGAATCCACCGCATCGCCCATCGAGTCGACAGGGGTGAGCGACACGGTGGTCCCGACCACGGCACGTTCAGAAGGTCGTACGACAGCCCCCGGCGTGCCCCCGACACCCCGACCGACCCTCGCGCCGGGTCCGCACCGCTGCGACGCCACCCGTGATCCGCGACATCTCAGGACCACTGCCTCCGACTGTGCACGCTTGGTCTCGTGCACCATCAACCGTCGGCTGCTGCCGCCTTTACCTCGGTAGCACCGGTCATCGCCCCGAAGGCAGTGTTCCGACTCTGCGTCATTAGGGGATGGTGAGCAGGACGCGGCCACGGCCTCCCGCGTCGACGCGGTCGTGGGCCTTGGCGATGTCCTCCAGCGGGTAGCGGTCGCCGACATCGACGCTGAGGGCGCCGACAGCGGCTGCGGAGGTCAGGTCGCGGGTGGCCTGGCTTCTGGCCTCGGCCGGGAAGTCGTCGCTGCCGAGCAGCCGCACGGTGACGTTGTTGAACAGCAAGGGCCAGAACGGGATCTCGGTGCGGTCGGCGCGGGTGGCGTAGGCCGCGATCACGGCGTTGTTCGCAGCGACGGCGTTGTCGAGGTCTGCGTTGTCCGACAGGGCCACCTCGATGATCCGGTCGACGCCCTGGGGTGCGTACGCGCGGATCGCCGCCGCCGGGTCCTCCTGGTCCAGGGCGACGGCGTGGGCTACAACGGCCGGGTCGACGCGGTCGAGGTCCGCACCACGGCGGACGGTGGCAAGCACGGTGGCGCCTGCCCAGCGGGCGAGCTGGGCTGCAAGGGAACCCACTCCTCCGAGCACGCCGTGCACGAGCACGAGCTTTCCCTCGACCGGTCCGTCGGCGAAGACGGTGCGGTGGGCGGTGATCCCGGGGATGCCCAGGCTCGCGCCGAGTTCGTCACCCAGGTGGTCGGGCAGGGGCACGGTCTGGCTGTCGGGTACGACGGTGTACTGGGCGGCGGTGCCGAAGGGACGGTAGGACTGGGCGCCGTACACCCAGACCCGCTGCCCGAGTCGGCGGGCGTCGACCCCGTTGCCGACCGCGTCGATGACGCCGGCGGCGTCGCTGTGCGGGATCACCCGCGGGTAGGGCATGGACGAGCCGAGCCAGCCGCGCCGCTTCTTGGTGTCGCCGGGGTTGACGCCCGAGAGGGTGACACGGACGCGGACCTCGCCGGGGCCGGGCTGGGGATCGGGCAGTTCGCCGATGCGCAGGACGTCGGCGGCGGGGCCCTGTTCGTCGTACCAGGACGCAAGCATGGGCAGTACCTCCGGGGCCGGTCAGCTCGCGGGTTCTTCGAGCCTAGGGGGATCGTTGTCGGTGCGCGCCGTGAAGGGCGCGGGCGGCTCCTCGCTGAGGACCTCACGCAGCCAGGCACGTTCGGCCTTGCTGATGGCACGGGCGGTGAGCAGCATGCCTCGCCGGTAGGGATCGGCGACCCCCTCCGCCCGCAGCGGCCGCTCGCCGTCGTAGAAGAAGCTCGCCGGCGTCACTGCAGGCTGGGGTCACCTCGCCGGCGCCATGGCCGCCGCCATTGCCTCGCCGCCCTGCCGACCCTGTCGCGCCTTCCGCAAAGGGCACGCCTCCCCACCGGCCGCCCGTCGGAGGAACCACCCCTGGCCTGCCCTCACAGGCGAGTCGGCATCGCCGCCACCGCACCCCCTTGAAAGATGAGAGACATGACCGACACACAGCACCGGCAAACCTTCGTCACCTCTGCCGACGGCACGAAGATCGCTGTCACCGTTACCGGCCGGGGACGCCCCCTCGTGGTCTCCCCGGGAGCCCTGAACGCGGCCCAGGACTGGCAGCCGCTGGCCGATGTCCTCGCACCGCACCTGACGACCTACGCGGTCGACCGCCGCGGCCACGGCTCCAGCGGTGACACCCCCGACCACAGCATCGAGCGCGAACAGGAGGACATCGCCGCCGTCCTCGACCTGGCCGGCCCGGACGCGATCCTGCTGGGCCACTCCTACGGCGGACTCGTGACCCTGGGCCTCGCCCTGCGCCGGCTCCCTGCGGCCTTCGTCCTCTACGAGCCGCCGGTACCGCTGCACGGTCCCATCGGAGGGGATGCCATCGCACCCTTCGAAGAGGCCGTGACCAAGGGCGACCTGGACCATGCGCTCACGCTGGGCACGCGCAACTTCCTTCAGATGCCGGAGGAGGCGATCGATGAGTTCCGCCGCAGCCCCGTGTGGTCCTGGCGCGCGTCGATGACGCCGACCTGGGCGCGGGAGGTCCGGGCCATCGATGCCTTCGGCGACGACCTCGACCGATTCACCGGCCTCACGACCCCGACGCTCCTCGTCACCGGGGAGCTCAGCCCGCCCGTCCTGCTCGACATCTCCCGGCGCCTTGATGATGCGCTGCCTAACAGCCGCCTCGTCCAGATTCCCGGTCATGCGCACGAGGCCTATCTGACCGCGCCCGAGGCACTGGCCGAAGAGATCCTCGCCTTCGCCCTGAAGGCCGCTGCGTAGCCGACGAAGACGTTGATCGCTTCCTTCCCCGGGTCCGGCCGGTGAGGTTGGACTGTCGGTCGCGGATCACACAGCAGAGCACCCTGAGTGCTGCCTCACCGTTCGGGACGTGCCCACGCCCGCGACTGGCCTTACCGGAAGCGGGAGTCGAGACTCCCGACCCTGGTCGGCGCGTAGACGATCTTCATGATCTCGAACGGGAAACGCCTGAGGCGCTCCCCTCTGTGGCACGCCAGCGACTCGTTCCGAGGCGATGAACCGGGCTGCGACACCAGGGCCCGCGAATCGACCCGTTGTCACGTTGCAGCTCGTCGATCAGTCGGACGTCTCGGCGGCCTGCTCGGAGTCGTCAGCCGACGCGGATCGCTCGACTGCATCGGTGGTCGCTGCCCAGCTGGCCAGCAGTTTCAGGGCGTCCTGCGAACGTGACGCGGGCTCGGCTGTGTATGTGAGGAGGAACTGGCTGGGATCGGCGCCCAGCGGGAATGTCTCGAACGGCAGGTCGAGGTCGCCGACGACCGGGTGGTGCAGGCGCTTCATGCCCGTGGTGTGGATCCGGACGTTGTGCGCGGCCCAGCGCTGACGGAAGTCCTCGCTGCGGGTGGACAGCTCCCCGATCAGGTCCGTCAGCCGCCGGTCGTAGGCGTCGCGGCCGGCCTCGGCCCGCAGCATGGCGACCGTGTCGTTGGCGACCTCGTCCCAGTCCCGGAAGAACTCGGCCGCATGCGCGTCGAGGAAGACGAACCGGGCGTTGCTGGGCGGCCTCACAGGGTCGGCGTAGAGCGGCGAGAACAAGGCGCGCCCGAGGTCGTTGGCGGCCAGGATGTCCAGGCGACCGCTGAGTACGAACGCGGGCGTTGCGACCATCGAGTCGAGCACGCGCTGCACCGCCGGCCGGACACGCTGCTGGGCCGGCCGGCGGCGGGGCGGACGGGTCGTGCCGGCGCCGCGCAGCAGGTCGAGAAGGTGGTTTCGCTCTGCCTCGTCCAGCTGCAGCGCTTGCGCAATGCCGTCGATGACGCTCTCGGAGACGCCGGTGGCGTTGCCGCGCTCCAGCCGGGTGTAGTACTCGCTGGAGATACCCGCGAGAAGGGCCACCTCCTCGCGGCGCAGACCGGTGACCCGTCGGCGGTCTCCGCCGTACATGGGCAGTCCGGCCTGTTCCGGGGTGACCCTGGCCCGTCGCGTGCCCAGGAATTCCCGGATCTCCGCGCGGAAATCACCGCGGATGTCACGGGGGGTGCCGTAAGGGTCTTTTCTGCCTGTCATGTCCTCCACTCTAGGAGCGCTGCCCGCTGGCTGGGGGTCCCTGTCAGTGACCCCCTCGTCAGGGACTCCCGCGCTCCCGCGGGCAGCCGGTTCTGTAGGGGGTGTGCACCGCCGATGGCGGTGCGGATGGCCCGGAGACGGCAGCGCATCTGACGCCCGTCTCCAGCCCCTCCCCGCGGCGCCACCAGCGCTGCAATCCCCCGAAGAAGAAGGACGAACAATGCGTCGACTCACCAAGGCTGGCGTCGTAGTCACGGCTCTTGGGGCTCTCAGCCTCTCGGCCTACGGAGCGAGTGCTGCGGACACGGCCAGCACGCCCCACGGCCACACGGGTTCCGCCGGCACTGCGGAATCCGTCTCGTGGAACCACGGGACCGCCCAAGCGAACAAGCGCATCATGGAGCGCTTCACCAGCGAGTTCCTGCCCACCGGCGACCCCGCGCTTGCGAAGAAGTTCCTCAGCCCGGACATCGTCATGTACTTCGCCGGGCAGAAGCAGCAGGGCCTGGACACCTACCTCGGCGTCGTCGCCGCGAACCAGAAGGCCTTCCCCGACCTCAAGTGGACGGTGGAGGACATGCGCGCCGAGGGTGACACCGTGGCGATCCGCTACACCATGACCGGCACCCAAGAGGGACCCTTCGCCGGGCACGAGGGCACCGGCAAGAAGGTCCACGCGGAGAGCATGGCGTTCTACCGGCTGTCCCACGGCAAGATCGTCGAGGAGCGCGCCCAGCTCGACATGCTGACCGTCCTCCAGCAGATCGGCGCCATACCGGCCGCATAGCCGCGCGTTCCCCACCTCACCCATAGCGGCCGGTCCGCCATATGCGACCGGCCCAGGTGCGAGGACACACCGCCGCCGGGTCCCGGCACTCATCGCTTCCTGACCTGGGACTCTACGTAATTCGTCGGCCGCGGCGACTGCCGTGATACCCCGCCGATTGCCCCCCATGTCGTACATCCAGAAAGAGAACTACCCCATGGCAACGAATCTGACCGGCACCATCGCTCTCGTCACCGGCGCCAGCAGCGGTATCGGCGCCGCCACCGCCCGCCAACTCGCCGAACGCGGTGCGTCCGTCGCCCTCGTGGCCCGCCGCAAGGGCCGTCTCGACGACCTCGCCGCCGAGATCGCCAAGGTCGGCGGCACGGCCCTGGCCGTAGAGGCGGACATCACCGACCGCGCCCAGGCCGAGGCCGCCGTACAGCAGACCGTCGAACACTTCGGACGCCTCGACATCCTGGTCAACAACGCCGGCCTCATGCTCCTGGGCCCGGTCGTCGGCGCCGATGTCGACGAATGGGAGCGAATGCTCGCCATCAACGTCCAGGGACTGCTCTACACCACCCGCGCCGCCCTCCCTCATTTGCTCACAGCCGCCGAGGACGGACCACGCCGCGTCGCCGACGTCGTCAACATCAGCTCCATCGCCGGTCGCGTCGCCTGGAACGGCTACGGCGTCTACAACCTCACCAAGTTCGGCGTCAACGGCTTCACCGAGTCCCTGCGCCAGGAGGTCACCCAGCGCCACGTGCGCGTCGGAGTCCTGGAGCCCGGCGGCGTGGACACCGAACTGGGCTCGCACAACGACCACAAGCCCGAAGTCCGCGAAGCGATCGGCGCCTTCTACGAGCAGACCGAGGTCCTCACCCCCGAGGACATCGCCGACGGCATCGCCTACATGGTCACCCGGCCCCGGCACGCCTCCATCGCCGAACTCTGGGTCATGCCCACCGACCAAGCCTGACCACACCGCAGAACCCACCACCCAGCGCGGTCCAATGCGTTCTCCGTGCATACGCCCAAGGGCACGCACAGGAACGCCAAAGAGAAGGGGGATGCGCGAGATACGGCAAAGGGCCCCGACCCGGCTATAAGCCCAGGCCAAAACTCAGCGGGCAGACGAGTCGGGCTGTACGCCGGGTTCTGTTCGAGATGGAGCCGACCCGCATCCGGTATCCGTCAACCATCCGGGCGCGACATGCCGGGCGAGTCGGCCACAACCAGTCCGCCTCGCGTCACGCGCGTCGCGCTCGGGTAGGCCGGCCCGAGCGGACGCCGCTGGGGCGTAGCGCACGCCCCTCGACCAGAACGCGCCGCCGCTGGGCCTGCGCGCCCCGTAGATCGCTTCCAGGATCTCAGTCCGACGCGGAGCCGACGAGCCCGGAGAAACCGCGATCTCACCGGAATGGAGAGTGAGATCCAGGCGTCCGGTTTCGTCTGTGTGGCGTAGTCCTTGAACTTCGAGCCCCAGTGCGCCGCGGAGTGGTGCGGTCCGGGAGACGTATTCGGCGATACCCCCGGTCATCAGGGTGACGGCTTCGCCCGTCAGGGTCGAGCACGGCGGGCTGTTCGGCCACCACGATGAGCCGTACAGCGTGGGAGAGTCCCGCGCTGTGGACACGATCTACTGCTGGGCCGTCGACAACTCGCGCACGAGCCGAGCCGGGTCGACCACCGGGTGCCCAAGTCGCCCGAAAGGTTGCGTTGTTGACGCTCGAGGCGGTCTTTCCGCGTACGACGAAAGACCAGGCCGACGATGGCCTCGCCGGTGCGGTTGCCGCCCTCGCGGATCAGGTCCAGCACGATGGCGTCACTCGCGGCGGTCAGGATGCCGTTCGCCTCGTACCGCGAGGTGAGTTCCGTCGACCGACCCTGCTCAGCCGCCTCCACGGTGTCCCAAGCGAGGGTCGCCCCGCTGAAGCGGGCTTCCAGGCTGCCCCGTTCGCCATGGGCGCACGGGCGTCCGTCACCCCGCGCGGGGGACCTCACCGCCACCGACGACACCAGTGTCGACCTGGACACAGAAGATGTGAACTCCCTCAACTGCCCAGCCATGGGCAGGACTTACTTGAGCACCACTCAAGGGCCCTCGCGGAGGTCCATGAACTCGTTGAGGTACCGAGATTTCCAGTTCGGCGTCGGTGACGGCGAGCCGACCGAGGCTGTGCTGATGTCGGCGCCGAGGAATGGCAGTTCCGGGGCGTACCGGATGTTGCGAGAGCGCCGGCTGCCTCGCGAGGCGGCGGGGCAGCCGGCCACGCCACCCGCCTACCACCCGTCTCCTGGATGGCCCCTGCCGCCCGGCAGGTCGGTCTTGGCCAGGAACCGCCATTCCCGGGCCGTCGCACGTCAGCCGTCCCGCCTGAAGACATTTCCGCAGGACATGATCACGAAAGGCGTGCACCACCACCAGCGAAGAATCCGCTGGTGAGCCCCCTGCGCCTGGCAGCCGACCACAGCCACTCAGCGCCTCTTCAGCGGCTCATCGGTCCGACTGCTCGTCGCGCCGTCCCCGTACACGAGGCGAACCAGCACGTGACCTCACACCACCCTGACCAGCGGCGACACGCCTAACACCCTAAAAGGGTGCGGATTCGACCCGGATTCGACCCGAGGGCCCCAGACTCCAAAACGATCAGTAGTTGACCTGCAGTGATGCTGATTCTTGCCGCTGTACCGAGCATCCATCAACAGACGGGTATCACATTTGCAATTAAGTGGACATGTTTGGGCGATTAACGCTACGCAGTGAGTAGTCGCACTCGCCGTCGCCCTCTCCGGCTAACCCCAGCGCGAACCGAACAGCAGCACCACCCGGGCCACCTACTCTGGCGACTAGGGGCTGACAGAACAGGGCTCTGACCAGACTCTTTACAGAAGTCCTTCCGCCTGGCAGAAGCCGCCTTGCCGAGCCGATGCAAGCCTCACGACCCTGATCGCAACCACGGCACGCGGGGCGCCGGAGCCCCGCCGACAGGGATGGGAACTGCCATGCCGCACATGACCGCGTTCGCCAGGAACCAGTGGTACGTCGCCGCCTACGCGCACGAGGTGGGCCGCGAGTTGCTCGGCCGTACGATCCTCGGCGAGCCCCTCGTCTTCTACCGCACCGAGGAGGACGGGACGCCCGTCGCCCTGCACGACCGGTGCGTGCACCGCCGCTTCCCGCTGTCGGAGAGCCCGACCCGCCTCGACGGTGACCGGATCGTGTGCGGCTACCACGGCTTCACGTACGACACGACGGGCACCTGTGTGTACGTGCCCGGCCAGAAGCGCATCCCGCGCACGGCGCGCGTCGCCTCGTATCCGGTGGTCGAGCAGGACGCGCTGATCTGGGTGTGGATCGGCGACCCGGCGCTGGCCGACCCTCAGGCCATCCCGCGGGCCAAGCACCTCGACTCCCCCGGCTGGGTCACCGTCCGCGGCATGGAGCCCATCGACTGCGACTACGGGCTCCTGGTCGACAACCTCCTCGACCTCTCCCACGAGACGTATCTGCACGGCGGTTACATCGGCACCCCCGAGGTCGCCGAGACGCCGATCACCACCGAGGTCGACGAGGGCGCGGGCATCGTGCGCGTGAGCCGGCACATGGACGACGCCGAGTGCCCGCCGTTCTACGCCCGCTCCACCGGCATCGAGGGCCGCATCACCCGCTGGCAGGACATCGAGTACCACGCGCCGTGCCTGTATCTGCTGCACAGCCGCATCGCCCCGGTCGGCGTGCTGCCCGAGCCGGACGGCAGCGACCCGAACGGCTTCCACACCGAGATCACGTACGCCATCACGCCGTCCGCCGACGGCAAGGTGTACGACTTCTGGATGGTCTCGCGCGACTGGGCGACGGATGATGAAGCGGTCACCGAGTTCCTGCGGGGCAACAACCACACGGTCGTCATGCAGGACGTGGACGCGCTGAACCTGCTGCAGAAGACCCTGGACACCGAGCCCGCCGGCTACCAGGAGCTCAGCATCAACATCGACACCGGCGGTCTCGCCGCCCGCCGCATCCTCGCCCGGCTGGTCGAGGAGGGCGCGAAGCCGATGGAGAAGGTCCAGTGACCTCACCGACCGGCGAGATCTACCGCATCGACTGGCTGCCGGGCACGGACGTCCTGCACGGCACCTGTCACTGCGGCCGCGAGCACACCGCGCAGGACCCGATCGAGATGTGGGAGTGGATGCTCGCCCACCCGCAGGGACACGAGTCGCAAGGAACCAGCTCATGACCTCGTACGAAGCCGAACTCGTCGTCGACCGCAGGGATTCCACGGCTGACGGCGTGATCGCCCTCAGCCTCCGCCACCCCCTGGGCGAACAGCTCCCGGTGTGGGAGCCTGGCGCGCACATCGACGTACTGCTCGGCCCCGGCCTGGAGCGGCAGTACTCACTGTGCGGGGACCCGGCGGACCGGAGCGTCTGGCGGATCGCCGTCCTGCGCGAACCCGACGGGCGCGGTGGTTCCGCGTACGTCCACGGCGAGTTGAGGCAGGGCGACAAGGTCCGCGTGCGCGGCCCCCGCAACCACTTCGCACTCGAACCCGCCCCGCGCTACCGCTTCATCGCGGGCGGCATCGGCATCACCCCGATTCTGCCGATGCTGGCCGCGGCCGAGGCGGCGGGCGCGGAGTGGACGCTGCTGTACGGCGGCCGGACGCGCGCTTCCATGGCGTTCACCGACGAGTTGGGCGCGTACGGGGACAGGGTCACGATCGCTCCGCAGGACGAGGCGGGGCTGCTGGATCTCGCCTCCGTGCTCGATGACGTTCCCGAGGGCGCGCTCGTCTACTGCTGCGGTCCCGGGGCGCTGCTGGACGCGGTCGAGGAGCGGTGCCCGGGCGGGCTGCTGCACATCGAGCGGTTCCAGCCGAAGGAGCAGGAGACCGGCCCGGACACCTCCTTCGAGGTGGAGCTGTCCCGCTCGGCGAAGACGGTCGCGGTGCCCGAGGGCGTCTCGGTGCTGGACGCCGTGCGGTCGGCGGGCGTCGAGGTGCTGTACTCCTGCACGGAAGGCACCTGCGGCACGTGTGAGACCGACGTGCTCGAGGGGACACCGGACCACCGGGACTCGGTGCTCACCGACGAGGAGCGGGAGGCGGGCGAGACGATGATGATCTGCGTGTCGCGCTGCCGGGGGCCACGGCTGGTCCTGGATCTCTGACACTCCGCTGAGAGCGCTTTCGGGCCGTCCTGGCTCCCCCACTTCCCCGAGAGCACTCTCGACAGCCCGGCTTCGGCGTGCCCCTGCCGCCTCAGATCCGGCTGACGGACGCCGTGTCCGACGACAGCCGCTGGGCGACGCAGCAAGGTGCAGAGACGACAGCGGAGCCGCCCGCGGCCGCAGGGCCTCAGGGGACGAACGGAGCCCTCAGGACGACGCCCGGTGATGCGCCAGCACGGCGTGCGGATCCTCGTCCGTCCCCGCTGGTCCGGCGGGCGCCGGATCGGCGTGGACGAGGGCGGCCGACAGCCGCGGTACGGCATGCAGCAGGGCGTGTTCGGCGGCCACCGCCACCCCGTGGGCGGCCCGCGCGGTGACCTCGCCGTCGACCACGACGGCCACCTCGGCGCGCAGCCGGTGGCCGATCCAGCGCAGCCGCAACTCCCCCACGTCGCGTACGCCCGGCACCTCGCGCAGCGCGCGCTCGGCCGCGTCGACCAGCGCCGGATCGACGGCGTCCATCATGCGGCGGAACACCTCGCGGGCGGCGTCACGCAGGGCGAACAGAATGGCGACGGTGATCAGCAGACCGACCACGGGGTCGGCGACCGGCAGCCCGGCGGCCACGCCGCCCGCGCCCACCAGCACGGCGAGCGAGGTGAATCCGTCCGTCCGCGCGTGCAGACCGTCGGCGACCAGGGCCGCGGAACCGATGCGGCGGCCCGTGCGGATGCGGTAGCGGGCCACCCATTCGTTGCCGAGGAAGCCGATCAGCGCGGCCGCGGTGACGGCGGGCAGATGCTCGACGGCCCGCGGGTGCAGCAGCCGGTCCACGGCGGTCCAGGCCGCGAAGGCGGCCGAAAGCCCGATGGTCAGCACGATGACGAGGCCTGCCAGGTCCTCGGCGCGGCCGTATCCGTAGGTGAAGCGGCGGTTGGCGGCGCGTCGGCCCACCGCGAAGGCGATCGCGAGCGGTACGGCGGTCAGGGCGTCCCCCGCGTTGTGCAGGGTGTCGCCGAGCAGCGCCACGGATCCGGAGAGCGCGACGACCGCTCCTTGAAGGCAGGCGGTGGCGCCCAGCACGAGGAGCGAGATCCAGAGCGTCCGCATGCCGGCCGCCGAGCTCTCCATCGCGCTGTCGACCTTGTCGGCCGCCTCGTGGGAATGCGGGGTGACGACGTGGGCCAGGCGGTGGCGGAGCCGGGACCATCGGCCATGACCGTGCTCATGGCCGTGGTTGTGCCCGTGCTCGTGGCTGCACGCATGCTGACCGTTCACATGTGCATACTAATGCACCTATTGAACCTTGGCACCTGCTGACCGCGCCCTACGATGGCTCCATGACAGCCACCGAGGACCGTCCCGCACCTGCACATCACGCGCAGGTGCGCATGCAGGCGCACCCCAGCGGCGCGGCCCAGTTCGCCGCCGCTGCGAACGTCTTCGGCCTGCTCTCCGACCCGACCCGGCTGCACCTCGTGTGGACGCTCGCCCAGGGTGAGGCGGACGTCAACACGCTCACGGCGGCCAGCGGAGCCGCCCGCCCCGCCGTCAGCCAGCACCTGGCGAAGCTGCGGCTCGCCGGTCTCGTGCTCGTACGCAAGGAGGGGCGGCGCTCGGTCTACGCGCTGCACGACGGGCATCTGCGGCGGTTCGTCACCGAGGCGCTCAACCACGCCGACCACCTGGTGACGGGCGCACCGCCGCACGACTGAGCGCCGCACCTCCGGGGCCTGGTGCCGCCCTACGCGTTCATGAACTCCCCTACGGACAGCGCATGATCGACGACCCGGACGTCCCCGACCCAGGCGTTGAGCAGCTGGTCGAGGACGCCCGCGTACTGGTAACCGCCCAGCAGCCAGGGCAGACCCCGCGTGGCGAGACCCGTGGACACCGCCGTGGGGTTGCGCACCACCGGGCAGCCCTCGATGTACATCGTGGTGTGCCGCCCGTCGTTGACGAGCGCCACGTGCTGCCACTGCCCGAGCGGTGTCTCGTGGCCCCAGTTGGTGAGGGCGTCGCCGCCGGCGGGCGGGTAGACCGCCCACTGCGCCTCACGGTTGTTGGAGAGCGAGAGCGTGGCCGGGGGTTCGTCGGAGCCCTCGGCCGCGCCTGCCCTGCCGAGGATCCCGGACCAGGCGTCGCGTGAGGCGTCCCAGTCGGCCGGGAGCCGGAAGAACGTCTCGATCGTGTAGCCGCGCGGGAAGGTGGCCCCGTTCAGCGGAGCGTCGTCGGCCGTACGCAGGTAACCGCCCCGCAGCGGCGGCTTGCCGCCGTCCAGGCGGAGGCTGCCGTGGGCGGGCTGGTCGGGGTGGTGCGCGCCCGACCAGGTGAGGGCTCCCGAGGGGGTACCGGGGACGCGTACGGCGGTGAGGTCGTTGCCGTTCCCGGACAGATCGCGGACCTGGGTGCCGTCGGAGAGAGCCGCCCCGTCCTCGCCCGTGTCGAAGCGCCAGTACGCGACCGTGCCCGGCACCAGCAGGGCGGAGGCGGGACGGGCGGCGCGCGCGGGCACCGGGGCGAAGCCCGAGAAGCGCTGCTCGAAGTCGATCGCGAGGGAGAACCGGTCGTCGGGGCCGGTGAGTTCGATCTCCTCGCGCTCGAGCTCGTTCAGGTCGTCGGCGGCCTTGCTCAGCAGCCAGGGCGAGAGGGTCTCGACGTCGATCGTGCCGCGGGCGAGGTCGAAGTGGTACAGGCGGATCATCGCGGAGCCGCCGTAGTAGCGGTTCTGGTAGTTGGTGAGGTGCAGGTGGACCTCGCGTCCGGCGGCGTTCTTGCGGACCGTACGGGCCGCGGGCCAGTCGTGGCCGTTGAGCGTCAGGAAGATCTGGTCGTGGGACTCGATGAGCCTGTCCCACAGTTCCTGGCCGTGTGCGGTGATGTCGCCGTCACCGTCCACGAGCTGGTGGGTGGTGAGGATGACGGGCGTCCTGGGGTGGTCGGCGAGGACCTTCTTCGCCCAGTCGTACGCCCCGGCCGACGGCCGCCAGTCCAGCGCGAGGACCAGCCACTCGCGTCCGGCGGCCCGGAACACGTGGTACGTGTTGTAGCCGTCGGGCGTCGCACCGCGGAACGTGGGCGACGAACCGAAGCGGCGCGGACCGAACGTGTCGAGGTACGGGGTGTCGCCGCGCTGGTCGTCGGTGCCGGAGTCGATGTCGTGGTTGCCGGCCAGCACGCTGTAGCCGACGCGCCGGTCGTCCAGTAGCTCGAACGCCTTGCCGATCGCGGCGAATTCCTCCGGGCGCCCGTTCTGTGTGAGGTCGCCCAGGTGGGAGAGGAACACGATGTTCTCTTCACGGCCGCGCTGGAGCAGGTAGCGCAGCGAGGCCTCGACGGGAGCGGCCTGGATGCTCGGACCGTCGAAGAGGTACTGCGTGTCGGGCATGACGGCGAACGTGAATCTGGTGCTGTCCGCGTCGGGAGCCCATCTCTCCGCGGCCGCCTGGGCGGGTGCGGCGGCCACCGCGGTGGCGGCACCCGCGAGCGCCGTGGCGGAGAGGAACGTACGACGGTTGAACCCCGGGCGCGGACCCGGTCCCTGGTGCTCTCGGCACATGGCCGACTCCGATCTGCCGTTCGGGGGTGGCGGAGTGCGCGTACGGGTCCCGGCCGGGGCCCGCGACACGGCGTCCGCCCGCGCTGTGTCAAGCAGAGAGGTACGCGGGGCCGTTGTCGCACAGGCTTACGGGCGGGAACAAGAAGGTGTCGGAAGTCCGAAGCGGAACCGGCGCCGCCGCGGCGGTCCGCCGCCGCACCGCGGCCGCCCCTGGCCCCGCCACCGCGCCCTGAATGTTCACCTCCGCTTCGCCGGGCCGCTCCGGGTCACCCGTTACCGTGCGCGGCATCCCGCCTCGTCGAAGGAGATTCCGCCATGTCCAGACCCCTGCCCGTATGGGCCGACCCGCGGGTGTCCGCGGACTCGCTCGACGCCCAGGGCCTCAGCCGGCGCGGGCTGCTGCGCCGGGCAGGGCTGTTCGGCGCCGCGTTCGCGGTCGGCGGGGCGCTGCCCGCGGGGCAGGCGTACGCCGCCACCGGCGGCAACGACCCGGAACTGGCGTACCTGGTGGGCGACCACCACAACCACTCGGTCTACAGCCACGACGCGAAGTACACGTTCTCGCAGATCGCCGCCGCCGCTGCCGAGTACGGCCTGGACTGGATGGTGTTCACCGAGCACAGCAACTTCGGGCACGCGAAGTACGGCGCACAGCTGGAGCACGAGCAGATCCTCCAGGCCCGCGCCGACAACCCCCGGCAGCTGATCTTCCAGGGCCTTGAGTGGTACATCCCCGGCGCCGAGCACTGCACCGTCTTCACCCCGCCCGGCCCGAACGAGGTCGACGTACTGACCCGGTTCGAGACGGCGTACGACGGCAAGCTGCTCGGCTACACCGCGGGCGCGCCGGACGATCCGAACACGGCTCGCAACGAGGCGCATGCGGTGGCGGCCCTCAAGTGGCTCGACGAACAGCGCCGCACCGGCTACGTCGACGACGTCCTCGTCCTCGCCAACCACCCGCTGCGGCTGGGCATCGACTCCCCGCACGAGATGCGCAATTGGCGCGACGCCGCGCCCGGCATCATGATCGGCATGGAGGGCGCGCCCGGCGCCCAGGGCGCGGCGCTGCCCGGCTGGCGGGGCGCGAACAGCATCCGCGGCGAGTACGAGAACGCTCCCTCGGCCAACTCCTGGGCCGGCTACCCGCGGGACGCCTACCTCACCTACGGCGGCTTCGACTGGGCGACGGCGACGGTCGGCGGCCTGTGGGACGCGATGCTCGCCGAGGGCAGGCTGTTCACGATCACCTCCAACTCGGACGTGCACCGGGTCGTGTTCGACACCTGGAAGAACGGCGACTGGGCACCCGGACAGAACTTCGACAACACCGGCCGCCTCCCGGACCCGGTGAACACCACCGAGCCGCAGCCCGGTTCCGACTTCTGGCCGGGCCAGTTCAGCCGGACGCACGTGGGCGTGACCCGCTACGGCTACCGCAGCGTGATGGCCGGGCTGCGGGCCGGCCGGGTCTGGGTCGACCACGGCCATCTCCTCGACGGCATCGACGTACGCGTGCAGGGTGCGGACGGCCGGGGCCGGGGAGCCACGCTGGGCGGTCGGCTGCACGTACGGCGCGGTGAGAACCTCACCCTCTCGGTCACCGTGACGACGGCGTCCCGCCGCAATCCGTACGGCATCCTGCCCGAGCTCGCGCAGGTCGACGTGGTGCGGGGAGCGGTGACCGGCCCTGTCGCCGACCGCGACGAGTGGCGGGCTCCCGACACCAGGGTGACCCACACCTGGGACGTGTCGGGGCGCACCGGCACGTACACCCTCACGCTGCCGGTCGGCACCGCCGACGGGTCCTTCTACCTGCGGCTGCGCGGCAGCGACGGCAACCGCAACGGCACCGGCTACCTGGGCGCCGCGATCGACCCGCACGGGCCGGTGGTGCACGAGCCGGGCAACGGCAATCCGTGGCTGGACACGTGGTTCTACACGAATCCGGTCTTCGTGGATGTGGAGGGCTGACCGGACCGGACCGGCGGGCATGGCTCACGCGACGGGGCGCGGACCGGGCGCGGCGCCCCGTTGACGCCAGGCGTGCGACTACGCCTCGGCCACCGGCACCGCCCGCAGATGCCCACCGCTCCCCCCGGCCCGCCGCCCCCCGTGCGTCCGCGCGCGGGGGACGCGGCGTGGCTCCCGCAGCACCAGCGTCATACGCGAATAGCCCAGGTTCTCAAGGGTCCTGGGCGTCTCGCGGACGATGCGGCAGTCGGTGCGGCCCCAGCGCGGGTCGGGGTGCCACAGCGGTCGTACCGCGCCGTCGTGGTGCACGGCCTCCTCGCCGGCCTGGCGGATCCAGCGCGGCAGTCCCTGCCGGAACGCGGCGTCCATGATGGGGTCCTGTGCGATGTCCTGGCGGATGGACTGCAGGCCGCCGTCCTGGCCGTGGCGTTCGACGGCGGCGGCGAAGTCGGCCAGCATCGGCAGGCACCAGCGCGACTCGTGTTCGGCGAGCACCGCGGCGGCGTCCGGGTGGAACAGCACGAACCGGAGGAAGTTGTCGCGCGGCATGGCCGTGGGATGCGGGCGGACGCCGCCGAACAGCGCGTCGAAGGCGGAGTTGGCGAGGACGACGTCCCACCGGTGGTCGAAGACGACGGAGGGGAAGGGGACGGCTTCGAGCAGCACCGCGTAGTCCTGCAGATACGCCCGTGCTTCGAGGCTCGCTGGTTCGGGCTCGGGTGGCCGCAGCCCTCCGGCGTGATGTGGCATCGGGAGGCACCCCTCTTGCGAATGCGGCCTTCAGGGCCTTCACGCCGCGTGGCGATCCTGCTACGCAGGCACAACCGTGTCAACTATCGTGGCATTTGGCGCCTGTTGACGACTGATTCCCGCCACAGTTGTGGCGATGCCTGGCTGCGGAACGTCCGAACCGCTAGCCTCCGGGCAGCTCATGAGTGTCGCGATTCTGTGCGCGACCTGTGCTGGAAGAGATGCAGGAGACCGATCGGTGACGGAAGACCTCCCCGTTGCGGACGGCGCGGACACCGCTCCGTTGCGGGCCGTCGCCGGCCGCGTCTCAGCCCTGGCCGACCGGCTCGGCGTGCCGCACTGCGAGGTCTTCGACGTCCAGCGGCTCTCCGCGGCGTCGGGTGTCCCGGACGACGTGGTGAAGCTGCTGCTGAGCGGTCAGCCGGCCGGCGAGCCGGATCTTCAGGCGCGCTTTCTGCAGCGCCTCGACCTGTTGCGCCGTACTCGGCTGAAAGTCAACGGACGCCGGTACACCCAGCAGGAGATCGCCGACGGCGCGGGCATGTCGCGCCAGCAGGCGGGGGCCCTCATCAACGGCGGCCGGCGCCCCACGATGGAGCACTGCGACGCCATCCAGCGGTTCTTCAAGGTCCACGCGGGTTTCCTCACGGCCGAGGACCCCGAGGCGCTCGCCGGCGCCCTGCAGCGCACCGAGCAGGAGCTGCTCCAGCAGCTCGCCGACCGTGACCGGGCATCGGCCGCCGCGTCCGCCGCCGTGGAGGACGACCCGCTGGAGCAGTTGCTGCAGGACCACGGGGTGCGCGGTATCGCCTGGCGCGCCGCGCAGCTGCCGACCGACGAGCACCGGGACAAGGTGGCCGAGTGGCTCGACATGCTCCTGGAGAACGTCAGGCGGCCCGAGTCGTGATCCGGGGGACATCGGTGGGCATGGGAAAAGAAATGCGCAGGCTGTGCGCCGAACTGGTCGCGGGGATCAGTCTGCCCGCGCCGGTGGAGCCCGCCGAGCTGTACGTCGCGCTGTGCAACGGCATGAGCAGACGCCGAGGCCGCCCGGTCCGGCACCGCACGGCCGCCTTCCCGCCCGGGACGGCCAGCGGGCTGTGGCTCGACATGGCGGACCAGGATCTCGTCGTCATCGAGGAACGCACCGCCCCCGACCACCAGTTGGTGATCCTGGGCCACGAGCTGTGGCACATGAACGCCGGACACTGCGGCCACCATGTCGAGGGCGCCGCCGTCGCCGCGCGGCTGCTGTCGGACGACGCCGATCTGCAGGCGACCGTACTGAAGGTGGCGGCCCGTACGCGGTTCGACCTGGCCGACGAGAAGGCGGCCGAGGGCTTCGGGCTGCTGCTCGCCAGCAAGTGCCGTTCGTGGCTGGCCGGTTCGACGCTGCGCGGACCGGTACGGCACGAGGGACTGGCCGGCCGGATCGAGACGTCGCTCGGCTTCCGCGGGCCGCAGGGCTGAGGACGTGGACGGTTCCGACTACTACATACCGGCCGTGGCCCTGGGCGTCGCGCTCGCCTCCAAGGCGCCCGCACTGGTGCGCGCCTGGCGCGACCCGCTGCTGCGGTCCGTCTGTGCGCTGCTCGCCCTCGGTGCGGCGGTTTTCTTCTTCGCGGCCCCGCCGACGATCGCCACGGTGAACCGCATCACCGGGATCACGAACGTCTCAGGACCGCTCGTCTACTGCCTGCTGAGCGCCTTCAGCGCCTCCTGTCTCGTCCTGATGGTCAACTGGCGGGGCGGGCCGCCCGAGGTCACGCGGCGTGTCTCCCGTCGGTGGATCGCCGGGTACGGCGTGGTGATCGTGGTGCTCGCGGTGCTGTTCGTGCTGGGCGACGCCCCCGTCGAGCGGCTGCGCGACCTGGACACCTACTACGCGAACACGCCGTACATGCGCGAAATGATCGTGCTCTACCTCGCGGCACTCACCGTCGCGGGTGTCACGATGTCCGTGCTGTGCTGGCGCTGGTCGCTGAAGGTGCACGGCTGGCTGAGGGCCGGACTGTTGGTCATCGTGTTCGGCTATCTGTTCAACCTGGCCTATCTGGTGGCCAAGTTCGCCGCCGTGTTCGCCCGGTGGGCCGGCCACGACTGGGACGATCTCAGCACCTATGCGGCTCCGCTGCTGGCCTCGGTCGGCGCCGAGATCAGCGCGATCGGGTTCTGCCTGCCGCTGGTCTGCCAGCGGCTCGCGAACAGCTGGAGCACCTGGGACACGTACCGGCGCCTGGGACCGCTCTGGCGGGAACTGCGCCCCGCCATGCCGCAGCACGACGCCCGGGCCCTGCGCCTGACCTGGTGGCCCTCGGTCGAACTGCTGGTCACCCAGCGGGAGTCGGACATCCACGACGGCATGCTGAGCCTGTATCCGTACTTCGACGCCGACATGCGCGCGAGCGCCTACGCCGCGGCCGTGGCGAGGGGGTCCGAACCGGAGCAGGCGCACGCCGTGGCCGACGCGGCGATGGTGACCGCGGCACTCCGGGCCCGCGCCGCCGATCCGGACGGCAGGGTCATCAGTTCGGCGAAGGCGACCGCATCCGCCTCCGCCTCCGTCCGGGTCTCGGGCAGGGCCGAGGGGCCGCGTGATCTGGTGCGGATGTCCATCGCGTTGCGTCAGTCACCCGTCGTCGCGGCAGCCCGAGGGCACGCCGCCAGGCCAGAGAGCGAGCTCCGATGACCGAATCCGACGGCACCGACGACAGCCGGCCGGATCCCGATGGGACGGGGCGCCCGGGGGGCGATGACTCGGATGGCGGTTGCGGCGGTCTGGACGGCGGTTTCCGGGGGCACGATGGCGGTGCGCAGGAACCCGATGGGCATGTCCCGGAGCCGAATCCCGGATCCCCGGCATCGGTTCACGGTTCCCGGGAGCCCCGCAGCAGCCGCTGGAGTGCGGCGGTCGGCGGGGCGGCAGCAGCCCGCAAGGGCAAGGCGGCCCGGGGCGTGACAGCGGTCCGCCGGGGTGTGGCGGCGGGCCCGGGTGCGGCGACCCGCCATGCCGTGGTCATCGGCGGTGGCATGGCGGGCATGCAGGCCGCCGCCGCCCTGTGCCGGTACGCCGACGTCACCGTCGTGGAGCGCGACGCGCTTCCGGACGGCCCGGAACCGCGCAGAGGACTTCCGCAGGCGCGCCACGTCCATGTGCTGTGGTCCGGCGGGGCCCGGGCGATGGAGGACCTGCTGCCCGGCATCACCCGGCGCTGGCTCGCGGCCGGCGCGCGCCGCGTCCCGCTGCCGACGGGCCTGGTCTCCATGCAGGCTCAGGGCTGGATCCGCCGCTGGCCCGAGATGCAGTTCATGATCGCCTGCAGCCGCGATCTGCTGGACTGGGTGGTACGCGAGAGGGTCACCGCGCACCCCCGGGTCACCGTGCTCCCGCGCACCGAGCTGGTATCCCTGGTGGGCAGCGCGGCCCGTGTCACGGGCGTACGGGTCCGTACCACCGAGGGCGAGAACGTCCGTACCACCGAGGGCGAGGCCACCGGCGAGCGCCTCCTGCACGCGGACCTTGTCGTGGACGCCTCGGGTCGCGGCTCTCGCGCCCCCGCCTGGCTCCACGCGCTCGGCGTCCCGGAAGCTCCCCGCGATGAGGTCGACTCGGGCCTGGCCTACGCGAGCAGGCTGTTCCGCGCGCCGGCCGGAACCGAGGACTTCCCGGTGGTCAATGTGCAGGCGGACGCGCGGGAACCCCGGCCGGGGCAGACCACGACCATCGTCCCCATCGAGGGCGGACGGTGGCTGGTGACCCTGTCCGGCACCAGGGGCGGCCAGCCCACGGCCGACCCCGACCGGTTCGAGACGTTCGCGCGCGGGGTCCGGCATCCCGTCGTGGGGGAACTGATCGCCCACGCTGAGCCGTTGTCGGACGTGGCGGTCACACGCAGCACCGTCAACCGGAGGAACTTCTTCGAGAAGGTCACCGCCTGGCCGGAGGGTTTCGTCGTGCTCGGCGACGCGGTCGCCACGTACAACCCCGTTTACGGCCACGGGATGTCGGTCTCCGCGCAGAGCGCCGTGGCGTTGCGCGACAACGTCGCCGCCCACGGCCTCACCGCGCCGGGCCTCGCCCGCCGCGTCCAGCACGCCGTGTCCCGCCCGGTCTCCGTCGCCTGGGATCTGGCCACCGGTCAGGACATCCTCTACCCCGGAGCAACCGGCAAGCAGCCCGGCTCCGCGGCACGGCTCCTGCGCGGCTACGTGGACCGCCTGCTCTTCGGGGCAACGGGCCGCCCCCGTCTCACGAAGGCCTTCCTCGACGTGATCACTCTCTCGGCGCCGCTCACCGAACTGGTGAAGCCAGAGGTGATCACAGCCACCGTGCGCGGGCCGGTCCGCACCCCTTTGACGGGCCCGCCGCTGACGGAGCGCGAAAGGAGGGCGGTGCCGGCGGAGTGAGCCGACCGCGACGTCACGTCGCGCTACGCTCGCTGGCCTCCCGCAATTCCCGCTCCCCGGCCTGCGGAAGGCCGGATGCGACCGGTCCCCCGCCGGGCGGCAGCCCGTCCTTCAGCAGCTCACGCCACCGCTCCCGGCTCCAGTCCGCCGGCCGCGTCGTGGCCATGAAGTCCTCGACGAGCGAGAGGAACCGCACGGGATCGGCGTGGAACGGAAAGTGCCCCGCTCCCTCGAAGATCTCCAGTCGGCTGCCCGGCATCGCGGCATGCGCCCCGTACGCATGCCGCACCGGCACCACGCCGTCCCGTGACCCCCACATGAGCATCGTGGGCATCCCCTCCGTCAGATAGCAGCGGTCGAGCATGGTCACGACCTGACCGCGCCAGTCGACGACGGCTCGCAGCGTACGGATGAACGCGCTGCGCGACGTGGCGTCGGGCAGCGCGTCGACGAGTGTGAACAACTCCGGGGCGTCCTGCCCGAGATCGGTGTCGAGCAGCCGCATGGCACGGGCGAAAAGCCCCGCTTGCAGCCGCATACCGGGCAGCCGCAGCGTCGACAGCAGCAGATCCGCGCCCGGCAGGGACACCGCTCGCAGAACGGGGTTGACCTCGCGCCCGACACCGCCCGCGCTGACCAGGATGAGCCGGTCGGTGCGCTCGGGGAACTGGTAGGCGAACTGCATCGCCACGCCGCCGCCGAGCGAGTGACCGATGAGCGTGGCCCGTTCGATCCCCAGTACACCGAGCAGGTCGCGCATGCCGTTGGCGTAGGCCGCCACCGAATAGTCCGCGCGCGGCTTGTCCGACGCGCCGTGGCCGAGGAGATCGGGGGCGATGACGGTGTGGCTCCGCGCCAGGCCGGGGATGATGTCCGCCCAGGTGGCGGAGGAGTCCCCTATGCCGTGGATGAGCAGGATCGCGGGGCCTTCGCCGGCGATCCGGTACGCGCGGCGGTAGCCGTGCACGACGCGATGGTGCAGTCGTGTCTCCTCGACGTCCACGGAGCGCAGCCGCCCCGTGCGCCGCTGCGGGCCCCGGCCTGGTTCGCCGAACACGGGCTCGCCTCCGTTCCTTGCAAGTCCCCGAAAAGGTGGTTCCGTTCGGCGGACGGTGGTCGGGCCGCCCGCCTGCCTAGAGCGTAGATCCCTTACCGCACACGGGATTTCCGTGAGGTTTCACCGTGGATACGGCACTTTCACCGCGGATGAGGCGCTGCCGTCCGCGGGGCTCTTCCCCAGGATTGTCAGTGGTGCAAGGCAAGCTGGGCCGTGACAGAGAGCTGTGCGCCGCTTCGTTTCGTCACCGCCACGGGCTGCGGTACGTCGCCTCGGCGGCGCAGGGCCGAAAGCGACGCCATCCGGGGAGAGCCGACCATGCAGATGTCCACCGCTGTCCTGACCGGTCATGAACGCACCGCGGTCCAGGCGTATCTCCGCCTGCTGCACACCGTCCGGGCCACGCTCGACACCTCTGCGAGCACACCACGGCCGGTGATCGTCCCGGAATCCGCTCTCGCCGAGGCCGACCGGGCCCTGTCACTGGCCGGACTCGCGGGCAACGAGGAGGCGTTCTTCGCGCTGGTCCGCGGCTGGTGCTCCGAGGGCTCCGGAGACGGCTGACGCGGCGTCACCCGAGCGCACCCGCCACGTGTACACGCCACCTTGCGGTTCAAGCCGACGCGGCTTCCGCCGGATCCGCTGAGGCGTAGTCCTCCTTCAACAGCCTCAAGTGGGTCCACGACTCCACGGACCGCACGCCCGGAACGGCCCGCAGGGTCTCCAGGAAGCTCAGTTCGCCGTCGGCCGACGGACTCGCGGCGGTACCGATGGCGTCGCAGCGCCCGATGCTGCTGGCGAGGTACTCGACCTCACGCAGATCCCTCACAGCAGCGAGCGCCTTGTCCGCCAGCCGTCCGTCGAGCGTGAGCTGAAAGCCGCTCATGCGGGTGGCACCGAGCGCGTCCGGCTGGACCAGCGCACCGATGTGCACGGCACCGGATTCGAGGAGCCGCAGGACCCGGGTGCGCGTGGCGCTCGTGGACAGGCCGACGGCGGCGCCGAGTTCGGCGAACGGCGTACGCCCGTCACGCTGCAGGCGCTCCAGCAGGGCCCGGTCGGTGTCGTCGATGGCGGTCGGCTGGTACGGCCCCGGCGGGAAGTGGGCGTGCTGGAGGATCTCGGTGTAGACGGCGGTATGGGCCTCGCGGACGCCGGGCAGCGCGGCGATCCGGCGTACCGCGTCGGCGAGTGCGTCATGATCGGCGCTGCGCAGTTCGGCGACGAGCGGGAAGCGGCCGGCGACCGCCGAGACGTAGACGGCGTCGCGCATGGCGCAGACCTGCCCGGCGACGGGGAGCACCGGGCCGTCGACGGCTACCGCGACATGGGCGTACGCGGCGAGGCCGAAGACGGAAGGGTGCACAACGCCGGCGATGCTGAGGACCTGGGCGTCGAGCAGCCGCTGCAGCCGGGCACGGGCGGCCGGGCGGGAGAGCCCGAGCGCCAGCGAGAGCGCCTCATACGTGGCCCGGCCGTCCCGGCGGACCTCTGCCAGCAGCGCCTGGTCGGTGTGGTCGAGCTCGATCTGCGCCATTCGGTCCGTCCTCACCTCGTAGGGACCCGCGCCCCTGTCGCCTCCGTACTCCGGGCGCCTGCCGGTCGGGGACGGGTCTACATCTTTCCGGCACTCATGTTTCGCACACGTAAGGATCTGCGGCTGAATTATTTCACCACCGCAACTTCGGAAGTTCATCTCCTACTGTGCTTACGCATCGGCTGCAGAACTCGCCCCTGAGAGCCAATCCGGATCACGAGGCGAGGCAGTCGGCCCCTGGAGCGAACGTCCGTCGGAGGCCTCATGTCACGCCCGCCCGTCCCCTTCTCACGGCGCCAGATCATCTCCCGGGCCTTCTGGGCAGCGGGCGGTGCGCTGGCGGCGCCCACGCTCCTCACCGCCTGCGGCGGCTCGGAGAGCGATGCCGGCAGCAGCAAGTCCGGCTCGAAGTACGCCCCCGCGGACGTCGACGCCGAGTGGCCCCGGATCAGATCGCGCCAGGTCGTCGTCTCCGGCTTCGGCGGCGAGACATACGAGATACGGCAGAAGGAGTGCTTCGACCCGTACTCCGAGGTCTCGGGGGCGCGCGTGGTCCAGGCGGCCTGGGACTACGGCAAGTTCCTGTCCATGCTGAAGAGTTCGAGCCCCGAGTGGGACCTGATCGACTTCGACGGGTACTCCGTCGCCGGTCTGGTCGCCTCCGGGAAGGCGCCGGGCAAGCTGGCCGACTGGGTGCGCCGCTGCGATCTGGTGCCGAAGGCCTACCAGGACTACTGCGCGGGCGGCTACGCCTGGAGCCAGGTCATGGGCTGGTCGACCAAGCTCGACGCCACACCGACGAGCTGGGCCGACTTCTTCGACACCAAGAAGTTCCCGGGCAAGCGCGCCTTCCCCAAGTCCCTCTACATGGGCGTCTTCGAACTGGCGCTGCTCGGGGACGGCGTCCCCAAGGACAAGATCTATCCCCTCGACTTCGGCCGCGCGATCGCGAAGCTGAACGAGCTCAAGCCGCACATGGTCTTCTACGACACCTACGCACAGGGCCAGCAGTACATGGCCCAGGGCAGCACGTCGATGATCGCCACCTCCAGCGCCCGCATGATCCAGCTGAAGAACGACGGCAAGCCGGTGGACTTCACGTTCCAGGATGCGATGCTCTACCCCTGGAGTTCGTTCACGATGCCGCAGAAGCCGCAGCACGCGGACGCCGCGAACGCCCTGCTCGACTACATGTCGACACCCGAGCAGCAGGCCCTGATGTCGAAGAAGATCTATCTCGGCCCGGTCGTCTCCAAGGCCCTCGATCTGCTCACCGACACCGAGCTCGCGCTCACCCCGAGCGCCCCGGACAACGTGGCGAAGCAGCTCAGCGTCGATGTCGACTACCTCGGCAAGACGGACGCCGAGTATGTGGAGAAGTTCACGAACTGGGTGGGCGCATGACAGCCGTACTCGACAAACCGCCCCGGCCGTCCGCGTCCGCGGGCACCGCACGCCCACGCGCGCGCGGTGCAGGGAGCAGCGGTGCCCGATGGCTCTTCGTGCCGCCGCTCGCCCTGCTCCTGCTCGGGCTCGCCGGCCCGCTGGTCGCCGTGGTCGTCGCGGGCAGCGCGGACCACGGCCCCGCCGGGATGTTCACGGAGCCCTTCCGCAGCGCCCTGTTCCTGCGCGCGGCCTGGCGAACACTCTGGATGGCCGCGCTCGTGACACTGTGCACGGGCGTTCTCGGTGTGCTGTACGCGCTCGCGCTGGGCCTGGCGCGCAGGACGCTGAGCCATGTCCTGTTCGCTGCGCTCTTCCTGACGTTCTGGATCTCGCTGCTCGTCAGGACGTACGGCTGGGTGCTGATGCTGCAGCCGCAGGGCGTACTGGACGAACTGGCGAAGATGCTCGGGCTGTCGGAGGACGGGCTGGGGCTTTACCAGACCCTGCCAGGCCTGATCCCGGCGATGGTGCACATCATGCTGCCGTACATGGTGCTGCCCGTGTACGCGGGTCTGCGCTCCCTGGATCCCGCACAGTTGCGGGCCGCGCGCAGTCTGGGCGCGGGCGAGTGGCTGGTCCTGCGCACGGTGGTGCTGCCCGCGCTGCGTCCGGGGGCGGCGGCCGGGGCGGTCATCGTCTTCGTGATGTCGCTGGGCTTCTATGTGACGCCCGCCTTCCTCGGCGGGCCCGGCAGCCAGGTGACGGCGACCGTCATCGGCACGGAGTTCGGCCGGATGCAGAGCCTCGGCGGGGCGGCCGCGATGGGTGTGGTGCTGCTGGTGACGACGTTGGGGCTGTATGTCGTGGCCGACCGGTTCCTCAAGATCAGCGAGCAGTGGGAGCGGGTGTGACGGACGACGAACTGCGCACCGCGTTCCGCCGCCTGTCGCCATGGGTGAACGCGGCCGGAGCACTCATCGCGCTCTTCCTGATCGCCCCGCTGCTGGCGATCCTCCCGATCGCGTTCAGTGCGGACCGCTATCTGACCTTTCCGCCCTCCGGACTCTCGACGCGCTGGCTGACGGAGGTGTTCACCAGCTCCGACTGGCAGGCGGCGTTCACGCAGTCGCTCTCCACGGCAGGGACTGCGACCGCGACCGCCGTGGTGGCGGGCACAAGCGCCGCGCTCGCACTGCCCCGTATGCGCCGCGGTGCGCGACTGCTGCGGACCGCCATGCTGGCCCCCATGGTCGTACCCCCGCTGGTGCTGGCCCTCGGTCTGTATCTGGCGATCGACGACCTGGGCGGCAGTGCGGGCATCCGCACCCTGATTCTGGGCCAGGCCACGCTCGCGGCGCCGCTGGTCTGCCTGTCCGTGTCGGCGGGGCTCGCCAAGGTCGATCCGGCGCTCTCACGCGCCGCCCGGAGCCTGGGCCACGGCTGGCCCTCGGTGTTGCTGCGGGTCGAACTGCCCCTGGTGGCACGGAGCATCGCCGGCTCCGCGGTGCTCTCCTTCGGGCTCTGCTTCGACGAGTCCGTCCTGTCGTACTACCTGAGCCCGCCGGGCGAGGAGACCCTGCCCACGCTCCTGTGGCTGGAGGCGGGCCAGCAGGCCTCGCCCGCCATCGCCGCCGTCAGCACGCTGGTGATGGGCATGGCCGTGGCACTGCTCGGCCTCATGGTGCTGCTGACCGGTACGCGGAGCACGAGGAATACGAAGAGTGCACGGCTGACGAGGAGTTCGAGGAGGATGTCATGAGCGTGTCCGTCGAGATCGACGCCCTGAACGTGCACCTGGGGGGCGCCCCGATCCTGCGCGACGTCACCCTCACCGTGCCCGCCGGTTCGTTCGTCACGCTGCTCGGCCCCAGCGGCAGCGGCAAGACCACCACACTGAACGTACTGGCCGGGTTCACCGAGCCCACCTCGGGCAGCGTGCTGCTCGGCGGCCGCCCGCTGACCGGCGTACCGCCCGAGAAGCGAGACATCGGTGTGATGTTCCAGAACTACGCGCTGTTCCCGCACCGGACCGTGGCGCAGAACGTCGAATTCCCGCTGCTCGCCCGCAAGATGCCCAAGGAGCAGCGGCGCGAGCGGGTGGCGCGGGCACTGGAGCTGGTGCGCCTGCCCGAGGTGGGCGGGCGCCGGGTGCAGTCGCTCAGCGGCGGCCAGCAGCAGCGCATCGCGCTCGCCCGCGCACTGGTGTACGAGCCGGCGCTGCTGCTCCTCGACGAGCCGCTGGCCGCGCTCGACAAGCAGCTGCGGGAGGCCATGCAGTACGAACTCGGGCGCATCCAGCGCGAGACCGGCACCACGACCGTGGCGGTCACGCACGACCAGACGGAGGCGCTGTCCATGTCCGACCTGGTCGCCATCATGAACGGCGGCCGCATCGAGCAGATCGGCACGCCGGAGGAGGTCTACCACCGTCCCGCGACGCCGTTCGTCGCGCAGTTCCTGGGCGAGGCCAATCTGCTGCCCGTCTGCGGCGGTCGCGTCGAGGCGCTCGCGCTGCCCGTGGAGGGCGCGTCCGACGGCTCCACGGTGGTCCGGCCGGAGGACCTGGCGCTCACCGCTGATCCCGACGTGACGGGCGCGGTGCCGGCGACCGTGGACGGCGTGGTCTTCCAGGGTCCGCGCAGCCGAGTCACGGTGACGGTGGCCGGGTGTGCGCAGCCGCTGGTGGTGACGGTTCCGGCCGGTGCGGAAGTGCCCGGTGCGGGGGACGTGGTCGGCGTGCGGTACTGCGGGGGCGGTGCGCGCACCCTCATCGAGCCGCCAGCGCCCACCAGCCCGTCGAATTCGCCGAACGAGCCGGTCTCAGCAGCTCCCGGAGCGTCCCTGTGACCCAGACGCTGTCCGTCTTCCAGTCGCTGTGGGCCATGGAGGGCCTGCCCTGGCGCGGCGCGCGGCCCTGGACACTCGCCGAGCGCATCGAGCGGATCGAACAGGCCGGTTTCGCGGGTGTCGGCCTCGACCTGTACGCACGCGAGGCACCGGGCACGGCGGAGGTGGCGCCCCTGCTGCGCGCGGCGGGACTGCGATCCCTCGTCACCGCGTTCGTCAACGACCGCACCCCGCTGACCGCGAGCCTGGAGTACGCGGCCGAGGTGGGCGCCGAACTCGTGGTGGTCTGCGGTCAGGTGTTCCCCGACGACCCGGCCGAGGCCGCCGAGCTCGTACGCGGCTGGCGCAAGGAGACGGAGACGGCGGGTTTCGCCTTCCACCTGGAGACGCACCGCTACACGCTCACGAACGATCTCGCCTTCACCCACCGCCTCGTAGAGGAACTCCCGGACGTGGGTCTCTCCCTCGACCTGTCGCACTACGTCGTCGGCAACGAACTGCCCGACACGTCCGACCCGCGCGTGGACGGCATGATCGACCGCCTTCTGCACCAGGGCGCGTCGCTGCAGGGCCGGGTCGCCAACCGCGAACAGGTGCAGATCCCGCTTGAGTTCGCGCAGCACGCCGTGCAGGTGCAGCGGTTCCGCGGCTGGTGGCTGCAGGCCATGCGCTCCTGGCGCACTCGCGCGGGAGACGCCGCCGACCTGATCTTCCTCTGCGAGCTCGGCACCACCCCGTACGCGATCACCGGCGCGGACGGCGAGGAGCTGTCCGACCGCTGGCACGAGGCGCTGCTGCTGAAGACGTGGGCGGAGGAGCTGTTCGCGGCATCGGCTTCGGCCGGGGAGGCTCCGTGAGCGCACGAGCACGCGAGGCGTCGGGCCCCCTCGACGGGCGGCCCGTGGGCAGCAGCATCCTCCCCGCCTCTGCCTACACCGACCGGGACGTCTTCGACGCCGAAGGGCGGCTGATCTTCGAAAGCCGGTGGGTATGGGCGGGCTTCACGCACTGGGTGGCCGAACCGGGCAGCTCCCACCCGGTCAGCGTGGCGGGCCGCCCCCTCCTGCTGGTCCGTGACCGCGAAGGCACCCTGAGGGTCTTCCACAACATCTGCCGGCACCGCGGCGTCGTGCTGTCCGAACAGCCGAGCACCCGGGGGCGGCTGCGCTGCCCGTACCACTTCTGGACGTTCAACCTGGACGGTTCCCTGTGCGGAACGCCGTACTGGGACCGTACGAAGGGGTCGGGCCCCGACCCCGAGGTGCGCGAACGGCTCGGGCTGCTGCCCGTCCCGCACACCGAGTGGGCCGGCCTGATCTTCGTACACCTCGGCTGCGAAACCGCCGAAACGGCGGAGGAGTTGCTGGCACCGCTCGTCGAGCGCTGGGCTCCGTACGACCTCGCGGCGCTGCACCTCGCCGAGGAGCGGCGCTACGACATCGACGCCAACTGGAAGCTGGTCGTGGAGAACTTCCTCGACTTCTACCATCTGCCGTTCGTCCATCCCCAGGTCGGACCGGCGGCGACGCTCCTCGACATCGAGGACCAGGTGCTGTCGAAGGCTGTCATCGGCGGCTACTACCCGCGGGGCGCGAGCGCCAAGGCGTCCGGGCAGACCGCGGCGGGTGGCTCGGGCGAGTCGCCGCTGCCGCTGCTCGGCGACATCCCGGACGACTTGCGGGACCGGCAGGACATCTTCTGCGTCTTCCCGAACGCCATGCTGTTCATCGAGCCGGACTTCTACCAGGTCATCGCCCTGGAGCCGGTGGCACCCGACCGGACCGTGGAGCACATGGCGGTGTTCGTGGCCGCGGCTGCCGCCGACGCGGCGTACGACACGGCGCGCAAGAACCTCTGCGACGTGCTCTTCGAGGTCAACGACCAGGACATGCCCGTGCTGCGCTCGCTCCAGCACGGCCGCCACTCCCCCGCAGCTGACCGCAACCACCTCGTCCCGCACTGGGACCAGATCACCGCCCGCTTCCAGCATCTGATCGCGGACGCCATGACGAAAGAGGAGCACTGACATGGACGCCGAGCGGGAAGCCGAGGAGCGTGGGCTGCGCCGCCAACTGGCCGCCGTCTACCGCCTGGTGGCCCACTTCCGTATGACCGACCTGATCTTCACGCACATCTCGCTGCGGCTGCCGGGTCCGGAGCACCACTTCCTGATCAACCCGTACGGCCTGCTCTTCGAGGAGATCACCGCCTCGTCCCTGGTGAAGATCGGCCTCGACGGCCGGCCCGTCGAGGAGACCCCGTACCGGGTGAACCCGGCGGGGTTCGTCATCCACAGCGCGATCCATGCCGCGCGCCCCGACGCCCGGTGCGTCCTGCACACCCACACCAAGGCGGGATGCGCGGTGGCCGCGCAGGCCGGCGGGCTGCTGCCGGTCAGCCAGACGGCGATGGAGTTCTACGACCGGGTCGCCTACCACGACTACGAGGGCGTGGCTCTCAACCTCGCCGAACAGAAGCGTCTGGCGGACGACCTGGGCGACCGGCCGGTGATGATCCTGCGCAACCACGGCCTGCTGACCGTCGGCACCACCGCCGCCCAGGCGTTCCTGCGCATGTATTACCTGGACAAGGCGTGCGAGATCCAGACGACCGCGCAGTCGGGCGGGCCGCTGGTCATGCCGCCGCCGGACGTGTGCGAGTACACCGCGCGGCAGCTGGCCGGGGACGACGTCGCCGACTTCGCCGACGACGACGCGTACGACCTGGCCTGGGCAGCTCTGCTGCGCCTGCTCGACCGTGTCGCGCCGGACTACAAGGACTGACTGACCCATGACACCGTTCAAGGACTTCACCGGACTGCCCGTCGTCGACGCGTCCGGGTTGCTGCACGGCGGACCCGAGGCACAGCGCGAGGTCGCCGAACAGCTCGGCCGCGCCGCTCGCGAGGTCGGGTTCATGTACCTCACGGGGCACGGCGTCGCACCGGAACTCTTCGACGGTCTCCTCGACGCCGCCCGCCGCTTCTTCGTCCTCCCCCACGAGGAGAAGATGCGCAGCTGGATCGGCCGCTCCCGCAACCACCGCGGCTATGTCCCGGAAGGCGAGGAGGTGTTCGCGCAGGGCACCGCCGACCGCAAGGAGGTCTTCGGGCTTGCCTTGGACCTGCCGCTCGACGATCCGGACGTCCGGGCGGGCACTCCGCTTCTCGGCCCCAACGTGTGGCCGGACCTCGACGGCTTCCGCGAGGCCACGACGGCGTACTACGAAGCGGCCCTGGCCTTCGGGCAGCTGCTGTTCCGGGCCTTCGCGGTGGCGCTGGGCGAGGAGCCGGACACCTTCAGCCGGTACGCGACGAAGGCGCCGAGCGGGCTGCGGCTGATCCACTATCCGTACGACGAGACGGCCGTGGACCGGCCGGGCATCGGCGCGCACACGGACTACGAGTGCTTCACGCTGCTGCGGCCGACCGGACCGGGTCTCGAGGTGTTCAACGGTGCGGGCGACTGGATCGACGTGCCACCCCTCGGGGACGCGTTCATCGTCAACATCGGGGACATGCTGGAGCTGTGGACCAACGGTGAGTTCGTCTCCACCACCCACCGGGTGCGGCGGGTCAGCGAGGAGCGCTACTCCTTCCCGCTCTTCTTCAACGTCGACTACCACACGCGTGTCGAGCCGCTGCCGCGCTTCGTCACGCCGGACCGCCCGGCCCGTACGGGGCTGGTGGCCGGGGAGCACCTGTGGTCCCAAGTCCTCCAGATATACGGCTACCTGAAGGACCGCAGGGCGGCAGGCGAGCTGACGCTGCCCGAGAGCGCTCTGGCTCTGTCCTCGGGATTCGGGCGCGAGTTGGGTGACTGAGCCGGTGCGGTCCGCGCTTCCGCTCCGGTGGCCCCTCGCGTGCCGCGGAGCGGAACTCGATCTTCGTCGCACAGTGCGCTGGCCTAGAGTGGTGCCGTGTCATCCGGAAACGCCGTGGTCGCACGCAACGTGCGCATCCTCAGAGAGCAGCGGGGCCTGTCGCTGGCCGAGCTGGCCCGTCAGGCCGGCCTGGCCAAGCAGACGCTGTCGAAGCTGGAGCTGGGCACCGGAAACCCCACTGTCGACACGCTGTACTCCATCGCCGGCGCCCTCGGCGTTCCGGTGACGCGGCTGGTCGCCGATCGCGAGCAGGTCATGACGGTGCAGCGCGGCGACACCGTGGCCTGGCACGAGCACGCCGGATACGAGAGCCGCTCCCTGGACCACATCTACGGCTCCGGTGTGATCGAGAACTACCTGCTGCGCATCGGTTCCGGCCCCCGCGGCGAGGCGGGCGGCCGGTCCGAGCCGCATCCCGTGGGCACGCTGGAGCATCTCTACGTGATCAGCGGTCGCGTACGGGTGGGTCCGGTGGACAGCCCGGTCGAACTCTCCGCCGGTGACTTCGTCCGCTACCCCGGCGACCGGCCGCACCTCTACGAGTCCCTGGGCGGGGAGAGCCTCATGCACATCGTGGTCAGTGTGCCGCGCGTGCAGCCCGGCACCGGAGGGAACGGCGTCCCGGGCACCCACGGCAGTGAGCGGCACGCCGAGGAGCGCGCGGAGCACTGAGGGCGGGGCGCTGAGGACGGACCGCCCCCGGTTCGCCCTGCCGAGGGTCAGTGGGCCAGCGGCCGCTCGGACCAGCGGGCCTTGTCCTGCCGGCCCTGGTTCACCGCCTGCGCGTTCCGGGCCCTGCTCGGCCCCTGCGCAGCGGCCAGGGCCCGGGACGCTTCGTAGGCGACCCGGCGGAGCGCCGGTGCCAGGCGGTGCGCATCGAAGCGCTTCGCGGCGCCCGCGACCGACAGCGCGGCCACCGGACGCCCGGCGGGTCCCATGACGGGCACCGCGACGCAGGCCAGACCGCGTACCGCCTCCTCGCGGTCGTAGGCGATCCCGTCCCGCCTGACACGGGCGAGCTCCGCGCGCAGCAGCTCGGGGTCGGTGATGGTGTGGTCCGTGTGGGCCGTCAGCCCCTGCGCGATGGTCAGCTCCGCCGCGTCGTGGTCGAACGCGAGCAGCGCCTTGCCGACGCCCGTGCAGGAGGCCGGCATCCGCGCGCCGATCCTCGAGGGGCTCTGTGTCGGGCGGTGTCCCTGGATTTTGTTGACGTACACGATGTCGGTGTCGTGGAGGACCGCCAGATGCACGGTTTCGTGCGTCAGCTCGTACAGGTCCGCGAGGTAGGGCAGCAGTCGTTCGCGCAGTTCGAGGGTCGTGGGGCCGTAGACGCGCGTGCCGATGTCGAAGAGCCGGGAGCCCAGCCGGTAGTTGCTGCCCACGCGCTCGACCACGTCATTGCGCTGGAGGATGCCGAGCAGCCGGAACGCCGTGGACTTGGTCAGCTGCGTGCGCCGGGCCAGCTCGCTGACGCCGATTCCGTCGTCGTACTCGGCCATCGATGTCAGCAGGGTGAGGGCCTTGTCCACGGCTGTCTGCTGGTCCGGTTCGCCCTCCATGGGGCGTTCGGCGAGCTGCGCGGTGGTGGTGTGGTCAAGCATGTGCGGCCTCCGGTGCGGCAGATCCGACCATTTCAGTGGACGTACGTCTACTTTAGGTGACCCACCGGCGTGCTGCATAGGGGATGTGGCCCGACACACGCAAACCGGCCCGCATAGGGTCTCGCCGGGCTTCACGGAACAGGCGAATGGGTACTTATCGACCATTCGTCTGATGTCGGGAGATTTAATGCGCGTCGTGACACTGGAAGTCAATGGGAGAACTCACAAGGTGGCGCTCGACCCGCGCGTCACCCTTCTGGACGCCTTGCGCGACCACCTCGGTCTGGTGGGCACCAAAAAAGGCTGTGACCAGGGCGCCTGCGGTGCCTGCACGGTGCACGTGGACGGCAGGCGAGTGCTGTCCTGCCTGACCCTGGCCGCCCAGTGCGAGGGTCGCGCGATCACGACGATCGAGGGAATCGCGGGACCCGACGGCCCGCACCCGGTCCAGACCGCGTTCCTCGAGCACGACGGATTCCAGTGCGGCTTCTGTACGCCCGGTCAGATCATGTCCGCCGTGGCGCTGCTCGAAGAAGGGCGAGCCGGATCCGACGAGGAGATCCGCGAGTACATGAGCGGGAACCTGTGCCGCTGCGGTGCCTATCCGCACATGGTCGCGGCGATCCGTGAGGTGGCGTCGACGGGTGGTCACCGTGCAGACGCTTGAGTACGTCCGCGCCGCAGACGCCGCTCACGCCGTGGAGCTGGTCGCGGGCGATCCGGCGGCGGCGTTCCTCGCAGGTGGCACCACACAGCTCGACCTCATGAAGGACGGCGTGCTCAGCCCCAGGCTGCTGGTCGACATCACCCGCCTGCCGCTGCACACCATCGAGAGAAGCGGCGACCTCCTGCACGTGGGCGCCCTGGTCACCATGGAGGAACTGGCCGCGGATCCCACGGTCGGGGAGCGGATCCCCTTCGTACGGGATGCGCTGCTGGCCGGCGCGTCCACGCAGCTGCGGAACATGGCGACGATCGGCGGAAATCTGCTGCAGCGCACACGCTGCCGGTACTTCCGGGACCCTGCCGTCGCCGAGTGCAACAAGCGGGCACCCGGATCAGGCTGCGCGGCCGTCCACGGAGCCGCCCGCATGCACGCCGTCCTGGGGGCGAGCGAACGGTGCATCGCCCTCCACGCCTCCGACCTCGCGGTCCCTCTCGTGGCCCTGGACGCCGTCGTGCACATCCAGGGACTCACCGGACAGCGGCAGGTGCCCCTGACGGAGTTCTACCTGGCGGCCTCCGACAGCCCCGATGCCGAGAACGTCCTCATGCTCGGGGAGCTGATCACCGCGGTGGACATTCCCCTGCTGCCGCACCGCGCCAGGTCGGGCTACCTCAAGGTGCGGGACCGGATGTCGTACGAGTTCGCCCTGGCCTCCGCCGCGGTGAGCCTGGTGATGTCCGGGGACACGATCGAGGAGGCCAGGATCGGCCTGGGCGGGGTCGGCTCCAAACCCTGGCGGGCGTGGGAAGCGGAGAGGGAACTGGCCGGCGCCTCCGCTTCCACCGAGAACTTCCGCCGGGCGGCGGCCGCGGCGGTTCAGGGCGCGTGGACCGTTCCCGGGACGGCCTTCAAGGTGGAGCTCGCACAGCGCACCCTGGTGCGCGAGCTGCAGACAGTGGCAGGAGCAGCGGCATGAGCACAGTCAGGAGCAGGCCGGTCATCGGCGCCGGGGTCGACCGGGTCGACGGCCCTCGCAAGGTCACCGGCGCCGCGCCCTACCCGATGGATGTCAACGTCCCCGGGCAGGCCTACGCGGCGCTCGTACAGAGCACGATCGCCGCCGGCCGAATCACGCGGATCGACACCGAGGCGGCCGAGGCGGCACCCGGTGTCCTCACCGTGCTCACGCACGCCAACGCGCCGAAACTGGAGCGCGGGCCGATGACCGCCATCGGCGCGTCCCCTCCCCCTCCCCTGCAGGACGACCGCGTCCTGCACCACGGACAGCACATCGCCTGCGTCGTCGCCGAGACACAGGAGCAGGCGACCGCGGCCGCGCACCTCGTGTCGGCGGAGTACGAGCGCACCGATCCCCTGCTGGACCCGATGGACCCCCGGGCCCCGCAGGTCGGCAACCCGTGGGGCCTGGACCACAGCCGGGGCGACGCCGCCGGGGCCCTGGCGACGGCCGAGGTCACGGTCGAGGCGACGTACACGACGCCGGACAACACCAACAACCCGCTCGGTCTGTTCGCGACCTTGGCCGTCTGGGACGGCGACCAGCTCACGGTCCACGACACCACCCAGTGGCCGTCCATGGTGCGGAACACCTTGGCGGCGGTCTTCGGAATCCCCGAGAGCTCGGTGCGTGTGCTGGCGCCGTATGTGGGCGGAGGCTTCGGGAGCGGCCTGCGCGCGTGGCCCCATGTGATCCTCACAGTCGCCGCCGCCCGTCTGCTACGACGGCCGGTCAAGCTGGTCCTCACCCGCCCCCAGATGTTCACCTCACTCGGGCACCGGCCCAGCAGCGTGCAGTTGATCAGGGTCGGCGCCACCCGCACCGGCGATCTGGTGGGCATCGACCACCGCAGTGTCTCGCCGGTGGGGATGGCGGACGACGACTACGAGCCGATCGCCGCGGGCACCGGGTGGGCGTACAAGTGCAACAACGTCTCCACCCAGGACCGGCAGGCCCGCCTGAACATCCCGAACCCCACCTCCATGCGGGCCCCGGCCGAGGCGCAGGGCAGCTTCGCGCTGGAGTCGGCCCTGGACGAACTGTCCTACGAACTGGGGATGGACCCGCTCGAACTGCGCATGCGCAACTACGCCGAGGTGCACCCGATCCTCGGGCTGCCCTGGACGAGCAAGGCTCTGCGTGAGTGCTACGAGGTCGGTGCGGAGCGGTTCGGATGGTCCGCCCGCACCCCCGTCCCCCGCTCCATGCGCGAGGGGAACTGGCTGGTCGGTTACGGCATGGCGGGGGCCGCCTATCCCTGGTACGCGGTGGGCTGCCGTGCGCAGGCCACCGTCAACAGGGACGGAAGCGCACTGGTCCGCAGCGCCGCCACCGACATCGGCACGGGCACGTACACCGTGATGACCCAGCTCTCCGCCGAGTGCCTCGGCCTGCCGCTCGAGCGAGTGCGCTTCGATCTCGGCGACTCGGACATGCCCGTCGCCCCTCAGGCCGGCGGGTCGGGACTGACGGCAGCGCTCGGCAACGCGGTCTTCGACGCCTGCAGACAACTCGTCAGGCAGTTCACGGACCTGGCCGTCGGTGACCGCGAATCCCCGCTGTACGGCGCCGACCCGCATGCCGTCGAGGTCACGGAAGGCCGTATCCATCCGATCGGACAGCCAGAACGCGGCGAGGCGTACACCGACATCCTCGGCCGGAACGGGCTGGCGGAGCTGACGGCGAACGGCTCCAGCGCACCCCGGTCCCAGGACGAGCTGGGGATGGCCCTCGCGGGTGCCTTCGGCGCCAAGTTCGTGGAGGTACGCGTCGACGCGGACCTGGGGCTCGTGCGCATCGCCCGCGTCGTGTCCGTGATCGACGGCGGTCGCATCCTCAACGAGAAGACCGCCAGGAGCCAGATCGTCGGCGGGACCGTCGGCGGTATCGGCATGGCGCTCTTCGAGGACACCGTCACCGACACGCCCAGCGGACGGATCGCCAACGGCACGTTCGGCGACTACCTCATCCCCGTCAACGCCGACATCCCCGACATGGACGTCGTGTTCGTGGGCGACCCCGACCGCGGCAACGCCATCGGCACCAAGGGGGTCGGCGAGGTCGGCCTGGTCGGTGTCGCAGCCGCCGTGGCCAACGCCGTGTACCACGCGACGGGACGCCGTATCCGGTCACTGCCCATCACCCTCGACAAGCTGCTCTGACGTCCAACTCGCACGTCCTGGGCGTTCTTTGTGTCCTTCCTATCGATTCGGATGCGAGTTGAGTGACCACACAGGTGCGGACCGTATTCTTCGTGTAGGCATCCCCCATACGCGTAGCGGGTGTTCGGCGCTGCGTGTCGTCCGACACATGGCGCCGCCGTGCGCGGGAAGGAGGCAGGCGAGTGCAGGAGGTCAGCCTCCCGCGTCTGGTGGAGCCGCTGCGCTCGGGCGGGCTCGCGGACTCCGTCTTCCAGGTCGCCTTCCACACACCGGAGTTCGTGCAGTTCTCGCGCCGCTCGGAGAAACACCCGCACGACTGGTACCCGGTGACGGCGGCCGAGTTCCGCGACGAGGTGCTGGCCGTCGCGAAGGGGTTCCTGGCCAGCGGCATCCACTCCGGCGACCGGGTCGCGCTGATGTCCCGCACACGCTACGAGTGGACGCTGCTGGCGTACGCCCTGTGGACCATCGGCGCCCGCGTCGTACCCGTCTACCCGACCTCGTCGTCGGAACAGGTGCGCTGGATCCTCAACGACACGCAGGCGGCGGCGATCGTGGTCGAGCACGAGGACCACGCGATGACGGTCGGTGCGATCTGCGCCTCCGTGCCCCGGCTGGCCCACATGTGGCAGCTGGACGCAGAAGGCGTGCGCCGGCTGGTCGAGGCCGGCCGGGACGTGCCGGACGACGCGGTCACCCGGCAGCGTGCGTCGGTCCAGCCGCAGCAGATCGCCGCGATCCTCTACACCTCCGGCACCACGGGACGCCCCCGGGGCTGTCTGCTCACCCACGCGAACCTGGCCGCCGAATGCGACACGCTCATCGCGGGCTGGCGCGAGCTCGTCGCCGAGCCGGGCGAGGAGCCGTCCATCCTCACCTTCCTGCCGGTCGCGCACTGCTACGGGCTCATGGTGGTGGCCTGCTGTCTGCGCGGCGGTATCCGGCTCGGCCATCAGCCCGACATGGCACCAGAGGCGCTGCTGTCCGCGCTGGAGTCGTTCCGCCCGACGTTCCTGTTCGCCGTGCCGTACATCTTCGAGAAGATCTTCCAGCGCGCCCGGCTCACCGCCGAGGAGACGGGCAGGCTCGCCGCGTTCGACAAGGCCGCGGACGTCGCCGCGCGCTACGCGGAGGCGCTGGAGCGGCAGGCCCACGGCAAGGGACACGGTCCCGGCCCGGCGCTGAGAATGCAGCACGCGCTGTACGAGCACGCGGTCTACGCGCGGATACGGGCCGTGCTCGGCGGCCGCGTGCGGTATGCCGTGTCCGGCGGTTCGACGCTGCGCCGCCACCTGGGCCTGTTCTTCGCCGGTGCCGGCATCACGGTCTACGAAGGCTACGGCCTCACGGAGACGTCCGCAGCCGTGACCGCACAGCCGGTGCACCGGGTCAGATTCGGCACCGTCGGCAAACCGATGCCGGGCAACACGGTGCACATCGCGCCGGACGGCGAGGTGTGGGTGCGCGGCGATGTCGTCTTCATCGGCTACCTCAACAACCGCGACGCCACCGAGCAGGCGCTCCAAGACGGCTGGCTCGCGACCGGTGATGTGGGGTACCTCGACGAGGACGGCTATCTCGTCATCACCGGCCGCAAGAAGGACATCATCATCACCAGCGGCGGCAAGAGCGTGGCCCCCCTGGTCCTGGAGGAGCAGCTGCGGGAGGACCCCATGGTCTCGCAGTGCCTGGTGGTCGGCGACAACCAGCCGTACGTCGCGGCGCTCATCACGCTCGACCCGCATGCCTTGGCCAGCTGGCGCAAAATGGCAGGCAAACCGCATGCGAGCGGTGCGGCGATGACGGACGACGACGAGCTGCGGGCGCTGATACAGCGGACCGTCACACGCGTCAACACCGGGGTTTCGCGGGCGGAGTCCATCCGGGCGTTCCGCATCCTGCCGCAGGAGTTCAGTGCCTCGAACGGCTTCATGACGCCGTCTCTGAAGCTCCGGCGCAGCGCGATCGTGACCGCGTTCAAGCGGGAGATCGACGCCCTGTACGCCCGGAACCGGTGACTCCGCCCTGCTCCCCGCAGCGAGGGCCGTGGCCAGGGATTTCTTAACATGCGCGTAGCAGCACGACGGGCTTCTGAGCCCTATGATCGCCCCAACACGGGCCGCAGCGACATCTCGTAGCGGACGGCGGTTCCGTGTCCTTCTTCTCCCCTGCCCGGGCGCGGCCTTCGCTCTGCCGTGCCCTGCCCGACCCCTGGAAGGCGGCCTGAATGGTCTCTCGCGTACGCGTCTGGCTCAACCGCACGTACGCGGAGAACGTCTTCTTCATGGATCAGCTACGGTCCAATCCCCATGGCGCCCGCGTCGAGATCCATGCCACGCACGCCGATCCCGACTCACCGGTCCTGGCCGCCGCGGACACGGCGGCGCTGGAGCCCGAGGGCCTGTCCCCCGCCGCCTACGTCGAGTACGCGCTGGCGCAGTGCGCCCAGCACGCGATCGACGTCTTCGTGCCGGTGCTCCACCAGGGGGTCATCGCGGCGCACCGCGAGGAGTTCGCCGCCGTCGGCACCGCACTGCTGGCCCCGCCGGCCGAGGCGATCGCCACCTTCCAGGACAAGGCCGCGGCCTACGAAGCGGCGTCGGCCGCGGGGGTTCCGGTGCCGCCGTGGTGGCGGGTGCGCACCGGGGACGAGCTGGTGGCGGCCGTCGAGGCGATCGAGGCCACGGGCCACAAGGCGTGCTTCAAGCCCGCGGCCGGGGCGGGCGGTGTCGGCTTCCGCGTCGTCACGCGCTCCCCGTTCTCGATGATGCACCTGACCGGATTCCCCAGCCCGTACGTCCCGCTGGACCTGGTCGTCGACGCCCTGCGGCACGCGGACGAGCCCGTGGACTGGCTGGTGATGCCGCGCCTGGACGAGCCCGAGGTGTCCGTCGACTGCCTCACCGGTCCTGACGGCCGGGTCCGTATGGCGGTGGGCCGCACCAAGCACGGCCGCCGCCGCGGCTTCACGCTCCACCCGTCCTGGATCGAGCCGTCCCGCCGCCTCGCCGAGACCTTCGGCCTGCACTGGCTCACCAACATCCAGTACCGCCTTTATGACGGCGAACCGGTCCTCATGGACGTCAACACCCGCCCGGCGGGCGGCCTGCACCAGCTGTCCCAGTGCGGGCTGAACGTGCCCTGGTCCGCCGTCCGCCTGGCGCTGGGCGAGGACCCCGGCGATCTGACGCCGGACTTCCTCGGCCCGGACTACGCGGTGGTCGCCGGGCCCCGGCCGGTACGCCCCGTGGCGATCCCCCAGCAGCGCACGGACTCGCTGCCGCTGGTTCCGGCGCCCTCGGGACCGGTCGGCGAGACCGCACCGGCTGCCTCGGTGGGACAGGCTGCCGCCGTCGCCCCGGCGGACGCGGGTCTGCCGATCGCCTGAGTCGACGCCTCAGCGCCCCGGCCGCAGGGCGTGCTGCGCGGCCAGGCGTACGGGGGCGTTCTGGGCGCCGTAGCCGCGGTAGCCGCCGTCGCGCTGGACGAGCTCGAAGAAGACACGTCCGACGGTCTCGGTGTAGCAGTGGCGGAACTCGCCGTGGTCGTCGCGGTCGTAGAGGATGCCGAGTTCGCGGTAGGTCTCCAGCTCGCCGGGGGCGAACTCGTGGCGGGCCGCCAGGTCGTCGTAGTAGTTGGCGGGCACCGGCAGGAGACGGCCGCCGGCCTCCCTGATCCGGCGCACGGCCGTGATGAGATCGTCGACGGCGAAGGCGATGTGCTGGGCGCGGCCGCCCTCGTCGGTCGGGGCGGCTCCGACGCCGAGGGCGATCCGCACGCTGCCGTCGGCGTTGGTGACGGCGCGGCTGCGCAGCAGTCCGTACGGGTCGGCGACGTCGACGCTCTCCTGCGCCTGGAGCCCGAGCACGCTGCGGTGGAAGAGGGCGGCCTCGTCGAACTGGTGCCAGGGCTGGGTGAGCGCCAGATGGTCGATGGCGCGGATCCCGGTGCCCGCCTCGGGGGTGTGGTCGACGGGCGTGAAGTCACCGGTCCAGCTGGGGAGTTCGGGCCGGATGGGGGTACCTCCCTGCTCGAGCGAAGCCGAGAGCTTGGGGGAGGCGCAGAAGAACAGCTGTGTGCCGTCGGGTGCGGCCACCGCGTCGAGCGGCGCGTCCTCGGGGGCGCGGCGGCGCGGCAGCACGGGGGCGAGGAGGGCCTCGGCACGCCGGGCGGCTGCGGCCGGGTCCGGGGACTCCAGGCCGATGGCGGCGAGGGAGAGCGCGGCGCGGCTGCCGACGGGACCGGTGTTGAGCAGGACGCGGGCGTCGCCCTGCTGCCACAGCTCCACCGGCTTGCTGCGGTGCCTGGCGGTACGGGCGAAGCCGAGCGCGCCGAGCAGCGCGGAGGCCGGTTCGGCGTCGGGCGTGACGAGTTCGGCGAAGGCGACCGAAGTGGGCACGACCGGGGCCGGCGGGGTGGCCAGTCCGATGGCCTCCTGCAGGACGATCAGTGAGCGCTGGGCGTCGACGGCGGTCGGGCGCGCGTCCGCCTGCCGGAAGACGTCGTTGAACACCTCGAGCGAGAGCGGCCCCTGATAGCCGGCGCCCACCACATGGCCGAGGAACCCGGCGACGTCGAAGCCGCCCTGCCCCGGGAAGCAGCGGTGGTGGCGGCTCCACTGCAGCACGTCCATGGCCATCAGCGGGGCGTCGGCCAGCTGCAGGAAGAAGATCTTGTCGCCGGGGATGTCCGCAATACCTTCGAGGTCCTTGGGTTCAGAGCCGCGGGCGAGGATGTGGAAGCTGTCCAGGCAGGTGCCGAGCGCCGGGTGGTCGGCGGCCTCGACGATGCGCCACGCGTGGTCGTACGTGTTGACGTGGCGGCCCCATGCGAGTGCCTCGTAGGCGACGCGGATGCCGTACTCGTCTGCCAGCTCGGCGAGTCGGCGCAGTTGTGCGGCGGCGAGCGCGTCGTCGTCCACGGCGAGGGGCGAGACGCTGGAGCACACGAGCACCGTGTCGGCGCCCAGCCGCCGCATCAGCCGGAACTTGTGCTCGGCCCGGCGCAGGTTGCGGGCGAACTCCTCCTCCGGGACGGCCTCGATGTCGCGCATCGGCTGGTAGAGGTCGATGGTGAGGCCGAGGTCGGCGGTGCGGGCGCGGATCTCCTCCGGGGTGAGGGGGCTGGCGAGGAGATCGTTCTCGAAGATCTCCACGCCGTCGAAGCCGGCGCGTGCCGCGGCCGTGAGCTTCTCGGTGAGGGGGCCGCTGAGCGAGACGGTGGCGATGGACGTGCGCACGGCGGGGCTCCTTCGGGGTCGGTGCTGTGTCGGTCTGCCGCGGAGGCCGTGTCAGGCGCGGGCTTCGGCGGCGCCCGCCAGCTCCGCGATGTCGGCGAGCATCGCGGCGCTGTCGGGCTCCCTGCCGGTGAACAGCCGGAACGCGTCGACGGCCTGGAAGACGGCCATGCCGCCGCCGTCGAGCGTGGCGCAGCCGAGGGCTCGGGCGGTGCGCAGGAGCTCGGTCTCCAGCGGCCGGTAGACCACCTCGGCGATCCACAGGCCGGGGTGGAGCAGCGCGGACGCGAACGGCAGTCCGGGGTGCGCGGCCATGCCGGTGGGGGTGGCGTGCACAAGGCCGTCGCTGCCTGCGACGAGCGCCGGGAGCCGGTCCGGGGCGGCGGCCGTCGCGCGCCCGTCGCCGAAGTGGCGGTTCAGGGAGGACGCCAGATCGGCCGCGCGGTCCGGAAGCGCGTCGACGACGGTGAGCTGTCCGGCGCCGAGGGTGAGCAGGGCGTGCGCCACCGCGGCCCCGGCACCTCCCGCGCCCAGCTGTACGACCTGGTCGAGCGAGGCGTCCGGCAGCCCGCGGGCGAACGAGGCGGCGAAGCCGGTGACGTCGGTGTTGTGTCCGACGGCACGGCCGTCCTCGAAGACGACGGTGTTGACCGCGCCGAGGGCCTCGGCGGCCGGGGAGAGCGCGTCGAGGTGCTCGATGACGAGCTGCTTGCAGGGGTGGGTGATGTTCAGCCCGTCGTAGCCGAGGTCGCGGGCGGCCCGGAGCAGGTCGCCGACCTTGTCGGGTGTGACACCGAGGTCGTCGATGTCGACCAGCCGGTACAGGTAGCGCAGCCCCTGGCGGTCGGCCTCGCGTTCATGGAGCGCCGGGCTGAGCGAGGGCCCGATGCCGGCACCGATCAGGCCGATGAGGAAGGAGTCCTGGGTCCTGGGTGCCATCGCTGCTGCCTCTCGCGTTCCGCCGTAATGTACGAACTGGTTCGTTAGTCATATCAGGCGGCTGTCCCGACGGGAAGACCTCTCCTCAAACTCCGGAGGCTCCGCGGACCGAAGATCTCCCCGGACCCGGGAGCGCGACCGGCTTCTACAATCGCCAGCATCGGACAGTCACAACCCCCGCCCCCACACGGGCGCCGCACCCCGAAGGAACCCAGCGGATGACCACTGTCGAAGAACCGGCCCGACGCGGCGGACGCATCCGCGACGCCGCCCGCACCAAGGCCGAGATCCTCGACGTGGCGACCCAGGAGTTCGCCCGCGCCGGGTACACGGGTGCCCGCGTCGACGAGATCGCGGCCCGCACCCGCACCACGAAGCGGATGATCTACTACTACTTCGGCGGCAAGGAGCAGCTGTTCACGGCCGTACTGGAGCGCGCCTACCTGGTGATCCGGCAGGCCGAGCAGGGGCTCGACGTCGAGCACCTCGACCCGGTCGCGGCCATCCGCCGGCTGGCCGAGCTCACCTTCGACCACCACGAGGCGCACCCCGACTTCATCCGGCTGGTCAGCATCGAGAACACCCACGAGGCCGAGCACATCGCCGCATCCGAGGTACTCAGCAAACTCAGCTCGCCCGCGATCGAGGTGATCGGGCGGATCCTTGACGAGGGCCGCAGGTCGGGCCTGTTCACCGCCGATGTCGACGCGGTGGACCTGCACGCGATGATCAGCTCGTTCTGCTTCTTCCGGGTCGCCAACCGGCATACGTTCGGCGCCCTCTTCGGCCGCGATCTGATAGCCGCTGACCAGCGGGAGCACTACCGGAACATGCTCGGCGACATGGTCATCGCCTATCTCACGGCGGACCGCTCGGCGGACTGAGCACCGCGCCTCCGCCGGACCGGCTTCTGCGGGGCCTCTTGACACGCGGGACACACGGGCGCAACATCCGTAGCCACTCGCTATTAACTATCCAGTGAGTTCACCGCCCGCCGCCCGACCGGAGCGGGTGACAGCCGGCCGATCGGAGCCGGCAACGGCCGATCCCGGACCCGCAGGACCCGGCACCTCTCCGCTCACCCGCTCTACCCTTCCCCCGTAAGCCCCCAAGGAGCCGCCGTGACCGTCCCCGACGCCCACCAGGGCCAGCCGCGAAAGGCTGCGCTCGCCGCCTGGATAGGCAGCGCCCTGGAGTACTACGACTTCTTCATCTACGGCAGCGCCGCCGCGCTGATCTTCCCGAAGGTCTTCTTCGACGAGTCGGACCCGGCCAACGCGACCCTGCTGTCACTGGCCACCTTCGGCGTCGCGTACGCGGCCCGTCCGATCGGTGCGCTCTTCCTGGGCCATGTCGGAGACCGTCTGGGCCGCAAGAAGATCATGGTCTTCACGCTGATCCTGATGGGCCTGTCCACGTTCCTCATCGGCTGTCTGCCGACGCGGGCGCAGGTCGGATCGCTCGCCCCGGTCCTCCTCGTGCTGTGCCGCGTCCTGCAGGGCATCTCCGCCGCGGGGGAGCAGGCGAGTGCCAACTCCATGACGCTCGAACACGCACCTGCGCACCGCCGCGGCTACTTCACGAGCTTCACACTCAACGGCACCCAGGCGGGCCAGCTCCTCGCCACCCTCGCCTTCATCCCGGTCGCCGCCCTGCCCGAGGACCAGCTGCTGTCCTGGGGCTGGCGCATCCCGTTCTGGCTCAGCGTCGTCGTCGCCGTCGTCGGGTACGTCATCCGCCGCACGCTCGAGGAGACCCCGGCCTTCACCCAGCAGGCCGCGACCGAGGGCGTGGCCAAGCTTCCGCTGCTGGTCCTGTTCCGCGAGCACTGGGCTGACGTGCTGCGGGTGATCGCGGGTGCCCTGGTCGCGTCGGTCAGCACGATCTTCACCGTCTGGGCACTCGCGTACGCGACCAGCGACTCGGTCGGCCTGGACCGCACGAACATGCTGTGGGTGGGCGCGCTCGCCAACGTGGTCGCCCTCGCCGCCATCCCCCTGTGGGCCAAGCTCTCCGACCGCATCGGCCGCAGGCCCGTGTTCCTGGCCGGCGCGGCCGGCAGCGCCATCATGATGTTCGCCTACCTCTGGGCCATCTCCACCGGGTCGTACCCGCTGGTGCTGATCCTCGGCGTCGCCACCTTCGGCATCGTCTACAGCGCCGCCAACGGCATCTGGCCGTCCTTCTACGGCGAGATGTTCTCCACGCGCGTACGGCTGTCGGGCATGGCCATCGGTACGCAGATCGGTTTCGCCGTCGCCGGGTTCGCCGTGACGTTCGCGGCGCAGATCGCCGGCCCGAACGGCGACGACTGGTCGGGCGTCGCCCTGTTCACGGCCGCGCTCTGCGTCCCGCCGGTGCTGGCCGCGCTCACCGCACGCGAGACGCACAAGGTGCCGACGGAGCAGCTCGGCCTGCGGGAGCAGGAGGGGGCGCCCGGCCGGGAGACGGTGGCGGCCTGACCTCAGGGCTCGCCGACGCATCGCGACGCCCAGCTCCCCGAATCGCCGGGGGGCTGGGCGTCGCGATGCGTCGGCCGCTTGAGCCCGCCATCGCTTCCCGACTCTACCGAGCTCAATTCACGTATGCCTGATGGCGCATCAGGGGTGATCGGAGCCGACGATACGAGCCAACGCGCGCAGACCAGTAACGATGTCGGCGCCGGTGGGAGCTCGATCCGGGTCGGTGAGCCACTGCGTCATCAGACCGCTGAGCAGGGCCATTTGGACCGCGCCCAGCGTGCGCGCCGCTTCGTCGTCGACCGCGTCCTCCTCGACGCCGCCGAGGATGGCCGCCAGACCCCGCCGCCCCTGAGCCTGTCCTCCGGCGAGGTAGCGGCGCAGGTCCTCGGAGTGCTCGGCCTGGGCGAGTGCCTCGATCGAAGCCAGCCACAGAGTGCGGCGCGTGGCGAAGGACTCGATGATCCCATCCCACATCGCCTCGTACCTCTCAGCGGGTGTGGCTCCCTCCGCTCCGAAGGCGGCCAGGGTGCGGCCGGTGTGGGTGCCCCATTCGTCGATCGCGTCGATGAGTGCGGCGTTGAGCAACGCCTCGCGGGAGCCGAAGTGGTAGCCGATGGCGGCCATGCTCACGCCACCGGACGCGGCCGCGATGTCGCGGACGGTGGTGCGCGCCCACCCCTTCTCCTCCAGGCAGCGACGGGCCCCGGCGAGCAGGTCTTCGCGATTTCCCATGGTCGGAGGCTATCCAACGGTGATAGCGCGTGCGCAAGACAGTCGTCTTGCGCAAGCGACTTATACAAGCGTCTTGTGCGAGCGCCCAAATCCTCGCTACGGTTCCTTCATCGCAACCGAGATGGGGGATCCGCCATGAACGACACAACCGCGAACGACACCGCCACCCGCGCCGAACTCGTCATCGACGGCCGCCGGCTGTCCTACCTCGACTTCGGCGGGACCGGCCGCCCGCTGGTCGCACTGCACGGGCACCTGTCCGAGAGCGCCACGTTCGCCCACCTCGCCCAGGCACTGAAGCCCGAGTGGCGGCTGATCGCCCCGGACCAGCGCGGCCATGGGGAGTCCGACCGCGCCTCCGACTACTCGCGGGAGGGATATCTCGCCGACCTCGAGGCCCTCCTGGACCAACTGGAGTTGGACCGTGTCGTGCTGCTCGGCCACTCCCTCGGCGCCATCAACGCCTACCAGTTCGCCGCCCGCCACCCCGAACGCGTCAGCGCGCTCGTCAACGCCGAAGGTCCCGCCGCCCTTGGCCTGGACGGGGCGAACCCCTTCGGCTTCCTGCTGAACCAGCCTTACCAGGCGCCCACCCGCGAGGCGCTTGTCGCAGGCCTGGGCCCGGCCGCACCCTACTTCTCGGACCGGCTGCGGGAAAACGCGGACGGCACCTGGCGACTGCCCTTCCATCCCCAGGACATGTACGAGTCCGAGGACCAGGTCCACGGTGACCACTGGGACGACTGGACGGCCACGACCTGTCCGGCCCTGCTGGTCCACGGCACCAAGGGAATCATTCCACCCGAGCAGATCCGCGCCATGGTCGAGCGCCGCGCGGGCACCTTGTCGGCCGAGCTGGACGCCGACCATCTCATCTACACCACCGCCCCCGAGGCGTTCGCCGCCGCGGTCCGGGGGTTCCTCACCACGATGTAGGCAGCCCCACCGCGCTTCCCACTCCCCGTCGTCTCCTCCACCTGCCTGCCGAGGAGACGACGGAAGAGACGACGCCGGAAAGGAGACATCCACGCCACCCGGAGAACGCGGTGGCGTGGATCCGTCCCTGCAGGTCCCTGCACAACCTCACACAGTCGTCACCCCGCTCACGCCGGCTTGAGCTGCCACTGCTGGCAGTTGTTGCTAAGCCACGACCACTGCCGTACGTCGGCGCCGTCCGCTGTCGAGCAGTCCGCGACGTCCGCGACCTTGCCGGTGGCCTGGTTGACGATCCGCACCCAGCCGCCCGATGCGGTGGTGACGAACCGGAACCGCTGGCAGGTGTTGTTCAGCCAGGACCACTGGCGCAGGTCCGCGCCGTCGGCGCTCGAGCAGTCGGCGGTGTCGAGGACCTTGCCGGACGCGACGTTGACGAGGCGGCTGGTGTCGTCGCCCTGGTCCTCGATGCGCCACTTCTGGTTGTTGCCGCCGTTGCACGTCCACTGCTGGACATTGGCTCCGTCGGCGGTCGAACTTCCGTCGACATCAAGGCACTTGCCGCTGTTGCGGTTGACGATGGTGTACGTCGTCGACACGGTCGACGGCTCTCCCGACGGCCCGGTGAGCGACGTGCCCAGCGCGACAGGCGATCCGAGGTTCGGGGTGCCGTCCGAGTTCCAGGTGAACTTCTGGGCCCGGGTCGTCCGCCCGTTGTCGCAGCCGTCGCTCGCGCTGTCGTTGGCGTGGTAGACGATCCAGCTCTCGGTGCCGTCGGGAGAGGTGAAGAACCCGTTGTGCCCGGGACCGTAGACGCCGGCCGCGTCGTTCCGCTGGAAGACGGGCGTGGACTTCTTCGTCCAGGAGGACGCCGAGAGCGGGTCGGAGCCGGTCAGCTCCAGCTGGCCGAGCTTGTAGTCGGGAGTCCAGCAGCCGCTCGCCGAGTAGATCACGAACGTTCTGCCGCCCCGCTGCAGCGCCTCCGGGCCCTCGTTCACCGACCCACCCGACTTCTCCCAGTCGTACGTCGGCGCCGAGATCGTCGAGAACGAGCCGCTGACCGTGTACGGATTGGACATCGGCGCGATGACGAGGTTCTGGGTGCCGTTGCTCGCGCTGCCCAGCAGGTACATGCTGCCGTTCACGGTGAGCACGCTCGGGTCGAGCATCCAGGAGCTGTTCAGCTGGTTCTTGTACGTGTAGGGGCCGAGCGGGTCGCTGCCCTCGCTCTCCAGGACGTGCGTGCGCTGCGTGGGGTTGTAGTCGGAGACGTTCTGTCCCGCGACGTAGTAGAGGTACCAGTGGCCCCCCGAGTAGTGCAGTTCCGGCGCCCAGATGTTGCAGCAGCGCGACGCGGCGTCGCCCTGCCACACCTGCACGCTGGGTGCGGTCGCGAGCCCGGCCAGCGTCGGCGACTTGCGCACGGTGATGACGTCGGTCCAACTGGTCGTCACCAGGTAGTAGTTGCCGTCGTAGTACGAGATCCAGGGGTCGGCGCCCTTCTGGGTCTTGACCGGGTTCGTGAACGAGGCGGCGCTCGCCGACGACTGCCCGAGGGACAGCGCGAGCAGCAGCGAGGCCAGCAAGGTCAGTAGGCGACGGGCCATCCGCTGCTCCAGTTCAGAAGGTTGATCCCGAGCTTCGGGGTGCCGTTGTCGTTGCCGTCGTAGTAGTGGTAGACGATCAGGTCGCCGTCCACGTCGTTCATGATCGACTGGCCGCCGGGGCCGATGATGCTGCCGTGCGACTCCAGCACGGGCGTGCCGCCGTTGTTCATCATGGCGACGCCGCTCTTGTCGTAGTACGGGCCGGTGACGCTGGTGGCGCGGCCCACCTTGACCTTGTACGTCGAGCTGGTGCCCGAGCAGCACACGTCGTACGAGGCGAAGAGGTAGTAGTAGCCGTTCCGCTTGACGATGTACGGCGCCTCGACGGCCTTGGTGCCGGTCGGGCGGGACGCGAGCGAGTACCGGGTGGTGTTGGAGGAGAGCTGCTTCCCGGTCGACGGGTCGATCTGGATCATCTTGATCCCGGTCCACCAGGAGCCGAAGGACAGCCACCACTTCCCGTCGTCGTCGACGAAGAGGTTCGGGTCGATGGCGTTGTAGTCGCTGGACGAGCTCGACGTGTAGACGATGCCGTAGTCGCTCCAGCTGCCGGGCTGGCCGGTTGTCGAGCCGGCGAGGCCGATGGCGGAGGTGTTCGAGCCGAACGACGAGACGGCGTAGTACATCAGGTACTTGCCGCCGTGGTACGAGATGTCGGGCGCCCATGCCTCCGGGACGGAGGAGTAGTTCGACCACCAGCTCGGGCGCGAGGAGAAGGCGTCGGCTCCCGCGCTGAAGGCGATCCGGTCGGAGGAGGACTTGAAGGCGAGCCCGCCGCCGGTGGCGTACAGCAGGTACTGGCCGGACGAGGAGCGAATCATCGTCGGGTCGTGGACGGTGGTCGAACCCGTGACGGTGCCCGGGTTCGGATACGCGGACGCGGTGGACGGTACGAGGGCGAGCAGGATCGCCGCCGGAACGGCGAGCAGGGCGGTTTTACGGGAGATGCGGCTCACGCGGACCCTCCTTGGTGGGGGCAGAAGGAATCTCAGGAAGTGACCGACCCTCTAAATGTTCGATATTTCGCACATTGGTCCTCACTTCGAACGGGACCGTAGAGTCGAACCACGTTCGCGTCAACGGTTTGCGCAGCCCCACCAGTCACTCCAGCATCGAATGTGATTCGACAACTCTCCTGTCTCACTAATGACTTGACGGTCCATCACTTTGCCGAACTGACAGCACACGCACAGCAGCCGTCCCTACGGTGCCGTGTCCATGACAGACTCTTCTGCCCCGATCGGGCGCCGCACCGTACTGATCGCCGGAAGCGCCACCGCCGCCACGCTGGCCGTGAGCGCCGCGGGAACCGCCGTAGCGGGTCCCGGTACAGAAGCCCCCACAGCCGCCGCGGCCGACGCCGCACCCGTCGCCGCCGCGGCCGTCTGCACCCTCACCAAGGAGATGACCGAAGGCCCCTACTACCTCGACGGACAGCTAGTCCGCGCCGACATCACCGAGGGCAAGGCGGGGATCCCCCTCGCACTCACGCTCACCGTCGTCGACGACGACACCTGCGCCCCGCTCGGCAACGCGCTCGTCGAGATCTGGCACGCCGACGCTCTCGGTGAGTACTCCGGGTTCGTCGGCTCCAACGGCTACCAGGAAGCCGACGACGGCACCTTCCTGCGCGGCGGAGTCCTCACGGGCTCCGACGGCGTCGCCAAGATCACCACGATCTACCCGGGCTGGTACCGCGGCCGGTGCATCCACATCCACATCAAGGTGCACACCGGCGTCACACTCACCAGCAACGGCTCGTTCACGGGCGGCCAGGAGCTCCACACCGGTCAGCTCTTCTTCGACGAGGCGGTGACCACTCAGGTCGCCAAGGTCTCGCCGTACTCGACCAACACCGTCGCCCGCACCACCCTCGCGCAGGACTCGATCTACGACGACGGCGGCGCCGCCTCCGGCCTGCTCACGCTGACAGCGCTGGGCAGTTCCGCGTCCGCGGGCTACGCAGGAACGCTTACCGTCGGTGTCGAGACGAGCTGACGGACGGACCGGCCTTCCCCCCCCCACCACGGGCACGGCCCACGCCGGGCGACCGGAGAATTCCCCAGTCGCCCGGCGTGGGCCTCGTTGCTATGTGTGACGCCGATGAGTGACGCCGATGAGTGACGCGAATACGTCAGCCGCGCACCGCTGCCACCTGTATCCGGTCGATGTTCGGCGCCCACGCGGACGCGTTGCCGAAGGTGACGGTGTTCGAGCCCTCCTTCAGCTCGACCGGGACCCCCAGGGTCCAGTAGTCGTCCCAGCTCCAGGTGTTCTTGAAGGTCACCGTCTGCGTGTGGCCGCCGACCGTGACGTCCGCCGTGCGGGACAGGATGTCGGTGTTGTACGCATGGCCGTTGTCGCGCCGGTCGTTGTGGCTGTACTGGACCACCAGGACGTACCTGCCCGAGCGCGGCACGTCGACGTTGAAGGTCGCGGTGCTGGAAGCGCTGTTGCCGAGCCAGCCGATGTACGTACCCGACGAGGCGTACGCGCTGTCGACGAGCTTCGCGCCACCCGCCAGTGTCGCCTGCGCACCCTCATACGTGAGCGCCCCACGCGAAGAGCCCGAGCCCGCCACATCGAGGGAGCGCAGCGCCGCGTGCCCGGTGGCGGTGATGCGGTTGTTGCCCGCGACGAGGTACAGCCTCAGGGCCTTGTTCGGGGCTGCCGCCACCGTCTCGCCGTGCAGTGACAGTTGCACGGCCGCCGACGCGCGCGAGGTGACGGTGAAGTAGCCGTCGCGCGGTGCGTAGACGTCGAACACCGCGTTGCCTCCGGAGCCGAGGACCAGGGCGCCCGTTCCGGTGCCGGAGGAGTCGCCATAGTCGTACGACACGTTGCCGGAGACGTCCGCGAGCGTGGCCTCGTAGGAGGCGGACGGCACCGTGTGGGCGGTGAGGTCGATGCGGTCGAGGGTGACCTCGTTGCTGTCATGGGCCAGGGTGAGCGTGTGCGTCCCGGCCGTGAGGTCGACGGTCGAGTCTGTCTTCCCCCGGTAGGTCCAGTTCTCGGTGGACGGATAGGTGACCGTGGTCGCCGTTCCTCCGTCGACGGACAGCTTCTGGGTGGCCGGCGCGCCGGACTGGTTGCCGTAGAGGACCGACAGGTCGTAGGTGCCGGTGCTGGGCACGGACACGGTGAAGTCGACCTTGCTGTCGGCGGTGTTCAGCGAGCCGACGTCCTTGGTGCCGGAGGTGGCGTAGCCGTTGGCGTTGGACACCGTGCCCTGGGTGTAGACCTGGCCGCCCGTGATCGTCGCGTCCTCCGCCTCGTAGGAGGCGGACCAGGGGACGGTGGCGGCGGCCGGGGTGCCGGAGCCGGCCGGGGTGAGCACGATGCGGTACGCGGACATCTGCTTCATGCCCTTGAGCGGGACGGTGACGCTGCCGTCCTGACCCACGCTCAGCTTCACGCGCGACAGGACGCGGGGTGCGGCGTGCTGACCCTCGTACCCGGACCAGTCGGCCTCGGCGACGGTCGCCGTCACCGACGTGCCGAAGACCTTCGGGTCGACGTGCTGCACGGCGACGTCGGCGTCACCCGAGGCGCCACCGACCAGCACCTGCGCCTGCCTGCGTGAGGTGTCGAGCGAGGCCAGTCCCTGGAGTGTGTCGATGGTGTTCGGTGACGGCGGGGTGACCTGCACCGTCTGGCCGGTCATCCCCGCGTACCAGCGGAAGAACCACCAGCCGCCGTTGGGGACGTTGGAGCGTACGACGTTGCCGCTGAGGTTGCCCGCGGCGTCCCAGTAGGCCTGGTTGGCGAGGACCTTGTTCCGTTCGAACATCGAGACCCACTGCACCAGCTGGCCCGGCACGGACAGGTCGCGGCGGTTGGCGTACTCGTCGATGCTGACGGGGCGTGGGGAGATGCCGAGGGACTTCTCCAGGGCGCGGTAGTTGTCGTAGTTGGACTGGAAGTACTTGAGCGAGTCCGGGGACAGCTCGTGCCACGTCATCACGTCGGGCAGGACGTCGTTGGCCTTGGCGTAGGCGAGGAAGTCGGGCAGCAGCCGCTTGTCGTAGTACGCCTCGTTGGGGCCTGCGATCCGGGCGTCCGGGTCCTGGGAGCGGATGCGCTGGTAGACGGTCTTCCAGTCGGCGAGGAAGCGGTCGCGGTTCTTCTCGTACTGCGCGGTGTCCTTCGTGTTGAGGCCGTACCAGATCCAGTCGGGCTCGTTGAAGGGGACGTAGACGAAGCGATCGCTGTGGTCGGCCGCGTTGACCTTCTGGACGATCGAGTCGACCTTGGTGAGGTAGTCGTCGATACCCAGGTCCTCGTACGGCCAGTGCTGGTAGATGTCCTGCATCATCACGTTGACGTCGCCGCCGCCGTTGCGGAAGAAGGACTTCGAGACGGCGACCGCGTCGCCGTTCGGGTGCTGCAGTCCGCCGTCCGGCTTCTGCGAGATGGACGTCAGCTTCAGCGGGGCGAGGGCGGCGTCGCTCGGGACGCCGTCGTCGCCCAGTCCGTACAGAGCGCCGTTGGCGCCGTGTTTGACCTTGCCCTCGGGGGCGCCCAGATCGACGGTGATGCTCTGGGCGGCTGCCGCCCTGGCCGGCTGGGCGGCGGGCAAGGTGGCGGCCATCGCTGCCGCGCCGAGCACTGCGGTCAGTAAGGCGGTCGATGTCCGTTGTCTTCTCTTGCCAGGTGTGCGTGGCGTGCGGCTCGTGCTGCTCACAGGGACCTCCTGGTTGTTCGGCTTACTTGACGGCTCCGCTGGTGATTCCGGAAACGATCTTTCGCTGGGCCACCAGGAACACGGCGACCATCGGCAGGCTCATCACCACGACGTAGGCGAAGATGAGGTGCCAGTTGTTGAGGTAGAGCTGGGCGCTGGCGACCTGGTAGAGGTTGATCGGCAGGGTCGCCGCATCTCCGCCGCCGAGGACGAAGAAGGCGTAGAAGACGTCGCTCCAGGCGTAGAGCATGACCATGATCGTCGCGGTGGCGATGACCGGCCGCAGCAGCGGCAGGATGATACGCAGGAAGATCCGCAGCGGCCCGGCCCCGTCCATCCGGGCGGCCTCCTCCAGTTCGGCCGGGATGGAGCGGATGAATCCCGTCATGAAGAAGATCGACGTGGACAGGTACATCCCGGTGTAGACGGCGATCATGCCCGGCCTGGTGTTCGCCAGGCCGAACTGGCGCAGCTCCATGACGATGGTGATCACGGCGGGCGGCAGCAGCAGCCCGCTGATGGTGAGGGCGTACGCCGCGGAGACCAGCTTCGACGTGCGGCGGGCGAAGACCCAGGCCGCGCCCGCGCCGAGGATCAGCACGAGCACCACCGAAGGCACCACGACGGCGAGGGAGTTGAACAGGCCCCGCAGCATCTCGCCCTGGCTCACGGCGTCCGCGTAGTTCTGGGCGGGCTGCCAGTGGTGCGGCAGGTCGAGGTTGGGTTTGACCGCCTCGCCCTGCGGCTTGGCCGAGGTGACCAGGACCAGCCACAGCGGCACGCCGACCGCCAGGCCGGCCAGCAGCAGGACGAGAGCGGGGCGCCCGAAGCGCCAGAGGCGGGCTCCCGAAGACCCGGTTCCAGACAACGCCGAGACCGCGCTCACAGCATCTGCTCCCTTCGGCGCAACCCGATGACCAGCGGGATCGCGATCGCGACCACGATCAGGAAGAGGACGAGGCTCATCGTGGACGCCTGTGCGTACAGGCCCTGTCCGAAGACCCGGAACATGTAGATGTTGAAGACCTCGGTGGATGCGGCCGGGCCGCCGCCCGTCGTGGCCTGCACGATGTCGAAGGTGTTCATCGAACCGATCAGTGCGGTGGTCACGTTGAAGGTGACCGCGGGTGCGAGCATCGGCCAGCGCACGGACCGGAAGGTCCGCCACGGCCCCGCGCCGTCCATCTTCGCGGCCTCGAGCATGTCGCCCGGAATGCCCTTGAGGCCGGCGAGATAGATCAGCATCGACAGGCCCATCCACTTCCAGCCGTGGATGACGGAGACCAGGACGAGCGTCCAGGTGGTCGAGCCCAGCCAGGGCACGTCCGTGCCCAGTACCGAGTTGACCGCGCCGTCCTGGTCGAGGAGGGCTTGGAACACGTATCCGACGGCGAGCGCCGAGATGAGGACGGGCAGGAAGAAGACGGCGCGGAAGAAGCGGTTGAAGCGGGTGTCCTCCTCCAGGAGCAGCGCCAGGCCGAGCCCGAAGCCGTTCTGGAAGAGGGCGGCCATGGCCGCGTACAGCAGCGTCGTCCTGATGGCCCTCAGCAGCGAGCCGTCGTTCAGAGCCGTCTTGAAGTTGTCGAGGCCGGTGAAGGCGACGTCCGTGTGGTACGAGGACCAGTTGGTGAACGGGTAGTAGAAGTTGAGCAGATTGGGCACCAGGAAGAAGGCCACGAAGACCACGACCGCGGGCAGCGCGAACCACCAGGGGTGGTGGACGGCCGCGCGCGGCAGCCGTCCCACGTTCTTCTGCTGCTTCCTCCGGGCGGACGGCGCCGCCTTGTCCATACGTATGGCTGTGTCCGCCACGGCTGGATTCCCTCGTTCTGGGCAGTGAACGGCTCGAAAGATGGAGACCGGCGGTCAGAAGCCGGGCGCGCCCTGGGCCTTGGCCACCTGCGCGAACTGGTCCTGGATCGCCTGGGCGACCTGCTTCGGGGTCTTCTTGCCGTAGAGCATGTCGGCGAGATACAGGTGCGTGTCCGGGGCGACGATGGCCTTGGCCTGGAAGACGCCGTTCGCCGTGGGCAGCGCCTTCATCTGGGCCGTCGAGGTGTCCGGGAGCCCGTCGGGGCTGGGCACTCCGGGCTGCACCGAGGGGATCTTCATCGCCTTGATGTACGAGGCGTAGTCCGTGTCGAGCCAGAAGTCCAGGAACTGGCGCGCGGCGTTCTCCCGCTTCGTGTCACCGGTCTTGAAGGCGACGACGCCGTTGGTCTGGTCCGGCGAGTACATGCCGGTGGCGTCGGAGTTGGAGATCGGGAACCAGCCCAGCTTCTTGTTGATCTCCTCGGTGCTGTGCTTGGCCTGGATCTGCGACTGGAAGGAGGTGACGTTGAGGACCATGCCCGCGTCGCCGTTCCACAGCGCGTCGGCGGAGCCGGTGAAGGTGCCGGTCTTGTAGTTCTTCTGCGCGAGCCCGGCGTCGAGCAGCTTGTCCTTGTACTTGGTGATGGCGTTGACGACGACCGGGTCGGTCCACTTCTTCTTGTTCTGGTTGAGGTCCGCCCACCACTGCTTGTCGAGGTCGGTGAGCTGCACCTGCATCTGCCACTGCAGGGGCCACTTGTCACCGCCGGACTCGTAGAAGGCGGCCGCGTCCGTCTTGTCCTTGATCTTGTGGCCGAGGGCGAGCAACTCGTCGTAGCTCTTGGGGAACTGGTCCTCGGTGATGCCTGCCTTCTTGAAGACGTCCTTGTTGTAGTAGACGCCGAGCATGGCGGGGACGGTGACGATCGCGGCGTAGCGCTTGCCGTCGATGACGCCGAGGGACTTCTCGGTGTCGCCGAGCTTGTTCACCCAGGGCTCGTTGTCGAGGGTGAGCAGGTTCTGCTTGGGCTGGATGAACGGCAGCGTGGAGATGGACGGCTGCCAGAACATCAGGTCCGGCTTGTCGCCCGACGCGAGCTTCGTCGGCACGTTCTGCTCGTACAGGTCGGGGATCGCCTGGGTGTCGACCTTGGCGCCCGTGGCCTTCTCGAAGGCGTCGATGACCTGCTTCGGGGCGTTGACGGTGTTCTGCGCCGTCCACATGGTCAGCTTCACGCCGTCGAGCTTCGCCGTGGGGTCGACCTTCGTCTGGGGCGTGGAGTCGGCGTCGTCGTTGCCGTTGCCCGCTGTCGGGTCGCTGCAGGCGGTGGCGGTCAGGGCGGTGGCACATATCAGCACGAGGGCTGGGAGAACTCGCTTCATCGGGGTTCTGCCTTTGCGTGGACGGGCGGGAACGGGGGCTTGGGGCGAGATGGGGCCGGGGGCGATATGTCTCCGGCGGTGGATCGGGGTCGCCGGGAGTTCCTCTGACGAGTGATCAGGTGGCGGTCGGCGGCGGACCTGAGCTCTCCCTGACCACCAGTTCCGGTACGGAGACGGGGTGCGGGGCCACGGGAGCAGACTGTTCGACGACCCCGTGCAGCAGCGCGAAGGCCGCGCGCCCGAGACCGGTGAAGTCCTGTCGTACGGAGGTGAGGGACGGGGTGAGGTACGCGGCGTGCGGGGCGTCGTCGAAACCGACCACGCTCACCTCGCCGGGGATGGGCCGGCCCGCCTCATGCAGCGCCCGCATCACCCCGAGCGCGAGGTCGTCGTTGCCGCACAGGATCGCGGTGACGGCCGGGTCGGCGGCCAGCTTGCGGCCCGCGGTGTAGCCGCCCGCCGGTCCCCAGGTGCCCTGCACGGGCCGGGGCTCGGCGGCTCCCGCCTCGCGCAGCGCGGTGCGCCAGCCCGCCGTACGCGCCGCGGTGCGCCGGGTGCTGGAGGGGATGGCGACATAGTGCACGGTCTCGTGGCCGAGCGACAGCAGATGGCGGGTGGCCTCGTAGGCCGCCTCGCGGTCGTCGGTCCACACCCAGGGGCGGTCGCCGCCGGGTGTGCGCGCGGGGGTCTCGACCACGCCCACGACGGGGAATCCTGCGGGCACTTCCTCCAGGGCCCGCACGCCGGCCGGATCGTATGCGATGACGATCAGGCCGCCGCCGGCGTCGGCGGCGCGCTGCACCTCGGCCCGCACCGCGGTCTCGTCGGCCGACTCCAGCACACCGATGGCCATGGTGTACGAAGCCGCACGGGCCGCCTCCTCGATGCCCTGCAGGATGCTGGCGTAGCCGTGGTGGGTGATGTTCGCGGTGAGGACGGTGACCGACTGGGAGCGACCGCTGGCCAGCGCGTGCGCGGTGGCGCTGCGCCGGAACCCCAGCTCCTCGATGGCGGCGAGCACGCGCTCCCGGGTCGACGGCTTCACGCTGGGGTGGCCGTTGATCACGCGGGAGACGGTCTGGTACGAGACGTTCGCCGCGGCTGCGACGTCCCTGATGCTCGCCGTCCTGGTTGTGTGACCGGTCACATTCATGCGAGGATTGTGACCGGTCACACTGACCCCGTCAAGAGACCGTAACGACGGATTCACACCCAGGACGACGAAAGCCGTCGGCAGCGGCGGACACAGGAATTCAGGAGGGTCCACGTTGACCGGTGAGACACCCACCAGCCCAGCCAACAGCGCCCAGGAGAAGTTCACCTGGGGTCACGCGGGACTCGAGGCCGAGTTCGCCACCGGCTCCGACGGGTCGCTGAGGATCACCCGGCTCTCGAGGCCGGATGCGGCCGCCTGCTCGCCCGTCGACTCCGAGTCGGCCCTGCCGCTGGTGGAGATCACCGCGCTGGGACACGGCAACGGCTGGTCGGGGCCGCGCTTCATCGACTCGGCACTCGGCGGACGGCTGCGCCACCGCGCCCACCGCTCCGAGCGGGACGGCATCTGGCACCGGCTCCACGTCGAACTCTTCGACGAGACGAGCGGATTGGCGGCCGAGGTGGTGTTCTCGTCCCCGGACGGCATCCCGGTCGTACGTTCCGAGGTCCGGCTGCGCAACGAGGGAACCGAACCGCTCGTACTGCGGTCCGTCTCCAGCCTGCTGCTCGGCGGGTTGCCCTCGCCGGACGTCCTGGACGCGCACCGCGCGCGCAACGACTGGCTGGCCGAGTGCCGCTGGTTCACCGAGCCGCTGCGCGCCCATGTGGCCGACATCGGCCGGGAGTTCCACGAGCACGACAGCCGCGCCTGCCTTGCCGTGAGCAGCCGGGGCAGCTGGCCCACCGACGGCCATCTGGCGATGGGGGCACTCACCGACCGCACGGACGGCCGGACCTGGCTGTGGCAGATCGAGTCGGCGGTGGCCTGGCGCTGGGACGCGGGCGAGTGTGCGGGCGGTACATATCTGGCGCTGGGCGGCCCCACGGACGCCGAGCACCAGTGGCGCGAACACCTCGCCCCCGGAGCCGAGTTCACGACCGAACCGGTGGCGCTCGCTCTCGGCTCCGGCTTCGATGACGCCTCGGCCGCGCTCACGGCGTACCGCCGCTCCGCCCGCCGGCCGCACCCCGACCACACCACCCTGCCCGTCGTCTTCAACGACTACATGAACACGCTGATGGGCGACCCGACGACGGAGAAGCTGCTCCCGCTGATCGACGCGGCCGCCTCGGTCGGCGCCGAGTACTTCTGCATCGACTCGGGCTGGTACGACGACGCGCAGGGCTGGTGGGACAGCGTCGGCGAGTGGCTGCCCTCCGAGCGGCGCTTCCCTGACGGCGGCATCACGGCCGTACTGGACCACATCCGCAGCCGCGGCATGGTGCCGGGACTGTGGCTGGAGCCGGAGGTGGTGGGCGTGCGCAGCCCGATCGCCCGGTCCCTGCCCGACGCGGCCTTCGTACGCCAGGACGGCATCCGCGTCACCGAGCACGGCCGCCACCAGCTGGACCTGCGCCACCCCGCCGCCCGCGCCCACCTCGACGCGACGGTCGACCGGATCGTCGGTGAATGGGGCGTGGGGTACCTGAAGCTCGACTACAACATCACCGTCTCCCCCGGCGGCCCGCTCCTCGGCCACTCCCGCGCCTGGCTGGACTGGCTGTCGTCCGTCCTCGACCGCCACCCCGGACTCGTGATCGAGAACTGCGCCTCCGGCGGCATGCGCATGGACGGCGCGTCGCTCGCCGTCACCCAGCTCCAGTCCACCAGCGACCAGCAGGATCCCCTCCGTTACCCGCCGATCGCGGCCGCCGCGCCCACCGCGGTGCCGCCCGAGCAGGGTGCGGTGTGGGCCTATCCGCAGCCGGAGTTCACGGACGAAGAGATCGCCTTCACGCTCGGGAGTGCGCTGCTGGGGCGGATCCATCTGTCGGGCTATCTGAACCGTATGTCGCCATCCCAACTCGCGCTGGTACGAGGCGCGTTGGACACCTACAAGTCGCTGCGCCACGATCTGCCGCGTGCTGTTCCGTTCTGGCCGCTCGGGCTGCCGGGCTGGGACGACGAGTGGGTGGCGCTGGGGCTGCGAGCGGACGAGGCGACGTATGTGTCGGTGTGGCGCAGGGGGGGTGCGACAGGCCGGGCGCTTCCCGTGCCGCACCTGGCGGACCGCGCGGTGCGCATCGAGATCCTGCACACGTCATCGCCCGTGGCCACCGCCACCTGGCAGGCCGACCGATCCGAACTCACCGTGGACCTGGCACAGGAGCCGGCTTGCCTGCTCGTCCGGGTCACGGAGGATCACACGTGACACTGCACGTGCTCACACATGACAGTGCACGTTGACGAGCAGCGCCTCGCCGGGCGGTCCGCCAGATACCCGTCGATGCGCTGCTGGTCCGCCGGCAAGGGTGGTTCGTGAGGGCACCCGGCGGGGCCCTGGCAAGCGCCGTGGAAGCCGGGGCCGCCGTGATGACCACCAGAACCCAAGGGCGTCGGCAGGGGCCTCAGGATGTGGGCGCGTCCAGCTGCGGCTCCAGCCGCACCTCGGTCACGCTCACACCCTCCGGAGCGCCGAACGCCTGGACCATCACGCCCAGGTAGGTACCGGTGACCTCCAGAGCCAAATGCTCGGCCCCCACGCGCAGGTCGAGCCTTGCCACGGGCTCGCCCGAGAAGTCCGGCATGCGGTAGATCCGCGCCGCCGGATAGCGCAGGCTCGTCAGCTTCTCCTGCATCTCCTCGTACGTGGCCGTGTCCGTGCCCGAGAACGCCCTGCTGATGCGCAGGGCGTGCCTCGCGGCGGCGCACTCCTCTTCCGCGGTCAGCGGCACCTCATCGATCAGGACGGGCATGGTGGAGTCGGGGGTCGGCTCCGCTGCCGTGGTGTCAGCCGTGGAAGCCGATGCCACATCATCGATGCTGCTGGAGACGTCCGGAGCGCAGCTCTGCGAGATGAGGCTCGCCAACTCAAGGAACCTCATCTCTGCATCGCTGTCGCTCGCCGCGGCGACGCTGACCGTAGAGGCTTGATCGGCGGTGGCGTTCTGCGCGCCGAAGCCGGCCAGGACGACGACGCCGCCGAGCGCGGCCGCCGGCAAGGACTTCGGGAGGGAAATCAATCGCATGTCCGTACCGTGCAGGTTGCTGACCACCTCCAACATGAGTACCCGTACTCAATCCACCAGAGCATCAGCTCACCGGCGACCCTCGGTCCACCAGATCCGCCGCCGTCAGCAGCCGCGTCAGGTCCGTGCGCGAACGTACGTGCAACAGCCGTCCAGGACAGCAACTGACCTAAATGGCTCCTACGGTCAGCCCATGACAACTTCGCTGGAGATCTCAGTCCCGTCCCTTCCAGGCGAGCGCGGCGAACTGCTGCATGCACTGGCGGAGCAGCGGAAGCTGCTGCTGATCACGGTCCGCGGGATCACCGATGCCCAAGCCGCGCAGCGCACGACAGTGAGCGAGCTCACCCTGGGCGGGATCGTCAAACACATCGCCAGTGGCGAGCGAGCGTGGACACAGGTCATGGTCAAGGGGGACGGCGAGATGCCACAGGGCATGCTCGACATGGGGCAGTACCGCATGGCAGACGGCGAGACGCTCGGCGGTCTGATGGAGCAGTATGCGACTGCGGCGCACAGGACCGATGAAGCCGTGGCGGCCCTTCCAGACCTGGACAGAAGCGTCCCGCTGCCCAAGACTCCCTGGTCGCCACCAGAGACCGTCTACTGGTCCGCGCGTCGGATCCTGCTGCACCTGATCAGGGAGACGGCACAGCACGCCGGACACGCGGACATCATCCGGGAAGCACTGGACGGCGCCAGCACCACTGCCCAACTGTGATCACAGGGGCGGGGGCTCATCGACGGAGCTGGACTACAAGACCGACATCGTGTTCGGCCCTGTTCTCGTACAGCCACGGCGAACGGACATGTAGTGCTGGGTAATGCTCGGGGCAGATTGCCGAAGTCGTCTGCATCCCCAAGGGACATCTCTTCAAAGGTCAACCGGGAGTGTCGTGAAGTGAACTGATGGGACCCACCGTTGGCCGCCGTATCCAGCGAGGGCCTCTATGAGTTCTGTCCGCTGTCTTTCCGTCATGGGGCCAAGGACGCACACCGGGACGCGCGAGCGAGTTTTGACCGTGTCCGGCTGGGGATAGGGCCACCCTGCCGGTCGGAGCATGGTCGGCCTGCTGGCGCCGTGCGCTAAGTCGATGTGAATTCCGGTGTACCGGTATGGCGGTGAACCCTGAATTTCCTCAATACTGACGCGCTGGATCTGGTCCCATGGGATCTCTCGCCGTCCAGCGGCACTACCGGTTGCAATCCCCCGTGGATCGACCTGAAGCGCCCATTGGGACCTCGCTTTCCGCGCACCCGCATGCCTGCTGATCACGAACGCCTCCGAGATCGCACCGCCAGTGGACACGAGCGCAACCAAGCCGCCGAGTGCACCTCCGACCGACATGAGGGCTACCCATCCATCCTGACCCTCAGTAGCTCCAGGCGTGACGAGCCCCAGATGTAGCGGGAAGTAAAAGCTGGCCACCGCGATCGCGGACGAAAGCAGTGCTGTGAACCAGAGAGCTGTCGTACGTGGTCTGGCCGCATAGACGGACAGCGGCTCCTGTCCGGTCCAGGACACATCAAAGGAAGCGAGTGGCGCGGTGGGCGGCATCTGAACCGTCGTCTTCACCTGCGCTTGTGCCTTCTGGACGGCGCCATTCCCGCGTGCGTCCTGAGAGAGGACCGCCCGGCGCGCGAGTGACGTACTCATAGCGCGGGCCATCCTGGCCAGAAGGATGGTGCGGGCTTCGTGGCCTGCTGGGGATTCGGGCTCGGGTGCGCGGTCGAGTTGTCGTAGCGCCTGGGAGAGGTCGGCGGCGTTCGCGTACCGCTGATCGGGGTCCTTGTGCAGCAGGGTCAACACGAGGTCGTCCCAGGCGGGTGGGATGTCCGCGGACACCGAGCTGGGGACGGGGGGTTCCTGGGTGAGGTGCGCCGAGAGGTAGCCCACGGTGTCGGGGGCCTGGAACGGCAGCCGGCCTGTGATCAGCTCGAAGAGAAGGCAGCCGAGCGCGTACAGGTCGCTGCGCGGTTCCGGGAAACCACGTGCCTGTTCGGGTGCCATGTACGGGGGTGTGCCCACGATGAAGCCGGTCTGGGTGAGTCGGTCCGCGGTCGCGTAGGGGTCGGCCGCCCTCGCGACTCCGAAATCGAGGACCTTCACGATACCGGAAGGCGTGATGAGGATGTTGGAGGGCTTGATGTCCCGGTGCATGATTCCGGCGTTGTGCGCGTCTGCAAGGGCGTCACCTATCTGCGCGCCCCATCGGGCCGCGTCCGGCAAGGTGACGACACCTCGGCGCAGCATCGCGTCCAGGCCCTCGCCTCGGACCAGCTCCATCACCAGGAACGGCACCCTGTCGTTCCCGGTACCGGTCTCGCCGAGGTCGTGGATGGTCACGATGTTGGGGTGCTGCAGTCGGGCGGTGATCCGCGCCTCGCGCAGGAACCTGGCCCGTGCCTCGTCGCCGCGGCTTCCGCCACCGGCGAGCAGGGAGATCACCTTGACTGCGACGGACCGGCCCAGCGTCTCGTCCTGCGCCTCCCATACTTGCCCCATTCCGCCTTCGCCGAGTTGTCGCACCAACCGGTAACGGCCCCCGAGGAGCTGGTCTCGCACTGCTGTGCCTCCCCCGTTTCGAACATTCCTGTTCCTCCTGCCGACGAACCGGCGCGATGGGGATCATGACGCGACCGCGAGGGCGACACACCCGTTATCCAGAAACCCGCTGAACGGCGGGGTGTTCGCCACGACGGCCGCCCTGATCGGGATCAGCTTTCCATCTCCGGCGCGTTCCCGGTTGCGGAACGGGGCCGTCGACTGCCGCTCGCGCAGAGCTTCCGCTCCGTCCGATGACCTCGACCTGCTGCCGGTCAGGAGCCAGGGTGATTGTGCGTCTCCGGACGGCGCGGCGACGGAGACTGCGTCCGCGAGGTAGCGGTGAAGCGAGGTCTTGGGGATTCTTACGTCATGAGGACACGGCGGCGGAGCCAGGCCGAGCGAGACGAGATCACAGTTGAGATCGGTTATGCGCTGGTCAGCGCCTGCTTTCTCGGCGCCGTGGTGTTCGCGACGATTGCCGGCCCTGCTGCCGTCTGGCACCTACCTCCCGCCGTCGACAAGTTCTTGCTGGTCACGGGAGCTTCGGTCGCTGGAGTTCTTGGTGCGATCCGTGTCGTGCATGTCCTATGGCGGCATGCGGGACAGCACCGCTGACGCCCCCTCCAACGGCGCCCGGCGCGCCCGGCCCTGTCACCTGTCTGCGGGCACCTTGACTCGGGCGGGGGTGACCGGACCGCGGGCTCTCTGGGTGCCGTACCAGGCGGCGAAGGCCGCGAGGAAAAGGACTTCAGCGATCATGGAGAGCTGTCCGTAGGGAGTGTCCCAGTCTTCTTCGTGGTAATCCGGCAGCCCGACGGTGCGGGACAGGGTGAAGCCGAGGATCATGCCGCCGCTGACCGCCGCGCCGACGAGCCATGCGGGCAGCGGGTTGCGGAGCCCGAGACCTGCGGCGACGGCGAGGAGCGCGACGCTTCCGACGACAAACAGGATTCCGATATAGGGCATCTCCTCGAGGTGTTCGGGAGCGATCAGGAGATGGGTCACAGCACTGAGGAGCGCGCACAGTGCAGCAACTCCTCGAAGCGAAAGCTCAGCGGAACGGGAAGACATCAGGCCTCCTGACCAGGGCTGCGACAGCGAACCAAGATGGATCGCACGCCTGCGCCTGCGGGTGGGCCGGTGGTGAGGGCCGGGTGGTCCCGTGGTGAGGGCCGTGCCGGCTGGCGCGATGATCGAGGACGATCGGGTTGGTCCCGGGGCGGTCCAGCCATGACTACAGGGGATACGTGCAGGGCAGCCGAAAGGTTCATGATCAGCGGGGACGTACCCGGCCGCGGTGCGAACGCCGTTGAATAGGCTCACGCTTTTCCTTTGGGATCTGTAGTGATGTGTCGTCTGCCGGTGTCGTATGTGAGTGCGTAGACCGAATGCGTGACCCTTCCGCAGGCGTGTCGTTGATCGGATGACAGCACCACAGGTGAGAAGGGGGGCCGGTGAGCGGGAGATTGTCGCTCGGTGAGGGTGAGACGGCCCGTACGGCCTGTGCCCGTGGTCTGCTGCGTGCGGGTGTGGTGGAGAAGACGGGTGAGGTGCTGTCGGCCGCTGTGCTGGCGGAGCGGGTGGGCTGGGCTGCACGCCCGCGTCGATGATCCTCGCCGGGCGCTGCTGCGGCTGCAGCTGCCCAGCCGCCCCGACCCGCGCTCCTACCGGGACTGGATGTGGGTGGCCTGCCCGATCACGCTGCCGCCTACCATCCCGCCCGGCGCGGTGCTGCACCTGCCCACCCTGCGCATCCACCGGGGCCGGGTACGCGCCGACCTCGCCTACACGCACGCCGTTCCCAACGCCCGGCGCGCCGGGCACACGACTGCGCTCGGCGTGGACTGCGGCCGAGGAGGGTGGCGGCACGGTGGCCTGAACACACTGCTCAGCGCGGCACTGGGCGCCGGATTCCATCTCCACGCCCACACTTCCCCACCCAGGTGGACAACGCTCAGCTGATCAGAGACGCTCGGCCCACCATGAACAACCACCTCACTCCCCTGGAGCCCAAGGCCGACAAGGCCACAGTGCGGCGGCACAATCTGAGCCTCGTGCTGCGGGCCGTCCGCGACGCGGGCGAGGCGACCCGGGCCGGGGTCGCCGCGCACGTCGGGCTGACCAGGGCGGCCGTCTCCTCGCTGGTCGAGCAGCTGCTGGAGTCCGGGTTCCTCACGGAGTCGGGCAAGACGTTCAGCGGACAGGCGGGGCGGCCCGGGACCGTGTTGCAGGTGGCCAGGACCGGGTCCGCCGGGCTGGGCGTCGAGATCAACATCGACTATGTCGCGGTGTGCGTCGTGGATCTCGCCGGAACCGACCGTGTACGGCTCGTCGAGCGGGTGGACAACCGGGGCGTACCGGCCGCCGAGGTGCTGGCCCACGCGGCCCGGATCGCCTCGCGTGCGCTGGAGTCGGCCGCCGAGCAGGGCCTGCGTCCGGTGGGCGTGGAACTGGCACTGCCGGGGCTGGTCTCCGGTGGCACGGTCCGTCAGGCACCGAACCTGGGATGGAAGCGTGTCGCCGTCGAGGGGCTGTTCGCGCAGGCGCTGTCCACGCTGCGGCCCACCGAGCGTGCCCTGCCGGTCAGCGCCGACAACGAGGCGAACGTGGCGGCCCTGGCCGAGCTGTGGTTCGGCGGCGCGCCGGAAGGCTCCCGCACGTTCGTGTACGTGAGCGGCGAGATCGGTATCGGCGGGGCACTGGTGCTGGGCGGTGAACTGCTGCGCGGCGCGCATGGTTTCGCCGGTGAGATCGGGCACGTGGCGGTGGACGAGAGCGGCCCTTTGTGCCGGTGCGGTGCGCACGGCTGCCTGGAGCAGTACGCGGGTCAGGCGGCGCTGCTGAACGCGGCGGGCCTGGACGACGTGGCCGGGGGGCCGGGGGTGGCCGAGCTGGAGCGCCGGGCGCGGCGCGGCGATGAGCGGGCCGTGTCGGCGCTCGAGCAGGCCGGGCAGAAGCTGGGGCTCGTGCTGTCCGGCGCGGTGAATCTGTTCGATCCCGACGCTGTCGTCCTCGGTGGCATCTATCGCGAGCTGATGCCGTGGCTGGCGCCTTCCGTCGACCGCGAGCTGACCGCGCGCGTCGTGTCGGGCCTGTGGGAGCCGGGCTGGGGGCACCTCCCAGCGGTAGCTGGGGGAGGGCGGCTGCGGTCCTCCTCCTCGTCCGGGGACGCCGCACGGGGCGCTGCGGCGATCGTGGTACGTGAGGTGCTGGCCGATCCGGCGGCCTATGCGAAGCGTGGGAAGGCCATGGCGTGACCGAGCCGGGGGGTGCGCGGGGCGGACGTGCCGGCCGCCCCACGCACCGCATTGGCGTGATCAGCCCCGGTGGGCGGCGATCAGCTGCTGGTACCAGCGGTAGCTGTCCTTCGGGGTGCGCTCGAGGGTGTCGTAGTCGACCCGGATGATCCCGAACCGCTTGGCGTAGCCGAGGGCCCACTCGAAGTTGTCGAGCAGCGACCAGACGTAGTAGCCGCGCACGTCGACCCCGGCCTCCATGGCCGCCCGCAGCGCGCTGAGGTGGCTGCTGAGGTACTCGACGCGGTCCGTGTCGTGCACCGCGCCGTCCGCGTCGACCGTGTCGTGCTCGGCGGAGCCGTTCTCGGTGATGTGGATGGGCGGCAGGGCGTCGCCGTAGCGCTGCTTCATCGCGACCAGCAGGTCGGTGAAGGTCTCGGGGACGACCGGCCAGTTCATCGCGGTGTGCCGGACGCCGGGGTAGCCGGCCTCGGTGTACCGGTTGTCGGTGGCGACGCGCTTGGCCGGATCGGCCTCCCGGTGGGACGCTGCCGCGACGACGATGGGCCGGTAGTAGTTCACGCCCAGGAAGTCGAGCGGCTGGCCGATCAGCTCCAGGTCGCCCTCGCGCCGGAAGTCCTGGCCGGTGATCAGCTCGCCCCAGGTCTCCTCCTCGGTGACCGGGTAACGGCCGGCGAACAACGGCTCCGTCCACACCAGGTTGTGCTGGGTGTCGGCGCGGACGACCGCGGCGAGGTCAGCGGCCGATTCGGTGGCGGGAACGTTCCAGTCCGGGTTGAGGGTGATCCCCACCTCGCGCACGCCCGCGGCGCGCAGCGCCTTGACCGCCAGGCCGTGACCGACCAGCAGATGGTGGGCGGCGGCCAGCGCGCCGGTGCCCTCCTGGGCGCCGGGCGCGTGGCGCCCGACCGAGTAGCCGAGGAAGGCGCTGCACCACGGCTCGTTCAGGGTGATCCAGCGCGGTACGCGGTCGCCGAGGTGCTCGGCGACGATCGCGGTGTACTCGGCGAACCGCTCGGCCGTCTCACGCACCCGCCAGCCGCCCCGGTCTTCCAGGGCCTGGGGCAGGTCCCAGTGGTAGAGCGTTGCGGCGGGCTCGATGCCCGCCTCCAGGAGCTCGTCCACGAGCCGGGAGTAGAAGTCCAGGCCCTTGGGGTTGGCCGGGCCCGAGCCGTCGGGCTGGATGCGCGGCCAGGCGATGGAGAACCGGTAGGAGTCCACGCCCAGCTCGCGCAGCAGCGCCACGTCCTCCCGGTAGCGGTGGTAGTGGTCGCAGGCCACGTCTCCCGTGTCGCCGCCGTCGGTGCGGTCCGGGGTGTGGCTGTAGGTGTCCCAGATGGAGGGCCCACGGCCGTCCTCGTCCGCCGCGCCCTCGATCTGGTACGAGGCGGTGGCGGCGCCGAACACGAAACCGGGCGGGAAGCCAGGGAAGGCGGGAGAGTCGGGGAAGCCGGTGAAGTCGCTCATTTCTGCCTTTACTTGACGGATCCGCCGGTGATACCGGCTGCGATGTACTTCTGGGCGAGGACGAGCAGGATCGCGGCCGGGATCGCCGACAGCACGGATGCCGCCATGACCGAGCCCCAGTCGCCGACGTGGGCGCCGATGTACTGGTAGATGCCCAGCGTGATCGGCTTCACGTCGTCTGTGGTGTTCAGCGTGAGGGCGAACATGAAGTCGCTCCACGCGTACAGGAAGGAGAACAGGCCCGCGGTGATGAGGGAGTTGCGGCTCATCGGCAGGACCACCTGGACGAAGGTGCGTACCCGGCCCGCGCCGTCGACCTCGGCGGCCTCGATGACCTCCCTGGGGATGGCCACCATGAAGGAGCGCATCAGCACGATCGCGAACGGGATGCCGAGCGAGGCGTCGGCGAGCATCAGGCCGAAGTAGGAGTTGACAAGACCGAGGTCGACGTAGGCGCTGTAGAGGGCGTTGGCGATGACGATGCCCGGCACCATCTGGGTGATGAGCGTGCCGAAGACGATCGCCTTGGTGCCGGGCAGCCGGAACTGGGCGAGCCCGTAGGCGGCGGGCGCGGAGATCGCCAGGCAGATGACCACGGCGCCGAGTGCGACGGCGAGCGAGGTCAGCAGGTTGGTGCCCTGCTCGGTGATGGCGGAGCTGAAGCCGGACAAGTCCAGGCTCGACGGGACCGGGTCCACCTCCAGCAGCCCGGACTCGGGCTGCAGCGCGGTGTTGACCATCCAGTACAGCGGGAACAGCATCACGCACAGGACGACGACGCCGAACGCGGTGGCGCCCCAGCGGCGCCTGGGCTTGCCCACGGCCGTGGGCGGGACGGCGGCGGTGCGGGTGGTGGTCGCCATGCCGGTCACTTCCCCTCGTTGCGGTTGGCCCGCAGGTAGAACACCGCGAAGACGGCGGAGATCAGGATCAGGACGTTGCCGACCACGGCACCGGCTCCGAAGTCCAGCTGGACGAAGGAGTTCTGGTACGTGAGGGTGCCCAGGGTCTGGGTGGAGTCGGCGGGGCCGCCGTCGGTGAGGGCGAGGATCAGGTCGAGGATCTTGACGGTCGACATGAAGCCGAGCACGAGGACCACGGTGATGACGGGCTTGAGCAGCGGCAGGGTGATGGAGCGGAACGTCCGCCAGGCGGATGCGCCGTCCAGCGAGGCCGCCTCGTAGATCTCCTTCGGGACCTCCTGGAGACCACCGTAGAGGATCACCATGTTGAAGGGGATGCCGATCCAGATGTTGACCAGGACGACGGCGAGCAGCGCCATGTGCGTGCTGGTCAGCCAGGGTGTGTGGCCGATGCCGAACAGGCCGAGGAACGAGTTGAGCACGCCGGTGTCCTGGTCGAGGATGCGCCGCCAGACGATGCCGGAGACGACCATGGGAACCAGCCACGGCAGCAGGATCAGCGAGCGGAGCAGGCCGCCCAGCGGGAAGTGGCGGTTGAAGAAGACCGCGAGGCCGAGGCCGATGCAGAACTGGCCGAGCAGCGAGCCGATCGTGAAGACGATGGTCTGCCACAGGGCCTTGCCGAACAGGTCGTCCTGGAAGACCTTCTTCCAGTTGTCGAGCCCGTTGAGGGGGGCCTTGCCGGTGAAGAACGTGGACGGCGAGTAGTCCTGGAAGCTCATCACGATGTTGCGGACGAGCGGGTACCCGAAGAACAGCAGCATGAAGATCACCGCGGGGGCGACGAACCCCCACTGGGCGATCGACCGGCGGCGCTTGACGCTCGCGGGGCCGGCCTTCTTGCCGGCGGACCGGGTGGTCTCGGGTGCGGACGTGGCGGGGCGGGAAGCAGCAGTGGTGGTCGACATCTGTACGTACCTCAGTTCCCGCTCTCGACACGCTGCTGGGCCTTCTTCAGGACGGCTTCGCTGTCCTGGCCGGTGAGGGCTGCCTGGAAGGCGCTCTGCAGCGCCAGCGAGACGGAGGACCAGCCGGCGCCGAGCTTGGCGGTGCGCGACCGCGCGGTGGCCACCTGGTCGGCCAGGGAGCTCAGCTCGGGGACCTTCTCGCGCCAGGTGTCGGCGGCCTTCTGGTTCGCCGGGATCATCCAGCTGTTCAGCGCGTAGGTGATCTCCTCCTGCTCGCTGGTCATGCAAGTGATGATCCGGGCGGACATCTTCTCCCGCTTCGTGTCCCCGATGTTCGGGACGGTCAGCATGCCGCCGCCCAGCGGGCCCACGGAGTCGTCGCCCTGCTCGGGGACGGGGATCTGGGCGATGCCCCAGTGGAGGTTCTTCTTGGTGTTGAGGGTCTCGACCTGCCACGGGCCGTTGATCATCATGGCGGCGTTGCCGGCCATGAACTGGTCGTTGACGTCCGCCTGGGTCCAGTTGACCGTGGACTTCGACAGCGAGCCGTCCCCGATCAGGGCCTTCCAGTAGTCCAGTGCCTGGGCCACCTCGGGGCTGTCCAGGTCGGTCTCGTCGCCGCCGTTGGACCACATGAACGGCGTGAACTGGTAGACGCCGTCCTCCGCGCCGCCCGCGCTCAGAGCGACGCCGTACCGGCTGCCCTCGGTGAGCTTCTTGGCGGTCTCGCGCATCTCGGCCCAGGTGGTGGGCACTTTCAGGCCCGCCTTGTCGAGGATGTCCTTGTTGTAGAACAACGCAAGGGTGTTCACCGTGCGGGCGGCCCCGTAGTACGTGCCCTTGTAGGAGCCGTAGTCGACGATGCCCTTCGGGATGTCCTCGGTGGACACGCCGAGCTTCTCGAGGTCCATCAGCCCGCCGGTCTCGGCGAACGTGGGCATCTCGGAGCCGTCGAACTGGACGATGTCCGGCAGCGACTTCGAGGACGCCATGCGCAGCGCCTTCGTCATGAGCTGAGCCGCCGGAACGCTCTGCTGCTCGATGGTCACGCCGAGCTGCTTGCTGCAGCGGGCGAGCGTGTCGCCGTCCCAGCGGTGGTACGACTCGTCGGTCGACGAGTTCAGAAGCGTGTAGACGTCGCCTTCCCGCTGCTGGCCGCAGCCGGTGAGGCCGGCGGTGGCGACGAGCGCCGAGACGACTGCGAGCGGGACGAGTGCCCGCCTGGAGCGCCGCCGCGGTGGGCGCGCGGCGGGGTGGGATTGTGCTGTCACGTGGTGCCCTTGCGTGGGAGGAGTGCCGGCCTGCGGGGACGCCCGTGTCCCGGCGGGTGGGTGGCTGCGCACGTGCGGGTCCGGCAGTTCTGCACGGCGCTGGGTCGGCGGACGGAGGTCGACGAAGATCGAGTGGGCGACCGATCCAGCCCCATCTTCGTTTGTTTACATCGATTACTAATAAATCATCGAAGCGCTTCGACACCAGACCTCAGCGCTGATACCGTCGTCACAGTCAGACACGCTGCCTTGTGATAGAGGAGCAGAGCGAGAATCGAAGCGCTTCGACAGAGGGCTCCGACGCTGATAGCGTCGCCCCAGCCAGGGCACGCCGCCTTGTGATACGAGACCAGGGCCAGAGGCTGCCAACTGCCCTGCGATTTGTTCTGTGTACGACCAAACCTGTTTGGCAGGAAGCCGGGGTCAGGCCACCCGAAAAGCGAGCGCCGTACGCCTCCTCGTCTGCACCTGCCACGCCCAACCGAGGACGATCATGAAGTTCACCGACGGCTTCTGGCTCATGCGTGACGGCGTCCGCGCCTCGTACGCCACCGAGGTACGCGACCTGCGCGCCGGCGCCGACCGTTTCACCGCGTATGCCTCCATCAAGCGGGTGCAGCGCCGGGGCGACACACTCAATTCGGCCCTGCTCAGCGTCGACTGCTTCTCACCGGCCGAAGGCGTGATCGGCGTGCGCCTCACGCACCACGCCGGGAGACGGCACCGCGGACCGGACTTCGAGCTGCCGGGAGCGGACCTGGACGCGGGCGCGGGTCAGGTGCGCCGCGACGGATCGGTGACCGAACTCGTCAGCGGCCCCCTCACGCTGCGGCTGGACACGGCGGCGCCCTGGGGCCTCACCTTCCTCGGCGAGGACGGCCGCGAGCTGACGTCCTCCGGGCACCGGGGCTCCGGCTTCGTCACCACCAAAGACGGCTCCCACCACATGCTGGCCCAGCTGGCCCTCGGTGTCGGCGAGAACGTGTACGGCCTCGGCGAACGCTTCACGCCGTACGTGAAGAACGGCCAGATCGTCGACATGTGGCAGGCCGACGGCGGCACCAGCAGCGAGCAGGCGTACAAGAACATCCCCTTCTACCTCTCCTCGCGCGGCTACGGCGTCTTCGTCAACCACCCCGGCAAGGTCTCCTTCGAGGTCGGCTCGGAGTCCGTCGGCCAGGTGCAGTTCAGCGTCGAGGACCAGTCGCTGGAGTACTACATCGTCGCCGGGCCGTCCCCGAAGGACGTGCTCACCCGGTACACGGCGCTGACCGGGCGTGCCGCGCTGCCGCCGGCCTGGTCGTTCGGCCTGTGGCTGACGACGTCGTTCACCACGTCGTACGACGAGAAGACGGTCACGTCCTTCGTGGACGGCATGGCCGACCGCGGCATTCCGCTGACCGTGTTCCACTTCGACTGCTTCTGGATGCGCGAGTACCAGTGGTGCGACTTCGAGTGGGACCCGGAGGTCTTCCCCGACCCGGTCGGGATGCTCGCCCGCCTCAAGGAGCGCGGCCTGCGGATCTGCATGTGGATCAACCCGTACATCGCGCAGAAGTCCGCGCTCTTCGACGAGGCCGCCGAGAAGGGCTACCTCGTGCGCACGGCCGACGGCGACGTCTGGCAGTGGGACCTGTGGCAGGCCGGCATGGGCCTGGTGGACTTCACCAACCCGGAGGCCTGCGCCTGGTACCAGTCGAAGCTCAAGGTCCTCCTCGACCAGGGCGTCGACGGCTTCAAGACGGACTTCGGCGAGCGCATCCCCACCGACGTGGTGTGGCACGACGGCTCCGACCCGGAGCGCATGCACAACTACTACACCCAGCTGTACAACCGCACCGTCTTCGAATTCCTGGAGAAGGAGCGCGGCCACGGCGAGGCCGTCCTCTTCGCCCGTTCCGCCACGGTCGGCGGACAGCAGTTCCCGGTGCACTGGGGCGGCGACTGCTGGGCCTCCTTCGAGGCCATGGCCGAGTCGCTGCGCGGCGGCCTGTCGCTCGGTCTGTCCGGCTTCGGGTTCTGGAGCCACGACATCGGCGGGTTCGAGGGCACACCCGACCCGGAGGTGTTCAAGCGCTGGCTGGCCTTCGGCCTGCTCTCCTCGCACAGCCGGCTGCACGGCTCGACGTCGTACCGGGTGCCGTGGGAGTTCGGTGCCGAAGCGGTCGACGTGGCCCGGCAGTTCACGCTGCTCAAGCACCGCCTGATGCCGTATCTGTACGGTGCCGCCGTCGAGGCGCACCAGACCGGCATCCCGATGATGCGGCCGATGCTCCTGGACTTCCCGCAGGACCCCACCTGCCGCACCCTCGACCGCCAGTACATGCTCGGCCCCGACCTGCTCGTGGCACCCGTCTTCACGGCCGAGGGCGATGTCGAGTACTACCTGCCCGAGGGCACCTGGACGCATCTGCTGACCGGCGAGACCGTCACCGGCCCGGTGTGGCGCACCGAGAAGCACGGCTTCGACAGCCTGCCGCTCTACGTACGCGAGGGCGCTGTACTCGCGCTCGGCGCGGACGACCAGCGCCCGGACGGCGACTGGCTGGACGGCCTGACCCTGCACGTCCACCCCGCCGACTCCCCCTCGTACGAGGCCGAGGTCACGGTCCCCGACCACTCCGGCGCCGCGGCGGCGACGTACCGCGTCGTGCGCGAGGGCGAGGTGCTGCGGGTCACCGCGCAGGGCACGGACCGGGCGTTCCGCGTGGAGGTGCCGGGCGGTGCCTCGGCGGAGGGTGCGGGCGAGGTGGTTGTGCGCCTGGGCTGAGGCGCGAGCTGCGACGCCGTCCTGCCTGACCGGGCCACCCGGTCAGGCAGGACGGTCACTTGCGTTACGGCAGGTTGCGTGCCATGACGATGCGCTGGACCTGGTTGGTGCCCTCGTAGATCTGGGTGATCTTCGCGTCGCGCATCATGCGCTCCACCGG